>JBKJOK010000138.1:0-2441 GCA_046595595.1 Candidatus Limnocylindrales bacterium
CGAAACAGGAGTCGAACGATCGAGCAGCACCCAGCCGCCGCCGTGGGCGCGGGACTCTGCGGTCCGGCCGGTCGGGGCGACCTTCAGCCGACGCTGCGGGCGCGGCTCTCCGCGGCCAGGCGATCGGCGAACGATTCCCACGCCTCGGGCGGTTGCTGCTCGCCGGCCCGCGTCCGTGGCGAGGCCGTCCGGGCCTCGATCTCGCGGTCGCCGAGGACGACCATGTACGGGACCTTCTGCTCCTGAGCGGCCCGAATCTTGTACTGCATCCGGTTCGACGACTCGTCGACCTCGACCCGCAGCCCGCGCTCACGCAGGACGCCGGCCAGCTCCCGCGCCGCGTCGATGTGACGATCGGCGATCGGCACGACGACGGCCTGGACCGGCGCCAGCCAGAGCGGGAAGGCGCCCCCGAAGTGCTCGATCAGGATCCCGATGAAGCGCTCGAGCGAGCCGTAGATCGCGCGATGGATGGCGATTGGGCGCTGCTCCTTGCCCTCCTCGTCGGTGTAGGTCAGGTCGAACCGCTCCGGGAGCATCACCAGGTCGATCTGGATCGTCGCCATCTGCCATTCCCGACCGAGGGCGTCGTCGATGTAGATGTCGATCTTCGGGGCGTAGAACGTGCCGTCCTTGGGCTTGAGCGTGTAGCTGATGTCGGCGGCCGCGAAGGCTTCCTTGATCAGCTGCTCCGCTCGTTCCCAGAGCGCCGGGTCGCCGATCGCCTTGTCGGGCTTCGTTGCGAACGCGAACCGCGGCTCGAGGCCAACCCACGAATAGGCCTCGCGGACCTCGCCGAGGAGCGCCTCGATCTCAGCCGTCAGCTGGTCCGGCCGGACGTACAGGTGGGCGTCGTCCTGGATGAACTGGCGGACCCTGGTCAGGCCGCTCAGCGCGCCGGAGCGCTCGTTGCGGTGGAGCCGACCATATTCGTTGTAGCGCAGCGGCAGGTCGCGGTACGAACGCTTCTTCGTCCGGTAGACGATCGACGATTCCGGGCAATTCATCGGCTTCAGGCTGAACATCTGGTTCTCGGACTCGACGAGGAACATGTTCTCGCGGTACAGATCCCAGTGGCCGGACTGGCGCCAGAGCTTCTCCGACACGAGGATCGGGGTGGAGATCTCCTCGTAGCCGCGGCGCTCCTGGAGCTCGCGCATCGCGTCCTCGAGCGTCCGCCAGATCCGCTGGCCCTTGGGGTGCCAGAACGCTGATCCGGGCGACACGTCATGGAAGCTGAACAGGTCGAGCGCGACGCCGAGCCGGCGGTGATCGCGTTTCCTGGCCTCGGACCGCCGCCAGAGATACGCGTCGAGGTCCTCCTGGCTCTGCCAGACCGTGCCGTAGATCCGCTGGAGCGCCGGCCGCTTCTCGTCACCGCGCCAGTACGCGCCCGAGATCGCGAGCAGCTTGAACGGACCGATCTTCGCCGTGCTCGCGACGTGCGGACCCTTGCACAGGTCCTCGAATGGACCGTGCTGGTAGAGCGTCGTCTGGGCCATCGGCGTGCCGTCGGCCGTCGCCTTCGCGGCGAGGTCGTCGAGGATCTCGACCTTGAACGGCTGGTTGCGCTCCGCGAAGAGGGCTCTCCCGTCCTCGGGCGGCAGTTCGCGCCGAACGAACGCGTGGTCGGCGGCGACCGATGCGGCCATGCGCTCCTCGATGGCGCCGAGGTCGGCCGGCGTCAGGGCGCGGTCGAGCTTGAAGTCGTAGTAGAACCCATCGGCGATCGCCGGACCGATGCCGAGCTGGGTGCCCGGGAACAGGTCGAGGACGGCTTCGGCCATGACGTGGGCGGTCGAGTGACGCATCGCGTCGAGCTCGCTGTGGGCTCCGGCGTCGAGGAGCTCGTCGGCCGAGCCGCGCTCCGGCGCATCGAACAGGGCCTCCTCGAGCTCCGGCTCGTCGGTCGCCTCGGACGGCTGGACTGCTTCGTTCTTCTGGTCGCCTGCCATCGCGTTCCTCCAGGGAATCGACAAACCTCTCGTCCAAGCAGGACGAGAGGTCCGATCCTCCCGCGGTTCCACCCGCGTTCGCGGCGCCGCATTGGGCATCGCGCTCTTGTGGCCGCGTTAACGGGCGGATCCCGGACCGGTTCGCCGGTCGCTCACGGGTGGTGCCTGGATCGTCGAACGCCGCCGGGCTTGCAGCCTGGTCCCGGCTCTCTGATGGCGACGGCGATGGGCCTGTCCCGATCGTCGCGTTCGTGATGTGGTGGGCGACACTGGACTCGAACCAGTGACCTCTTGCATGTCAAGCAAGTGCTCTAACCAGCTGAGCTAGCCGCCCGGGCGGCTCCGGCGCTCGGACCCTGGCTGGGGGCCGGCCGACGGAACCTCACCACCGTGCTCCGTTCGACTCGTTGCTCGGCTCCAGTTGAATGCGAGGCGTTCCAGTCCTCACCCGGAGCGTCGCCGCGGATCGGCGAGGCGCGATGGCTC
>JBKJOK010000170.1:0-13056 GCA_046595595.1 Candidatus Limnocylindrales bacterium
TGCCACGAGGAGCGCGACGAGGTCTTCGCCCTGCTGGCCGAGCTGGGCGCCCGCCCGATCGACATCAGCGCCGAGCTCACCACGCTGATCCCGCGCTTCCAGGGTCGTTCCCGCCACTCCTGAGGTGCGATCCGGCGACCGACCCCGACCGTCAGTCGGGTACGGGTCGCCAACCGCGGACGTCGAGCCGGTCCACGACCATGAGCAGCGGCGCCTGATCGGGTAAGCGCAGGCCGTGGGCCGCGGCCATCGTGTTCTCGTCGATCTCGGCCTCGGCCGGACGCAGCGGCCAGTCGACGTGATCGATGTCGGTCCGGACGATCCGACCGCGCCGATCGGGCGCGAACAGGCACATCCGCCGGGTCAGCCAGTCGGCGAGCGAGCCGGGTTCTGCGATGGCGGCCGGACGCGTCGCTCGGTAGCGAGCGATGAACGCCGCCGGCGGGCCGCGGCCATCGGTGCGCTGCGAGCGATACGCCACGGTGTCGCCGGTCCGGATCGACGCCATCGCCGCCCGGAAGTACGGCAGGCGGAAGACTCTCCGTCCGCCCTCGACCGTCGGCCGGCTGGCCGCGTCGAGCGACAGGAAGAGCACGCCGGGTCGGCCGTTGCGGCGGACGTAGGTCCTGACGTTGATCTCCGGGAACGTGCTGACGCGGGGGATCGCCGGAACCCCGCGCGGAGCCACGTCGGCCATCGTGAATGGAACGATCCCTAGCCACGACGTTCCGTCGTACGTGTCGAGCTCGAGGCCGGGCGGCAGGACCGCCGCCAGGGCCGATCGATCGATTGGCCAATGAGCGAAGAGGAGGTCGAGCCAGCGCATCCGGAACAGCCACGGCCCGCTCACGAATTTCAACCGGCGCCGAAGGCAAGGACGAGATGGCCGACCGCGAGGGCCGCGAACCAGGCGGCTGCGACCACGTCGCCGGCGCGCCGGCCGAGCGCGAACTGGCTCGCCGCCCGCGTCGCCCACCAGCCCGCGATCCAGGTCGCGCCTAGCGCAATCGGCAGTCCCCTCCAGCCGGCGACCCAGGCGAGATCGACGATCCCGATCGTGATCAGGACGTAGCTCGCGGCATTGCTCATCACCCAGGCGAGGCCGACGAGGTCGTTCCGGCGGACGCGGTAGGTGAATCCGCCGGACCCGATCGTGCCGAGCGGCGGCGAGTCTGTGGCCGATCCGCCCGCGCTGTCGCGCCCGATCGCGGGACCGTACCCGACGAGCCTGGGGATCGCGATGTGGACGAGACCGAGCACGATCGTGAAGGTGCCGCAGAGAGCGGTCAGGGCCAGCAACAACGGGCTACTCACAAGTAGCACGATACTCGATCGGCAGCCGATGTCAACCTGCGGACGTGGCGGCCAGCATCTCATCAAGCCGCTTGAACGGCTGCCAGCTGCTCTCGGTCACGTTGGACAGGATCACGACCCGCTCGCCCCCGACGTAGGCCCAGCAGCGGGAGCTGAAGCCCGGGTCCTCGCCCGAATGCCCGACCCGGACGGCCCCTCCCTCCCCGACCCGGATCATGCCGAGCCCGTACCCGGCCTCTTCTTCGGGGCTGATGGCAACAATCGTCGTCATCCGCGTCCGGGTTGCGTCGCTGAGGAAGGGGGCTCCGCCTGGCCCGCGCCCAGTCAGTCCATCGAGGGCCCGGACGAGGTCGGCCGCAGTGGACTGGAGCCCGCCATCGGGCCCGCCCACCGCGGGCATGGCATGTACGTTCGTCCGCCAGGTGGCCGCCAGCGTGCCGGCGACTGCATCCGGAGCGGGCGGCATGTACCCGATCGCAAGATCCGGCTCCAGCCCATCAAGTGGCCAGTAGCCGCTGGCGGCCATCCCGAGCGGCTCGAAGACCTCGCTCGCGATGACGTGCGGGAACGACCGGCCCGTCACCTCCTCGAGCGCGACGCCGAGAAGAATGTACGCGCCGTTGTTGTAGCGGGCTGTGCCCCCGGGATCGCCGGTTCGGGGCAGGTCGAGCATCAGGCGGAGGGTGTCCTTCGGACCCCGGATCCGGCCCGGCGGGGTCGTCTCCCAGATCGCCTCGAACGGCGGCCCGTCAAATTCGTCCGCATAGTCGCCGACGCCCGACGTGTGGCTCAGGAGGTGTTCGAGACTGACCCGCGGATCGAGGTCCCGCGGCCGGAGCTCGAGGCCGACGAGATCGACGTAGCGATCCTCGTAGCGGAGAACACCGCGATCGACGAGCCGGGCAATCGCCAGGCCCGTGATCATCTTGGCCGTGGATGCAACTCCGAACCGCGTTCCCGGTTGGTTCGCGACGCCGGCGATCCGGTCAGCCATGCCGAGCGCGATTGTGACCGGCGCCTCGTCTTCGTCGCCGACGACGTGGACGACGCCACTGAACGACTCCTCGGCAAGCCACGCCCGGTAGGCGTCAACATCCAGCCGGGAGAGCCGGCTCATCAGCCCTCCGGCACCTCGAGCTCGCCCGGGTCCGCGAAGGCCGTCGCCCCGCGACCGGAACCGGCGGCGGCCATCGCCTCGCGATACACGCCGATCGCGTCGTCGACGCAGCACACGATCAGGTCGCCTGGCGCCGCCCGGCGGAGGGCGGTCCGGACGGCGGTCATCTCGTCGAGCGTCTTGTCGGCCTTCAGGACCCGGGCACCGGCCGTCCGTGCGGCTCTGACGCCCTCGATGACGTGGCCGGCCGAGACGCCCGGCGCCCGCCCGCGCAGGTTCTTGTCCTCGCGGACGATGATCTCGTCGAAGGCGCGCGCGGCGATCGCACCGTACTCGCGCTGGTCCTCGTCGCGCCGATCACCCGGGATCCCGATCACGCCGATCGCCCGGCCACTCCGGGTATGGCCCTTGGAGCTGGGCCCGATCCGGCCCGCCTTCGACTGCGGCTCGGTCATCATCCGCTCGACGAAGTCCGCGAGCTGGCGCATCCCGTCGACGTTGTGGCAGTAGTCGATGACGACCCGGATCCCCCCCACGTCGAGCAGGTTCAGCCGGCCCGGCGCCTGGAAGAACGACGTGGAGAACGTCCGCAGGCCCTGCCGGATGTCGTGAAGGTGGGCTCCCGCGGCCCACGCGGCGGCGGCCGCGGCGAGGGCGTTGGCGACGTTCATCCGAGCCTTGCCGCCGAACGTCGCCGGGATCAGGTGGGTGTACAGGACCGGCATCGTCCGCGGCCCGTGGCGCAGGACGATGAGCTCGCCCTGGGGACCCGACTGGAGGACGAACGCGGCGTTGCCTCGAGCGGTGTGGCCGTCGATCCGGTCGTAGCCGTCCTCGCCCTTCGCGCTGGACATGCTGAACAACACGACCTTGCCGGCGCAGTGGCGGCCCATCCGGTAGACGTGGCCGTCGTCCGCGTTCAGGACCGCCGTGCCGGAGCGCGGCACGGCCTCGACGACGACGCCCTTGACGTTGGCGAGCTGGCCGAGCGAGTCGATCCCGCCGATCCCGAGGTGGTCGCCGGTGACGTTGGTGACGACCGCGACGTCGTTGCGGTCGTAGCCGAGGCCCTCGCGCAGGATGCCGCCCCGGGCGACCTCGAACACCGCGGTGTCGACGGTCGGGTTCTGGAGGACCATCTGGGCCGACTTCGGGCCCGACATGTCGCCCTTCTTGATCATTCGGCCGTCGATCACGATGCCGTCGGTCGAGGTCATCCCGACGCGCTTGCCCTTGAGCTTGAGGATGTGGGCGATCATCCGGACCGTCGTCGTCTTGCCGTTCGTGCCGGTGACCGCGACGATCGGGATCCGCGACGGGGAGCCGGGTGGGAACAGGCCGTCGATCACGGGCCGAGCGACGTATTGCGGCTCACCCTCGGTCGGATGGGTGTGCATCCGGAAGCCGGGCGCGGCGTTGACCTCGACGATCGCGCCACCGGTCTCGCGAACCGGGCTGGCGATGTCGGGGCAGATGAAGTCGATCCCGGCGATGTCCAGGCCGACGATCCTGGCGGCGGTCTCGGCGATCTCGACGTTATCCGGGTGGGCCTCGATCGTCCGGTCGATCGACGTGCCGCCGGTCGACATGTTGCCGGTCAGGGCGAGCTTGACGAACGTTCCCTCGGGCGGGATGTCGTCGAGGCCGAAACCCTGCCCGCGGACGATGACCTCGGCGGCGGGGTCGACCTTGATCCGGGTCAGGACCTTCTCGTGGCCGATGCCGCGCCGGGGGTCCTGGTTGGCGGTCGCGACGAGCTGGCGGATCGTGTGCTCACCGTCGCCGGTCACGCTGGCCGGAACGCGCTCGGCGATCGCCGCGACGACCCCGCCGATCACGAGACAGCGGTAGTCATTGCCCGCGACGTAGCTCTCGACGACCAGGTCGCCGCTGCGGCTCTGGGCGAGCGCGCCGGCAAACGCGGCCCGGACGGCCTCGTCGGAACGCAAGTCGAGATGGACGCCCCGACCGTGGTTGCCGTCGAGCGGCTTGACGACGCACGGAAAGCCGATCCGGCGAGCGGCCTCGACGGTCGCCTCCTCGGTCGTGACGACGGCGCTCTTCGGGACGGGCAGCCCGGCCGAGTCGAGGAGCCGGTTGGTCAGGCTCTTGTCGCTCGCGATGTCGACGCCGATCGCCGAGGTCTTCGACGTCATCGTCGCCCGGATCCGCTGCTGGTGGACCCCCTGCCCGAGCTGGACGAGGGAGTGTCGGTCGAGCCGAATGAACGGGATGTCGCGGCTGGCGGCCTCGTCGAGGATCGCCTGGGTCGAAGGCCCGAAGGCGGACTTCTCGGCCAGCCGGATCAGGCGCTCCATCTCGACCATGAAGTCGATGCCGGTCGGCGCTTCGTCCGGCGCGACGAGATAGTTGACGAGGGCGACGGCGAGCTTGCCGGCCTCGATCCCGACGCTCTCCTCGCCGAACTCGTAGATCACGTTGTAGCGGCCGGTCTCGCCGGTGCTCCGGGTCTTCCCATGTCGAACGTCCGTGCCGGCGAGGTTCTGGAGCTCGAGGGCGATGTGCTCGGCGATGTGACCGGCCCACGTTCCGTCGCGCAGACGGGTGATGAAGCCGCCCCGCCGGCCGAGGCTGCAGGCATGGTCCTCGAGGCTCGGCAGGAGACCGACGAGGGCGTCGGTGAAGCCCGGGATCTTGTTGCTCGGGAACTCCTCGAGGACGCCGAGGTCGACGACCATCCGGACGACCGGCTCGCGGGCCCAGTAGTTCGGGCCGCGCAGGATCCGGGTCTCGACGATCCGGAGGGTCGGCTCGGGTCGCGCGACGCCCGGGTCCGCGGTCCGGCGACGAGGCTTCGTCGCGGCGGCTCTCCGCGAAGGGGCAGGTGCCTCGGAAGCGTGGCCGCTCGGCTGCGGGGTTCGAGATCGCGGTGCCGTGTCTGCCACTGATCCCTCCTGACCCGATCTGGTCGCCCGAGTGTACCGCCAGCCGGTTCGCGTTCGATGGTCGAGGGCGCGTCGGCGCTTGCGCGGTCGGCGGGCGATCGCGCGAACGAACCTGCCGCTGCAGTCAGCGGAGGACTGGTATGAGGGATCCCGCGCTCTCCCGCTCCAGATCGCGAGCCGATCCACGCTCAGCCGTTTGTTCGAAGCGGGGCTCATCGGCAGCGGTTTCCGCCGTGGCAGTCCCCTGGCGGCTGGTTGGCGAACAACTGGCGATCGGGCCGCGATCGGTGTGCGCGCACAGACCGGGAGGCTGGCCACCGGAATCGAGCCGCGACGCGAACGGGTAAGGTCGGAAGCACGGTCGGATACCGACGCCTAACCCACTCACGCCAGACCCAAGCCCCCTCAGCTCGACGCGGCTCCCTCGATCCCGCCGGGGAGGGCGTGGAGCGTCGGCGTCGCGAGGCGGTGACGGCGGCGGAGGTCGAAGCGGTACCCGGCCGGCAACGAATGGAGGACGACGCCGCTGATCATCAGCGGCTTGTGGCCCCGAATTTCCCACGCGTCCGTCTCCGAGGCGGAACCGTCGATCACCGTGATGCTCCCCCGGCCGATCACCTCCATGACGTGATCCGGGCCGACGACGCCCGCCGTGTCCTCGTCCACGCCGAGGCCGAGGAGAGACGGGTTCTGGGCGATCAGGGACAGCAGCCGGCCGAGCCGGTTGCGCTGCTGGAAGTGCTGGTCGACGATCACCCCCGGCAGCATCCCGAGGCCGGCCGCGATCTGGGCCATGCGGTGCTTCGGGGTGGCACCCGACGCCCCGAACGCGATCATGTGGCTGCTCATCGCCGAGGCCCCGGCCGACGTCCCGGCCATGACCGCTCCGTGCCGGAATCTCTCGAGCATCGTGTCGGCCAGGCGGGTCCCCCCGATCGTCGAGGCGAGCTTCAGCTGGTTGCCGCCGGTCAGGAACACGCCGGTCGCGTCGCGCAGGGCCAGGGCGACGCTCTCGTCGTTGGCCTGGGGCCGGGTCGTGGCGTGGAGCGGACGGACTCCCGCGACCCCGAGGTCGGTGAAGATCTGGCGGTAGCGCTCGCCGGCCTCGGTGCCGAGGCTCGACGCCGTCGAGATCACCGCGATCGTCGCGTCCCGGCCGCCGGCGAGCGCGACGAAGCGATTGAGGATGACCCGGTCCCGGATCTTGTCCTCGGCTCCGCCGATGATGATGACGGTCCCGTCGGTCACGGACGCGCGCTTCCTCCGCTCGGATCGGGGAAGGATAGCGTGGGGACCGTCGGCCGGCCGGCCGACCGCGTCGTGCGAATCGTCGCAGTTCGGCGTCGACCCGACGAGCGGCCATCGGGCGCGTGCCAGAATGCCGGACGATGACCAGTGTGGACGCGACGACGCCGGAGCCGGGCGAGGTCGCGCCCGGGACTGTCCGAGGCGCCCGGCCGGCGACTCCGCATCGACGCCGAGCGGCCGTGTTTCGGCGGGCGCTCCGCCACGAGGTCAATCGCCTCCACGATCGGCGCCGGCTCCTCGCGATGGCCCTCCTGATCGTGACGTTCGGCGCTCTCGCGGCGGCGCTCGTGGCTCGCGGCGAGCCGGCCGGCGCCGACGCCCGGGCCTACTGGGCGGCGGTCCGGATCTGGCTCGGCGGCGGCGACCCCTACCGCCCGACCGGCCCGTTCCTACCCTACGTCTACGCCCCGTGGATGCTGCCCGGGTTCGCGCCGTGGGCCCTCCTGCCGTGGGACGTCGCGTGGTTCGTCTGGCGCGGCGGCACGATCCTCGGACTGCTCTGGACGATCCATTGGGCCTACCGCCAGCGCCCGCTCCAGACGGCCTTTCTCGTCGCCCTGCTGGGCTTCCCGTTCGGGGCCAACCTCGACACCGGCAACATCAACCTGCCACTGACCCTGCTGCTGTGGGGCGCCCAGTTCAGCGGCCCGCTTCTGGCCGGGGTTCTGTGGGCGCTCGCATCGTCAATGAAGTGGGTTCCGGTCGTGTTCCTGATCGTCCTGGCGCCGCGTGCCCGGCTGTACGGCCTGGCCCTCCTGGCGGTGTCGATCCTGCTCAGCCTTGCCACGCTGCCGGGCACGATCGCCCAGCTCGAGGCCTTGTTCGGCTTCGGTCGACGGCCGCTCCGGCTCGACTACATCGTGTTCCTGTGGGCCCTCGTCCCGGTCCTGTGGCGGCAACCGGACCCGTTCGGCTGGCTCCGGCCCGACTGGTGGTGGGTCCACCTGGAGACGTGGCGCGCCGAGCGCCGATCGCTCACCCGGCGCGTCCGGAACTGGCTCGGCCTGCCGCATGGAGCACCGGACGAACGGCGCGGCGCGGGGCCGACGCCGGCTGGACCGCGGGAGCGCGACCCGGGCTGAGCCGCGCCAGCGGCCGATCATGCGTCGAGTGGGTCAACCGACGGCTGGGCCATCGCTCGGACGACGTCTGCTGCGTCGGGTGCACGAAATGACGGTCGGAGGGGCGGATCACGTCCATCGTGGGCCGACGCCGGCTGTCCGGACGTCCGTTCATGCAGCCGCTGCACCAAACGCGCCCGGCCGGTCGAGTCGCGCGGTCCGGTTGGCTCGCGGTCTCGCAGCCGATCCGGCAGAGGTCAGCTGCCGACGGCGGGAGGCCTCGAACGCGTTCGGCGATCGGGCTCGACGACCGGTCGCAGGCAGATCATTGCGATCACGTAGTAGACGGCCCCGAGGACGTATGCGGCCCGGGGACCGGTCCCCCGCCCGAAGGTGCTGTTGAAGAAGTCGAGCACCAGGCCGCCGGTCATGACGGCGAAGACCGTCGACGAGCCGGTCGCGACGTTCGACAGCCCCATGTAGCGACCGGACGAGGCGCGCGGGATGATGTCGGTGATCAGGGCCCAGTCGACGGCCAGGAACGTGCCGGCGGACGCCCCGAAGAGGAACGCCCCGACGAACAGGAACGAGACCGACGGTGCGAACGCGGCGATCAGCAGCCCTGCCGCGCCGACCACGCAGCTTGCGTAGATCACCGGCTTGCGACCGATCCGATCGGACACGCGGGCGCTCGGCACGATCGCGATCAGGTTGGCGATCACGACGACGACGAGCAGGATCGTGTTCGTTCCGTTGGCGGCCTCCTGCGACAGGCCGTGGGTCAGGTTCAGGTACGTGATCACGAGGTTGACGAGCATCGCGCCGCCCATGAGGAAGAACAGGCGGGACACCACGAGCCAGACGTACGAGCGCTCGCGGAGGATGTCGGCGCCCCAGGCCGTCCTGGCGATCGTGAGCCATGAGCGGCCGGCTCGATCGAGCGGCGCCGGACCCGGGCTGACGCGGACCACCACCGCGACCATCGTGGCCAACTCCACAACTGCGACCGCGGCGATCGCGAACTCCATCCGATCGAATGCAACCGCGACCGTCACAAGCAGGAAGCCGACCACATTGCCGAGGATCTGCATCAGGCCGACGAGGGCGCTCGCCATGCCCACCTGGCGCTCGGCGATGAGGTCCGGGACGTAGCCCTGGAACGGGCCGCGGGCGATATTCGTGCTGATCGCGAGCAACGCCGCGAAGGCGCCGAGCATCAGGACGTTGCTGGCCATGGCGATCCCGGCAAGGAAGACGAGGTCGAGGAGCGAGCCGAAGACGATGTACGGCTTGCGCCGGCCCCAGCGACTGACGGTGTAGTCGCTGATCGCCCCTACGGTCGGCTGGATCAGGATCGAGAGGACCGCGACCGGGATCGACAAGAGGAACAGCGTCCGCCCGATCTCGAGCTCGGGCACGAAGGCGTCGTAGTTGAGACGGTTCTGGATGAAGACGCCGACGGCGCCGTCGATCGCGGTCAGGCCCAGCCAATACAGCGAGATCCGGACCAGGTGGCCGATCGGCAGGTCGGTCGTCGGCCGGCGGCCCGCATCGGGATCGGTGCTCTCCACGTTTCTCCCTCCGCTCCCCCCCGAAACGTGCCCGTTGTCGAAGCCTACGACGCGCGCCGCTGCGGAATGTTGCGAATTCGACGGATCACCGCCAAGCGGCGCTCAGGCCGGGACGGCGCGGCCGGACGCCTCGAGGGCGACGGCGACACCCGGCCGCACGAGGCGTCGCTCCGTCGCCCCGATCGCCGCCAGCTGGAACACGGATCGATCGAGCGAGTACAGGCCGGTCGCCACGACGCCGATCCGGCCGAGGCGGAAGGCGAACACGGGGTTCTCGGTGTTGGCGGCATGGTGGGTCACGACGCCCGTCGGCTCGATCGTCGCGAGGTTCGCCTGGCCGCCGAACGTCGCGTGCAAGGCCCGGAGCGCCTCGCCGGCGGACGGGCAGTCGGCCCAGGCGTCCTCGAGCCAGCGCTGGCCAATCTCGGTGTCGGCCCGGCCGGCGATCCGCCCTTCGGCCCGGTAGCGGCGTCTGGCGGATCGGATGTCGCGGAAGTCGCCGTTGTGGCTGAACGCGAATCGGCCCGCCGGATCGGTAAAGGGCTGGGTGTCGGGCAGCTGCAGGGTCGAGAGCTTCGAGGGCCGGCGGAGGTGGACGAGGACGCTCGTCGTCTCTCGGCCGCCGACGTCAGCCCGAGCCGGGTCGTCGCGGAAGGCCCGGATGTCACGATGGCTGTCCAGCGTCGCGTCGGCAGCGAGCCAGGCGGCGCCCCAGCCGAAGCCCGCCAGCCCGAACCGCTCGAGGCGCTCCGTGAACGGCCAGAGGTCGTCGATCCGGAATGGCTCGCTGGCCCGGGCGACGAAGTGCTCGCACACGGCGGCGATGATACGCGCCGCGCGGCTCAGGCCTTCCGCCGGATCGTCGCCTCGTAGTCCGGGAAGTAGCGGCCGATCTCGGGCAGTTCAAAGCTTCGGAGAATGCTCGCCGGGGACTCGCGCTCGAGCAGGAATCGGAACGATCGCTCGACGAGCGCGGTCGGATCGGTGTCGCCGGGCGCCAACCGATCGAGGTGCTCCCGGGTCACCCGAACCTCGAACTCCGAAACGCGGCCATCGTCGTCGCGGATCGCCGTGAAGCACGTCCAGCCGGCTCGGGCATTGCCAGTGCAATTGACGTCGACGGACCGCGTCATCCGTTCATCTCCGGCTGGCACGAGGGGCACCAGAACGTGGTCCGCGGGATCGAGCGGGCGAGCGGTGCGGATCGGATGAGCGTCCCGCAGCGACGACACGGCCGGCCCGTCCGCCGATAGACCCACATCGGCGAGCGGCCAGACGGGACGTCGACGCTGGCCCGGAGCAGGCGACGGGCGGTCGCCACGAGCCGGTCGAGCGTCGCGTCGTCGAGATGGGCCACGGGCGTCCACGGCTCGACCTGCTCGTGGAAGAGCGTCTCGTTGCGCCAGATGTTGCCGATCCCGGCCAGGGCGCGCTGGTCGAGGAGCGCCTCGGAGATCGTCAGCGTCGCGCGGGCCGGATCGCGCAGCCGGCGCCGCGCCTCGGCCGCGTGCCCGTCGCCCCAGTCGGAATCCAGGAGGTCCGGTCCGAGCCGGGCAATCGTCGGGTGGATCGACTCCGCGCGTGCCTCGAACAGCTCGACGACCGGGGCATCGAAGCAGACCGCGACCGCGCCCGGAACCTCGAGGACGAGCCGCGCCGCGGACGGTGGCCGGCGCCAGCGCTCGCCGGGCCGGTAGCGATGCCACGACCCGTTCATCCGGAGGTGGGTCCGGAGCTCGAGATCGTTGTCGAACCGGATCAGAAGGTTCTTGCCGACGGCTTCGACGCTCGTGATCGTGGCCCCGACGATCCGCTGGACCTGCGGCCCGCCGGCCCGGACCCGAGCCGCCGTCACGGCCTTCCCGACGAGATGCGGGGCCAGCCCGTGGGCCGTTCGGTGGAGCGTGTCGCCTTCAGGCACGGGTCGCCCGCAGGACCAGGCCGCGGTAGGCCGGGACGAAGCCCGCGCCGATCAGTCGATCGCGGAAGGGCGACTCGGCGACGGGACCGCCATCGACCTTGGTGATCACGAGCTCGCGCGTTCGGCCGTCACCGACGAGCGCACCGAGCGCCCGGGCGGCCGCTTCAGCGACGGCCGGCTCGTCGCCGGCCGGCAGGACCTGGAGGGAGCCGCCACCGCGATCGACGTACAGGGCAGCGACACCGTCAACGGTCACGACGTACGCGCCGGCGGCGCGCTGGAGCGGCCTGCGATCGTTCTCGCCGCGCCGCGGCCAGGCGATCGCGGCACCGTACGGATTGGCCGGATCCGAGGCCGCGAGCAGATGGACCAATCGCTCCGAGGCGTCGCGGCCCGGCTCGCGAACGGAGCGCAGCCGCTCGATCGCACCGGCGAGAGCGAACTGCGCGGCCCCGAGCCCGTCGACGAAGTAGCCGCGCCGGATCCGGCCCGCCTCCTCGAGCGCCCGCAGGATCGGATAGACCGCGGAGAACCCGCCGTCGATCCCTTCGGACGCGACGGCCTCGCGGGTGACGATCCCGTGTCGGTCCAGCAGTGCGAGGGCGGTGGCGTGGAGGCGCTCCGTCGGGCTGCCCGGTGGCGGATCGACCAATGACCAGCGGCCCGCCGCCTCGGGTGGTCCGAGCGAGGTCAGCCGACCCGATCCGCGGCGACGCATGCTGCCATCGGTCCGCTTCCAGCGCAGGGCGCGGAGTGGGGCGAAGGTGTCGTTCGTGACCTCGCCCGCCCAGACGAGGTCCCACAGGGCGTCGAGCACGGCGCGGTCCGCGCCGCCACCGGCCGCGGCGAACAGCTCCCGATAGAACGAGGCGCCGCGCCGCTCGAGATGCTCGCGAAGCCGGTCATGGCGCGGATCGGACGGGCGCTCGGTCGCGTCCGCCGAGCCGGCTGGACGGACCAGTTCGCGCCCCGGCCGGACGAGGACGATCCGGCCGTCGTCGCGGCCGAGGCTCCCCCGCCCCACCCACGCGACCTCGCCGAGGGCGCCGAGCTCGTCGAGCAGTCGCGGCTGGTAGCCGGGGACACGGGCCGGCAGGATGTCGCGCTCCAGGACCGAGGCCGGCAGGGCGACGCCGGCGAGCTGGTCGACGACCTGGGCGAGCCGCTCGAGCGCGGCGGTGGGGCGCAGCGGCGCAGGGGTCGCACCGACCGCCGTCACGCCCTGCCAGGCAGGCAGGAAGCGGGCGAACGCCGCCGGATCGACCGGCTCGACCTCCTTGCGCAGGCGGGCGAGCGAGCGACGGCGCAGGAGGCGGAGAACATCGGGGTCGATCCACTCGCGTTCGGCGCCGCCGGGTCGGAACTCGCCGCGCAGGACCGTGCCGGCGTTGAGCAACCGCTCCAGGGCGTCCTCGACAATGCCGGCCGGGAGACCCCAGCGACGGGCTGGATCGGGGGTCAGGAAGGGCCCGTGGGTTCGGGCGTAGCGGGCGAGGAGCCCGTCAAGGGCGCCGCCAGCCGGACCGAGGAACGCGTCCGGGACGCCGGCCGGGGGCGAGACGCCGACCCCGTCGCGGTAGCGGGCGACGTCCTCGATCGCGATCCAGCGCTCGTCTCCCGCGATCCGGGCCGCGACCGCGCGCCGGGACGCGATCAGCTCGGTCAGCCACGGGTCGCCGTTGGCTGCGCCGCCCTCGCAGCGCGCGGCAATCTCGTCGGCCGACAGGTCACCAAGCCGGCGCAGGACGTCATGGAGCTGGTCGGCGGTCGAGGCGAGGCGGTCCTCGGTGAGGAGCTGGAGATTCAGCTCGAGGTCGGCGAGGGCGTCGGGATCGAGCAGCTCGCGGAGCTCCTCCTG
>JBKJOK010000373.1:0-13844 GCA_046595595.1 Candidatus Limnocylindrales bacterium
GCCGTGGGCGATGCCGTCCCAGCCCTGGAAGCGATCGGGCACGGCGAGCTCGGTCCAGCAGCGATCGCCATCGACATGCAAGTCGAGATGGATCCCGTGCTCGTTCAGGGCACCGCAGGCGAAGCAGCGGTGGGGGGCGACCTCGATCATCTGCCCGGCACGCTCGACCGCGCGGACCTCAGACGTCAAGGTTCCGGACCTTGCGTGCCTCGGTGTTGATGAATTGCTTGCGAGGAGCCACCTTCTCGCCCATCAGCATCGTGAAGATCGCGTCCGCCGCGACGGCATCGTCGATCTCGGCCCGGAGGAGGGTTCGCGTCTCGGGGTTCATCGTCGTGTCCCAGAGCTGGTCGGCGTTCATCTCGCCGAGGCCCTTGAAGCGCTGGACCGAAACGTTCTTGCGGTCCATCTCCTTGACGATCCGATCGCGTTCCTTCTCGGACTGGGCGTACTTGGTCACCTTGCCGGTCGACACGCGGTAGAGCGGCGGCTGGGCGATGTACAGGTAGCCGTTCTCGATGACCTTGGGCATGAACCGGTAGAAGAAGGTCAGGAGCAGGGTCCGGATGTGGGCGCCATCGACGTCGGCGTCGGTCATGATGATGATCCGGTGATAGCGCAGCTTCGTGATGTCGAAGCTGTCACCGATGCCCTCGATCCCGGCCCCCAGGGCGATGATCAGCGGCCGGACGTTCTCGCTGGCCACGATCTTGTCGAGGCGTGCCTTCTCGACATTGAGCAGCTTGCCGCGCAGCGGCAGGATCGCCTGGAAGCGCCGGTCGCGCCCCTGCTTGGCCGATCCGCCGGCCGAGTCGCCCTCGACGATGTACAGCTCGCTTCGGGCGGGGTCGCGCTCCTGGCAGTCGGCGAGCTTGCCGGGCAGCGAGAGTCCGTCGAGGGCGCCCTTGCGGAGGACGAGATCGCGGGCCTTTCGGGCGGCGTCGCGGGCGCGGGCGGCTGTCAGACACTTCTCGATGATCCGCCGACCGTCGCCGGGGTTCTCGTCGAGATATTGGCCGAGCGCCTCGGCGAGCGCCGTCTGGACCTGGCCCTTTACCTCGGCATTGCCGAGCTTGGCCTTGGTCTGGCCCTCGAACTGCGGATCGGTCAGCTTCACGCTCACGACCGCGGTCAAACCCTCCCGGACGTCGTCGCCCGACAGGTTGGCATCGGCCCCCTTGAGCACGCTCGCCCGCCGGGCCCAATCATTCAGCGAACTCGTCAGGGCCGCCCGGAAGCCGGTCACATGCGTGCCGCCATCGACGGTGTTGATGTTGTTCGCGAACGCGAGGACGTTCTCGGTGTACGTATCGTTGTACTGAAGGGCGACCTCGACCGACGTCGACCCCTCGCGCTTCTCGCAATAGATCGGCTTCTGATGGAGGGCTTCCTTGTTCCGGTTCAGGTGCCGGACGAACGAAACGAGGCCGCCTTCGAAGTAGAACGAGCGCTCGCGATCGATCCGCTCGTCCTTGAGCGTGATCCAGACGCCTTTCGTGAGGTAGGCGGACTCGCGAAGGCGCTGCGAGATCGTCTCGAACGAGTACTCGATCGACTCGAACATCTCGACGTCGGCCTGGAACTGCGTCGTCGTGCCGTGTCGGCCGCCGCTCGGCCCGACCTTTGTGACGGGGGTCTTGGGCTTGCCCCGCTCGTATTCCTGCGACCAGGTCGTGCCATCCCGTGAGGATTCGACGCGCATCCACGAGGACAGGGCGTTGACGACGCTGACGCCGACGCCGTGGAGACCGCCCGACACCTTGTAGCCGCCGCCGCCGAACTTGCCGCCGGCGTGGAGCACGGTGTGGACGACTTCGAGGGCGTCCTTGCCGGTCGAGTGCTTGCCGACGGGCACCCCGCGGCCGTCGTCGACCACGATCACCGTGTCATCAGCCTTGATCGTGACGAGGATCGTGGTGGCATGGCCGGCCATCGCCTCGTCGATCGAGTTGTCGACGACCTCCCACACGAGATGGTGGAGGCCACGGACGTCCGTCGAACCGATGTACATGCCCGGTCGGCGACGGACGGCCTCGAGCCCCTCGAGCACCTGGATGCTCGAGGCGTTGTAGTCCGAACCACCGCTCGCGCCCTTCGTCCGACGCGAGGGCTTGGCCTCGGCGGCGGCTCGCGACTTGGTGGCTTCTTCGGTCACGCATGTCCTCCGATCAATCGGTCGTAGAGCTGTCCGAGCTCCTCGTCGCTGTAGAACTCGATGATGATCCGGCCTCCCTTGCGCGAGCGAGCGAGCGTGACCTTGGTCCCGAGCCGGCGACGGAGATCGTCCTCGACCCGCTCGAAGTCCGGATCGACGACGCGCGCGGTAGCCGCCCGAGCCGAGCGTGGCTCGCGCAGGCGACGGACGAACTCCTCCGTCTGGCGGACCGAGAACTGCTGGGCCACGACGCTTGCGGCAACGCGCGCCTGATGCTCCGCGGGCAGACCGCCGATCGCCCGGGCGTGGCCCTCGGTCAGGCGGCCCTCCACGAGCGCCTCCTGGACGGCCGGATCGAGGTCGAGCAGGCGGAGCGTGTTCGTGACCGTCGACTTGGCCCGCCCGACGCGCCGGGCGATCTGCTCGTGGGTCAGGCCGAATTCCGACACGAGGGCCTCGTATGCGCGGGCCTCCTCCAGCGGTCCCAGATCCGCGCGCTGGAGGTTCTCGACGAGCGCCAGCTCGAGCTGGTCGCGATCGGCGAGCTGGCGGATCACCGCCGGGATCCGCTCGAGGCCAGCCTGCTGACTCGCCCGGAACCGGCGCTCGCCGGCGACGAGCTGGTAGCCGTCGAGCGTCTCGGTGACGAGGATCGGCTGGAGGACTCCGTGTTCGCGGATGCTTGCGGCGAGGCCCTCGAGCTCGGCGGGGTCCATCCGCTGCCGCGGCTGGCGCGGGTTGGGACGGATCCGGTCGAGCGGGATCTCGCTGGTCGAGGACGCCTGGGCGCGCTGAGGGATCAGCGACGAGAGGCCACGACCGAGGCCGGCATGCCGCTCCGATCGAATCGTCATGACGGTGCGCCCGTCGCGACCGCAGCGCGCTCGCCGGCGCTGGACGGCCGGGCCTCCGCTGACCCCGCCGATCGCGCGGCGTCTCCCACCGGATGTCCGTTCGACGGGCTGCTGGCGTCGCGACGGAGAAGCTCCGCGGCGAGCGCGTCATACGCGACCGCGCCGCGTGAGTCGCCTCGGTACAGGGCGACCGGGAGGCCGAAGCTCGGCGCTTCGGACAGGCGGACACTCCGCGGGATCACCGTCTCGAAGACGGCAGCGCCCAGATGGTTGCGGACTTCCGCCGCCACGTCCGCGGACAGGTTCGTTCGCGCGTCGTACATCGTGAGGACGACGCCCTTGATCGCGAGGCGCGGGTTCAGGTTGTCCCGAACGAGGTTCAAGGTGGCGATGAGCTGTGACAGGCCTTCCAGGGCGTAGTACTCACATTGGGTGGGGATGAGGACGGAATCCGCGGCGGTGAGGGCGTTCACCGTCAGAAGCCCGAGGGATGGGGGGCAGTCCAGGAGGATGTAGTCGTAGTCGTTGCGGACCTCGTCGAGGACACGGCTCAATCGCCGCTCGCGCTGTTCGGCGCCCGCCAGCTCGACCTCCGCACCGGCGAGGGCGACGGATGCCGGGGCCAACCAGCAGCCGCTCGCCACGGTCGGCAGGATGATCGACCCGAGCGGGCTGTCCCCGAGGATGACATCGAACATCGTGCTCGGCAGGGCGGCGCGATCGATCCCGAAGCCACTCGTCGCGTTGCCCTGGGGATCGAGATCGACGACGAGGACGCGCTGGTTGAGCCGGCCGAGATCCGTCGCCAGATTGACCACGGTCGTCGTCTTTCCGACGCCGCCCTTCTGGTTGGCACAGGCGATGATCTGACCCACTCAGGACCGCCGAGAAGTTGCGCTCACGAAGCAGAATTCTAGCATTCACCGGCCTCCAGCCCCGGCCATCGAGGTGACGATCATCCCGATGACGCTGCACCGCGACTCAACGGCCGATGCACACGCGATGCACTCCCAGAGCGGGTTTCACGTGCAACCGTCCGGTGGAGTCGAGGGTTTCACGTGAAACTTGCGGCGCTGCCGGTCCGGCGGGGTGAACGCAGCGGGCGCGGCGGGTGCTGGAGGTTCGCATCCATGGGCACATCGGCCCGTCGTGCCGATGACCTTCGTCACCGTAGGGCGATTGCCGCGCTCGGGCGAGTCGTGGGATACTGGCCCCGGACATTCCGCCACCGCATGTCTTCGAGCGTCTTCGAACGATGCAGGGCGCGCGACCTGGCTCGCCAAGGATCGAATCGCCATGATGTTGCTCGTCGCCGCGATCGCAGCGACGGTGGCCGCCATCTTCGAATCGACTGTCACCTCGTACCTTCGGGTGGGCGACGCACAGCCCCACCTCGTCTTCGTCCTTGCGGTCGTCTGGACCGTCGCGGCTGGACTCGACAGCGGTCTCGTCTGGGCCTTCGTCGGGGGCATTGCCCTCGACACCCTCGCCCAGCGACCCCTGGGGAGCACGGCATTCGCACTGCTCATCACCGTCGGCGCAACCGGGTTCCTCGCCCGATCGCTGGCCCGGCTTCGGCCGATCGTCGCCATCATCGCCACTGCCCTTCTGAGCCTTGTCTATTCCATGACCCTCGTCGTCCTCTTTTCCGTCCTGCGCCCACCGTCCGCTCTCGCCGACCCACTCCGGATCGTTGCGCCGAGCGTGATCTACGACGTCATCGTCGCCGTCCTGCTCGGTCCGCTGATCGTCTCGATCCGTGACCGATTCGTCGATGAGGAGCGGGCGCCGCGATGAATCCATACCTGGACGGCCGACCCGCATCGCGGCCACTCTCCCGGTTCCTGATCTTCGGCCTGGCGGCGATCCTCGCCATCGGCGGGCTCACCACGCGCGTGTTCTACCTGCAGGTGGTCAGCGGCGGGCAGTTCGCCGAGCTCAGTCAGGGCATCCGGACCGTCCTTCAGGCAATCCCGTCGTCGCGCGGTCTGATCTACGACCGGGCGGGCCGCGAGCTTGTCAAGAATGTGCCGACGTTCGTCGTGAAGGTCCGGCCGGTGGACATGCCGGAAGAGCGTCGCGACGAAGTCGTCGATCGTCTCGCCGCGCTGCTCGGGATGAACGTCGCCGATGTCAATGCCGCGATCGACGGCAATCCCGGCTCGCGCTTCGACCTCGTCCGGATCGCGGCCGACGTGCCCGATGCCACCGCACGCTTGCTGTCGGAGGCCGGAGACGCTCTGCCCGGCGTCGAGGTCGTGATCGAGGCGCGGCGCCAGTACCCGGATGGCCCGCTCGTTTCGCAGCTCCTCGGCTACACCGCCCCCGTCGCGCCGGAACAGCTCGACAGCCTGAAGAAGCTGGGCTACCTGCCGGACGACCTGCTCGGAAAGACCGGCCTCGAGGCCTACTACGAGGAGGAGCTGCGCGGGATCTACGGATCCGAGACGGTCGAACGAGACGCCACGGGCAGGAAGCTCCAGGTGCTCGAGACGGTGCGCCAGGCCGAAGCCGGTAACTCCCTTGAGTTGACGATCGACGTCAAAGAGCAGCAATACGCCCAGAAGGCACTCGAATGGGGCATGCGGGCGGCCGGGCTGAAGCGTGGCGTCGTGATCGCGATGAACCCGCAGACGGGCGAGATCCTCGCCATGGTCAGCCTGCCGACGTACGACAACAACGACTTCGCCCGTGGGATCAGCAACACGTCCTACGCCAAGCTGCTCGCCGATCCCAACAAGCCCCTCCTCAACCACGCGGTCCAGGCGCACTACCCACCGGGCTCCACGTACAAGCTCGTCGCCGGGACCGGGGCGATCGGCGATGGCAAGATCACGGCTCGGACGCGCGTCCTGACCCGTCCGTACCTGACCCTCGGCTCCACCAGGTTCTGGGAGTGGAACCGCCGCGGGTGGGGAGCGTGCGACATGATGTGCGGCTTCGGTCACTCGAGCGACACGTACTTCTTCCAGCTGGCCGGCAAGCTCGGCATTGAACGCCTCGCCTACTGGGCCCGCGAGTACGGGTTCGGGGCGCAGAGCGGGATCGATCTGCCCGGTGAGGTGGCCGGGATCGTGCCCGACAACGCCTGGAAGCAGGCCCTCAAGGGCGAGCCGATCTTTGCGGGCGAGACCTATCAGGCCGGCATCGGTCAGGGCTACGACGTCGTGACGCCGATCCAGTTGATCAACGCCTACGCCGCCCTCGCGAACGGCGGCAAGCTGCTCCAGCCGCAGGTCGTCCGGCAGGTCGTGGGTCCGGACGGCAGCGTCATCCGGCCGTTCGCGCCGAAGGAGATCCGCAAGCTCGACGTCCCGCGGAGCGTCCTGAAGACGATGCGCGAGGCCGCCCGGAACGTTGTGAACATCCGCCACACCTATAACCTGGTCGACCTGCCGATCGTGATTGCCGGCAAGTCCGGAACCGCCGAGTTCGGGCTGCGCGACCGCAAGGGCCGCCTGCCGTTCCACTCCTGGTTCGTGGCCTTCGTCCCGAAGAACCCGGCCAAGACCTCGGCCGACCCATCGGGCATGCGCGCCATCGGCCGGGAAGACGCGAACCTCGTGGTGCTCGCCTTCGCCTACGACTCGCGGACAAAGGGCAACGCGGCCACCGAGATCGTCAAGTACTACCTCCAGCTTCATTTCGGGATCAAGAAGGACTACCGCAACTTCAACCTCCTCCAGCGCGGCAACTTCTACCAGTCGAACTGATGACGATGACGCTGATCCCGACCGACCGAGCGCGAGCCCGACGATGGGCGTGATCCGCGCCGAGCCCGCCCGGATGACCGACTGGGCGTCGCGCTCGATCGGCGCCGCCTGGCGCGCCTTCGACCTGCAGCTCGCGGCCTATGCCGCCCTGCTCGCGATCCTGGGCCTCGTGATGGCCTACACGAACAGCGTCGAACAGGGCCAGCAGGTGCTGAGCAGCGGGACCACGTTCGTGCGCGGCCTGATGTGGACCGGCATCGCGCTGCTCGTGTTCATCGTCGCGACAGCCTTCGACTACAAGTGGTTGAAGACCTTCGCCTGGCCGCTCTACGGCGTTCAGGTCGCCCTGCTCGCCTTGACCCTCGCGATCGGCGGCGGCGTGGGCGGCTCGTCGCGCTGGATCGCGATCGGCCCCTTCGACTTCCAGTTCAGCGAGATCGCCAAGATCCTGATGATCGTGGTCCTGGCCAACTACCTTGGAGCGCGCCAGGGCCGGCTGGGCTCGCTGACCTCGATCCTCGGGGCGTGCCTCCTCGTCGGCCCGCCCTGGCTTCTCGTGATGCTCCAGCCGGACCTGGGCACGTCGCTGGTGCTGCTCGCGATCCTCGGCGGAATGCTGTTCATGTCCGGCGCCAGCCTGCGCTGGATGGCCGTCCTCGTCGGCAGCGTCCTCGCGGCCATCCCATTCATCTGGACCTACATCCTGCGCGACTACCAGAAGCAGCGCCTGACCTCCTTCCTCGATCCCGCCAGTGACGTCCAGGGCGCCGGATTCCAGCTTCATCAGTCGCAGATCGCCGTCGGCTCGGGCGGCTGGCTGGGCAAGGGCCTGACGAACGGGACCCAGAACCAGCTCGACCTGATCGCGGTCCAGGAGAGCGACTTCGTCGGGGCGGTCTACCTCGAGGAGCTCGGCTTCGTCGGAGCCATCGTCCTGCTCCTCCTGTTCACCGCTCTGATCTGGCGCCTGCTCGTGAGCGGCTGGCGCTCGAAGGACCCGTTCGGGATGATGTTCGCCGGCGGCGTGGCCGCGATGATCCTGTTCCAGCTGTTCGTGAACCTCGGGATGGTCGTCGGGATCATGCCGATCACCGGAATCCCGCTGCCGTTCGTGTCCCATGGCGGCTCGTCGCTGATCAGCCTCGCCGTCGGGCTCGGGATCGTCCAGAGCATCAACATCCGGCAGACCAGAGCCGAGTGGTGACGACGGTCGATCCGGACCCGACCAATCCGCCGATCGACCGCCTCCTCGCTCCATTTCGGGAGTTCTCCGGCAGCAGCGCGGCCAGCGGAGTCCTGTTGATGGTCGCGGCGGCCATCGCGCTCATCTGGGCCAACTCGGCGTTCGCTTCGTCCTACGTCTCGCTGTGGGAGACGCGTGTCAGCGTCGGTGTCGGCGACCTGACGCTGTCGAAGACGCTCCTCCATTGGGTCAACGACGGACTGATGACGATCTTCTTCCTCGTCGTCGGTCTGGAGATCAAGCGGGAAGTCCTCGTCGGTGAACTCGCATCGGTCCGTCGGGCGGCCCTTCCGATCGCGGCTGCGCTCGGTGGGGCCGTCGTGCCGGCCGCGATCTTCCTGCTCGTTGCCGGCTCCGGCGAAGGTGCCCGTGGCTGGGCCATTCCGATGGCAACGGACATCGCCTTCGCGCTCGGGGTGCTCGCCCTGCTGGGCGACCGAATTCCGGTCGGACTGCGGGTCTTCATGGCGGCTTTGGCGATCGTCGACGACCTGCTGGCCGTCATGATCATCGGGCTGTTCTACACCGCTGAGGTCTCGGTCACCGCGCTCGCCGCCGGGGGCGGCGTGCTGGCAATGCTGATCTCGGCCAACGTCCTCGGGGTTCGCCGTCCCGTCGTCTACGGCATCCTCGGCATCGCCCTGTGGCTGGCCATCCTCCAGTCGGGCGTCCATGCGACCGTCGCCGGCGTTCTCCTTGCCCTGACGATCCCGGCTCGGACCAGGCTCGACAGCGCGGACTTCGCGGCTCGGGCCGGTCGGATCGTGGATCACTTCGTGCGGCGCGATGACCGTGATGAGCCGACGACGATGGAGGAACATCACGACGCACTCTGGGAGCTCGAGACGATCACCGAGCGGGCCCAGGCGCCGATGCTCCGGTTCGAGCATGCGCTCCAGCCCTGGGTCGCCTTCGTCATCGTCCCGATCTTCGCCCTGGCCAATGCCGGCGTGGCCATCGGCGGTGACCTCGCAGCCACACTCAACGACCCCGTCGTGCTCGGGATCGCGATCGGGCTGATTGTCGGCAAGCAGATCGGGATCACGACGGCCACGGTCCTGATCGTGCGAGCCGGGTTCGCCTCGCTGCCGTCGGGCGTTGCGCTGAGGCACGTCTACGGCGCGGCCTGGCTCGGCGGGATCGGATTCACCATGAGCCTGTTCATCAGCGACCTGGCATTCGGGGCCGGCCCGGTGCTCGCCCTCTCGAAGATCGGGATCCTGGTCGCCTCGGTCGTGGCCGGCGTCGGCGGCTACCTGATCCTGCGATCCGCCACGCCGACGCGTTGAAACCGGCGGACTTACCTCCGGCGGCCGGGTATTCTGTCGTGGTCATGCATGCACGCGAGATGATGAACGTGAGCCCTGCGCGCACGTCGCTGGTGGTTGCGGCCAGCGACGGCCCGGGTGGATGAGGTCGAACCGGAACCTCGACACTCCAGCCTCGCCTCGCCCCATCGCCTCTGACGAGCGCGCACCGCGCCGTCGACGGCTCGCCTCGGACACACCATGACGATGGACGTCGTCGTTGCCGGTGGCATCTTCCTCGTCGCGTACGGACTGATCGCGACGGAGCGCTTCGATCGGACGCTGATCGCGCTCCTCGGCGGTCTCCTGGTCGTCGCCCTCGGGGTCATCGACCAGGAGGAGGCCTTTGCGGCGATCGATCTCAACGTCATCTTCCTGCTGGCGGGAATGATGGTCCTCGCCGGCGGCCTCCGCCGGACCGGCTTCTTCGAGTTCGTGGCGGGCCACGCGATCCACCTCTCGCGCGGTGAGCCATTCCGGCTCCTGATCCTGCTCACCCTGCTCACGGCGGGGCTGGCGGCCCTCCTCGACAACGTCACCACGGTCGTCCTGCTCACGCCGGTCACCCTGTCGATCGCCCGGACGCTCAAGGTCTCGCCGTTTCCCTACCTGATCAGCCAGATCTTCGCCTCGAACATCGGCGGCACGGCGACCCTGATCGGGGATCCGCCGAACATCCTGATCGGCTCGGCCGCCGGCCTCGACTTCATGGATTTCCTGCTGAACCTCGCTCCGGTCGTGGTGATCATCATGGTCGCGTTCGTGGGGCTGATGTGGCTCGCCTTCGCCCGCCACATGGACGACGACGCGGACCGCCTCGACCTCCTCGCCACCATCGACCCGGCTTCGGCGATCACGAACCGACCCCTGATGATCCGGGCCCTCGTGGTGCTCGGCTTCACGATCGCCGGATTTCTCGTCCATTCGGCGATCGGACTCGAGGCGGCGACGATCGCCCTCCTCGGAGCCACCGTCCTGATGATCGTCGGTCGCCTCGATCCCCACGAGGCTCTCCGCGACATCGAATGGAACACCCTGTTCTTCTTCGTTGGCCTGTTCATGCTGATCGAGGCGGTCGTCCACGTCGGGATCGTCGGTGGCATCGCCGACAGCCTGGCGGAAGCGGCCGGCGGTCAGCTCGCCGTCGCGACGTTGGGAATCCTGTGGTTCTCGGCCATGGCATCGGCGATCGTCGACAACATCCCGTACACCGCCACGGCCATCCCGATCGTCCAGCGCCTGATCGAGACCGGCCTGCCGGGCGAGGCGCTCTGGTGGGCCCTGGCGCTGGGTGCCTGTCTCGGCGGCAACCTGACGATCGTCGGAGCCTCGGCCAACATCGTCGTCGCCAACCTGGCCGCCCGCGACGGGCATCCGATCACGTTCATCCAGTTCTTCCGCTACGGAGTCCCCGTCGTCGCCGTGTCGCTGGTCATCTCGACGGTCTACCTCTGGCTGCGCTACCTCATGTGACGGTAGCCGCAGTCGGCGTCTGGTTGGGTCAACGGCCTGGCTTGGCCTCTGGCGCTGATCAACTCGGCTGATCGAATGGGCGCTCGGCGCGCTCGGCCAGCAACCATCCGGACGCGAGGGTGTCGGCATCGGGGGACAGCGCAGCGTGTGAGAGGTCGAGCTGATCAACGTCCCTGATCAATGTCCCCTGGACGCGTTCGTCTCGCCATGGCTCCGACGTCTGCACAGACAGCAGGATGCTCCGATGTCCGGGCTGCAGCCCCTCGATGCACGTCCCGGGATCCGCTTTGTCGGCCGAGCGTTTCGCCCAGCGGCGACTGAGGACTCGGGTCAGCGTCGGCGGTAGAGGCCCGGCCGATCCCTGGCCTCGGCGCTTGCGCTCTTGCGGCGACCGGTCCGGCGCAGGATCGCGTCGATCTCGTCGCGATACGGCCGACCGATCGTCATCCGATCGAGCCACTCGAGGTACTCGACGTCGCGCCGGCCGATCTCGCCGAGCGACCAGCCCGCGAACCGCCCGAAGTTCAGGACGCTGCCCACGGGATTGCCCGGCGGCGGCCCCGCTGCGCCGAGGCCCTCGGGTTCGCGCATCCGACTCGGATCGTAGCCGCCGCCCTGGCTGGAGCGGCCGCTCGTCCAATCCGGCGAGACCGTCTCGGGAGGCGGCGGTGTCGGCACCGCCGAACGGTGTCCGGCACTCGACCCTTCGCCCGGCCGGGACGGCCGCTCGGGGGCCGCGCGGCGCTCCCGATCGAGGGCGGCGCGCTGGGCCGGATCGCGCAGGAGCGCCCAGGCCGCGTTGATCGCGGTCATCCGCTCGGCGCCGACGGGACCGGCCACGTCCGGGTGGTATTTCTGGGCGAGCCGGCGGTAGGCGGCCTGGATGACTTCGTCCTCGGCCTCGGGATCGACCTGGAGGACCTTGTAGGGATCGGACGGCGAGGTCATCGCGGGGCCGCGTCCTCGGGTGGTGTGACCGCGGCGACCTCGGGAGACGCGCCCGGGGCGTCCTCGGGCGCCGGGTCGGAAGCCGCCTGGGGAGCCGCGCCGCCGTCGTCGGGTGGCGGCGGTTCGACGATCGTCGGCCGCTCGCGGATCAGCGCCAGCGCCTCGTCCGGCGTCGCGGGAACCGAGTCGACCCGATGGAACACGTAGCGGAACACGTCGCGCGCCGCGGCGGCGATCGGCAACGCCAGGATGGCTCCGAGGAGGCCGCCGATCGAGCCGCCGACGACGAGGGCGACCATCACGATCGTCGGATGGAGCTCGACCGCGTCGCCCTGGATCTTCGGGACGAGGACGTTGTTCTCGACCTGCTGGATGATCACGTAGAGGAGGAGCGCGGCGAGCGCCGGCTGCGTTCCCGCCGTGAGGGCCAGCAGGATCGCCGGGATCGCGGACAGGATGGGGCCGATGATCGGAAGCAGCTCGAACACGCCGGCGATGACCGACAGGAAGATCGCGAACCGGCCGAACACCGGGTCCACCGTGACGCTCAGAATTGTCAGCCCGATGAACGTGGCGACCCCGACCGTGATCCCGAGGAACAGCTGACCGCGCAGCCACTGGCCGAAGACTCGGAGCGTCAGCGTGCTCACCGCCTGGACGTCCGGTCGCCACTCGGCGGGCAGCGACCGCCGGGCGGCCTTGACCAGGGCTGGCCGGTCCTTGATCAGGTAGAACGCCCAGACCGGCACGATGATGTAGGCGACGACCGTCCCGAGGAGCCCGGCCGCGACCGTGAAGACCGGCAGGAGCGAGGTCGGGTCGATCGCGCCGAGGCCGCTGCCGAGGTCCTTGAGCGCGGCGTCGATCGCGTTCCGGATCGCCGGCGGCAGGTCGAGATGGGCGTACTGGTCGGCGATCTGGGTCGAGAACCGCGGAAACTCGGTGATGAACGTCGAGATCTCGTCGGCCAGCGGTCGGAGCATGACCCGCAACCCCTGGTAGATCGCGACCGCCGCGACCACGTACACGATCAGGACCGAGATCCAGCGCGGCAGGCCCGTCCTGGACAGGCGCTCGACCGGAATGTCGAGGAGGTAGGCGACGACCAGCCCGACGATGAACGGACCGAGCGAGGAACGGCCGGCGTACAGGACGATCGCGATCAGGACGGCCGCCACGATGACGAGGGCGACCCGCGGACTGAGCGGACCCAGCGCCGTCCGCCCCAGCGCCCTCGGCGTGCTGACCCGATCCTCCATCGCTCGGGCAGACTAGCAGACGTGGATCGCCCTTCCGACCCCCTGCCGACCCCCGCCGAGGTCCGTCAACGCTGGCGCCTGACGTTCGCCCGCGAGCCCGTCCCGGTCGAGCAGGTCGGTCGGGCCGCCATCGATGCGTGGCAGGAGGCGCTCGCCGCGTCGGGCCTGCCGGCGGCCGGCCTCGAGCCCGGGGGAGCGGGCCGGGCACGGATCGCGTTCGGAGCGCCGCTCCCGGCCGCGATCCGCGGTGACGCCGAGCTGGCCGATGTCTTCCTGCTCGAGCGACGGCTCGGGTGGCAGGTGCGCGAAGCGCTTGAATCGCGACTGCCTGCCGGTCATCGCTGGGTCGCCGCCGAGAATGTCTGGCTCGGAGCTCCGCCGCTCGCCGGCCGGGTCGCGGCGGCGGACTGGCGCGTGGAACTCGGGTCGAGGCCGGCCGCGGACGACCTCGAGCGACTCCAGGTCGGCGCGCGCGCGCTGCTCGCCGCGCCTGAGCTCCCGCGCATCCGGGCCAAGGGCGGCGAGGAGAAGCGCTACGACCTCCGGCCGCTCCTGGCCGAAGTAGCCATCGACACGGAGGGCCAGGTGGCCGCGATCCGGTTCCGAACGCGGATCCTCCCCGAGCTCGGGTCCGGCCGGCCGGAGGAGGTGCTGGCGGCGCTGGCCGACGCGGCCGAGGTCGTCCTCGCTGGCGCGCAGATCGTCCGGACCAGGCTGCTCCTGACCGAGGACCTCGCCCGCGAGGGATCCCGCGCGGTCCAGGGCTTCGATCCCGGCCCGACCCGTCAGCCGCCGCCGGCGCCCTCATCGCGCGCGGCCACGCTCGACAGCCCTGGCAGGAACTGATCCCAGCCCCACGAGGTGACCGTGCAGCGCCCCGCTCGACGTCGAT
>JBKJOK010000179.1:0-12797 GCA_046595595.1 Candidatus Limnocylindrales bacterium
ATCACAGCGGCGACCACTTCGAGGACGGCCTTCAACTTGTCGGAAGCCAACCCCGGGGTGCCACCGTAGATCGACGACAAGGCGGTGAAGTCGAGGGTTTGGATGTGTTCCGACTCACGACCGAATCCGATGCCGCTCCTCGTATCGACGATCATTCCTGACGTCACGACGGACAAGTCCGTGAGAAGGCGCGTAGCCAACGATGATTCCGTCACGCTGCTGGATTCCGACAGATCGGCGCCCGCCCAAAGCCAACCTCGCTCCATGGCCATTGGCTTGAAGGTGTCGAGAAGAACGGTCTTGCCGACCCCCCGCAGGCCCGTAAGGACCAGATTCTCTAGGATTGTGTCTTGGCCGAGCAGCCGAACAAACTCGGCTTTTTCTTCCTCGCGCCCCGCAAGGTACGGAGGCATGTGGCCCGCGCCCGGCCGGAACGGATTTGGGAACGGCTTGATGTTGTTTAGCATGTCTTCGCCCCCTGGCTAAGATGCGCTTGGTAACTCATCTTAGCCACGAGGCTAACGAAGGTCAAGGGTCATATATGCACTAATCCCTTGGGTCGGCGCTCGTATCGACGGTTCGGTGGCTGCTCATGAGGCCGAGTCGGCGGACCCACGGTGGCGTCGTGTCCCAGGCCGTTCGGGCCGTGAGCACATCGTCGATCGTGAACCGGTTGACCCGTGGAACGGCAAGGTCGTCGGGCGGCAGGTCGAACGGCAGGCGACCCATCAGCCCGTCCGAGCCGGTCTCGCGCCGGTTGGCGACGAACGGCATGAGCGGAAGGAACGGGATCACGGTCGGACGGGCGTTCGGGTCGAGCGTCGGGAGCGGCGTCCGCGACGGCCCGACCGCGACCGCGACCGCGACGGCGGCCTGGGCATCGGCCTCGGACGGCGCGCCAGATCTCGGGCCGGCAACGAGCCGGCCGGCGACGCCCAGTCCGATCACGACGATCAGGACCGCCACCGGCGCGAGGAGCGCCAGCCGCGGCCCGCGGCCGGCCCCGCCGACCCGGCCCTGAGCCGCGAACCCCTCAGGAGATGTCGATGAAGACGTTCTTTGTCTCCGTGTACAGGTCCAGGGCCGACATCCCGAGCTCGCGCCCGATGCCCGACATCTTGTAGCCGCCGAACGGCGCCTCGGTGTGGACCGACGAGTTCGAGTTCACGGAGATCACCCCGGCCTGGAGCGCCTTCGCGGCCCGGAGCGCCTTGCCGATGTCGCGCGTCCAGATCGAGCCGGACAGGCCGTACGGGGTCGCGTTTGCAAGCCGCAGGGCCTCCTCCTCGGTGTCGAACGGGATCACCGAGACGACCGGCCCGAAGATCTCCTCCGACGCGATCCGCATGTCGTTGCGGACGTTGTCGAACACGGTCGGCATGAGATACGCACCGGCGGCCAGGGCCGGATCCTCGGGCGCGGCCCCGCCCACCACGATCGTCGCCCCCTCGGCCTGGCCGATCTCGATGTAGTCGGCGACACGGTCGCGCTGCTTGAAGCTGATGAGCGTCCCGACCTCGGTCGCCTCGTCGGCCGGATCGCCGACCTTGACCTTCCGGGTCGCCTCGGCGAACAGCTCGACGACCTTCTCGTGAACCGAGCGCTCGACGAGGATCCGCGACCGGGCGCAGCAGTCCTGGCCGGTGTTGTCGAACACGGAGGAGGGGGACTCGCGAGCGAACTTCTCGAGGTCGGCGTCGGCGAAGACGATGTTCGGGCTCTTCCCGCCGAGCTCGAGCGAGATCTTCTTCACGTTGCCAGCGGCGAGCCGCATGATCTCCTGGCCGGTCGTTGTCTCGCCCGTGAAGGCGACCTTTCCGATCCCGGGATGGGCGGCGATCGACGCCCCGGCCGACCCACCCGGACCGGTCACGACGTTCAGCACCCCGGCCGGAATCCCGGCTTCCAGCGCCAGCTCGCCGAGCCGGATTGCGGTGAGCGGCGTGTACGACGCCGGCTTCAGGATCGCGGTGTTCCCGGCAGCGAGGGCCGGCGCGACCTTCCACGCGGCCATCAGGAGCGGGAAGTTCCACGGCACGATCAAACCGACGACCCCGATCGGCTCGCGCAGCGTGAGATCGAGGCCGGGCTTCGAGACGGGGATCGTCTGGCCGTAGACCTTGTTCGCCGCGCCGGCGTAGTAGTCGAAGACGAGGCTCGCGCCGATGATCTCGCCGCGCGCCCCGCCGATCGGCTTGCCGCCGTTGCGGCTCTCGAGCCAGGCGAGCTCGTCGGAGCTCTTCTTGATCAGATCGGCGAACTTGGCGAGGGTCCGGCCGCGCTTGCCGGCGGCCCAGTTGGCCCAGCCCTTGCGGTCCTCGAACGCCTTGCGAGCGGCGGCCACGGCCCGGTCCACGTCCTCGCGGCCACCGAGCGGCGCCGTCGCGATCACCTTGCCGGTCGCCGGGTTGACGACCTCGAAGGTCTGACCGTCCGCGGCGTCGACGGACTCGCCGCCGATCATCATTCGGGCGACGGTCGGGCCGGACGCGGTCGTCGGGGTTGGCTGCTGTTCGGTCGTCATGGGCAAAATCCCTCGGCACGGGCTCGGGCGGCGGGCGGCCGCGGTTCGTCCGCTGATGGTACGCCCGAGGCCCGTCGTGCTCTCGCGCCGCGCTCGCCTACACTCCGCCCATGAGCGATCAGGCCGCCCGGATCGATGCCGCGGTCGACGCCGTCGACGATCGCCAGCCCGCCCTCGAGACGATCGGCGGCCTGGTGCCGACGCGACCTCGCCCGTGGGTCCGGTCGCTCGGTGGAGTCCTCGAGATCGTCCGGGGTCGCCATGTCCGGATCTGGATCTTCGTCGTCCTCACCACGATCGTCATCGGGACCGGCGGCTACATCATCCTCTTCTCGTGGAACGTGTCCGACGCCGCGTACATGACCGTGATCACCATGACCACGGTCGGCTTCCGCGAGGTCCGCGAGCTCGTCGGCTGGCCGGAACGGCTCTGGACGATGCTTCTGGCGATCAGCGGGGTCGGCATCATCTACGGCAGCATCGGAATCGTGGCAGAGGCGGTCATCGCCGAGGCGACGAGCGGACGACGGGAGGCACGGCGAATGGCGGAAACGGTGGCGGACCTGCGCGGCCACTACATCCTGTGTGGCTACGGCCGGGTCGGCTCGACCGTCGCCCGCGAGCTGGTCCACTCTGGCCAGAAGCTGGTCGTGATCGACATCCTGGCGGAGTCGCTGGATCGAGCCAGTCACGACGGTCACCTCGTCGTCCAGGGCGACGCCACGTCGGACGATACCCTCAAGCTGGCGGGGATCGAGCAGGCTCGCGGCCTCGTCGCGACCATCGATTCTGACGCGAACAACGTGTACGTCACCCTGTCTGCCCGGGCGATCAACCCGCGCCTGTTCATCGTCGGCCGGGCCAACGCCGTCGGCGCCGACGCGAAGCTCACCCAGGCAGGCGCCGATCGCGTCGTATCGCCCTACACGATGGCCGGCCGGCGAATGGCCGAGCTCGCGATCCGGCCGCGGGTCGCCGACTTCATCGACGCCGCGTTGTCCCACGGCGACCTGCGGTTCTCGATGGAGGAGCTCGAGATCGCGGCCGGCGGGCCGCTCGACGGACGGACCGTCGCCCAGCTCCGGGACGACGGGATCTTCACCCTCGCAATCGTCCACGGCGGCACCGACTACGAGCCCAACCCGCCGCCGGATCGGATGCTGATCGCCGGCGAGTCGCTCGTCGTGTCGGGCTCGACCGAACGCTTGACCGTCCTCCGCGAGCGGGCCTGAGGTCCGGCTAGCGCCGCGTCGGGTCGCCGTCCACGAAGCGCTCGGCGGCCGCCATCGCCGCGCCGACGATCCCGGCGTCGTTGCGCAGCGTGGCCGGCACGATTCGCGGCCGGATCGTCAGGCGCGGAATGAACTTGTCGGCGTTCTTGCTGACGCCGCCGCCGATGATGATCAGGTTCGGCGAGAAGAGCCGGTCGATCGCGTGCAGGTGCTCGTCGAGGTCGTTCGCCCAGGCCTTCCACGAGAGGCCGCGCCGCGTGCGGGCGACAGCCGCGGAGCGGCGTTCGGCATCCCGGCCTCGGATCTCCATGTGGCCGAGCTCCGTGTTCGGGACGAGGACGCCGTCGTTGAACAGGCCCGAGCCCAGGCCGGTCCCGAGCGTCAGCACGAACACGACCCCACGCTCTCCGACGCCCGCCCCGAAGCGCATCTCGGCGAGGCCGGCCGCGTCGGCGTCGTTGAGCACCGTCACGTCGGTCCTGAGGGCGGACCGGAGGTGGGCGCCGAGGTCGTAGTCGATCCAGGCCGGGTCGATGTTGGCCGCGGACCTCGTCACGCCGTCGATCACGACCGACGGCATGCCCACCCCGACCGCGATGGCCGAGCTGCTGACTCCCGAGTCGCGGAGGACGCGCTTGAGCGTCCGGACGATCGTCGGCACCACGACCGACGGCGTGGAGGGCTGGGGCGTCGCGACCCGCAGGCGCGGCCCGACGAGAACCCCCCGATCTACGTCCACCACGGCCATCTTGATGCCGCTGCCGCCGACGTCGACGCCGACCGCGATCCGGGACGCCTCCGTGCCCGTCATGTCCCGCCCCTTGCTCAGAAGTAGTTGACGGTGATCCCACCGTCGATGACGAGGTTCGAGCCGTTCGTCCAGCGGCTCTCGTCGGAAGCGAGATAGACCGCCACGTGGACGATCTCCTCGGGCTTGCCGAAACGCCCGGTCGGATTGCGAGCGAGACGGAGCTGTTTGGCGGCCTCGTCCTTGACCAGCCAGTCCATGAGCAGCGGCGTCTCGATCGGGCCGGGCGAGATCGAGTTCGAGCGCACGCCGTGCGGGGCGAACTGGACGGCCAGGCTCTTCGTCAGCGCCAGGACCGCGCCCTTCGAAGCGGTGTATGCGTCCTGCGGGACCGAACAGCCGAGGATGGCCACGAACGAGGCGACGTTGATGATCGATCCGGAACCCTGGTCGACCATCTTCGGGATCGCGTACTTGCAGCCGAGATACACGCCGCGGACGTTGACGGCCATCACCTTGTCCCACGTCTCGACGTCGGTGTCGATGACCGAGTGGTCGGCGGCGGGCATGATCCCGGCGTTGTTGTAGAGGGCGTCGACCCGGCCATAGGTTGCGACCGCGTGATCGACCATCTTCCGGGCCTGATCGTCCTGCGAGACGTCGGCGGCCACGGCGGTGGCCTGTCCGCCGGTGGCGATGACCTCGGCGGCGGCCGATTCGGCCATCTCCTCGGACACGTCCACGCAGACGACGCGGGCGCCCTCCGCGGCGAACATCCGGGCAGCAGTCCGGCCCATCCCCCCACCGGCGCCGGTGATGATCGTGACCTTGTCGGCAAGTCGCACGTTCGGAGGGCCTCCTCGGATTCGGCTGGCGGTCGAAAGATGGTACTCGCGGGCGACCCGGCCGGGGGCGTCCGGCGGGATACTGGCGAGCGTCCAGCACAGAATTCGCGAGGGATCCCGATCCGATCGGGTCAGGCCAGCGCGCCGACCTCTCGCGAAGTGGCTGCCGCAAGCGGGGCTCCGACAGCCCGCACGGCGGCGCGGACCGACGATCGCGCGTCCGGGCGCGGCTGGGCAGCCAGCACGAGGGCGACGAATGCGTCATCAGGGATCGGCCGCGCGAACAGGAACCCCTGGGCGGCCTCGAACCCGAGCCGAGTGACGCAGTCGAGCTGGGCCTCGGTCTCGACGCCCTCGGCGACGATGCTGAGCTCGAGGTTCCGGCAGAGGACGACGATCCCGGACAGGAGTGCCTCGACGCGCCGGTCCTCGCCCAGCGAGCCGATGAAGACGCGGTCGATCTTGACGACGTCGAACGGCAGCTTGGCCAGGTAGCTCAGGGCCGAGTAGCCGGTCCCGAAGTCGTCGAGGGCGAGGAGCACCCCGAGCTCGCGCAGCCGCCCCAGGGCCCGCGCAGCCGGTTCCAGATCGACGAGCGCGCTCTCGGTCACCTCGAGGAAGAGGTGGTTCGCAGGCAGCCCGGTCTCGGCCAGGATCGTGGCGACGTCGTCAACGATGCCTGGCTGGAGCAGCTGGCTGGCCGACAGGTTGACGCTGACCACCGGCCGGCTCCCGCTGGCGAGCAGCGGCCAGCGCGCCGCGGTCCGGCACGCCTCGCGCAGGATCCAGCGGCCGAGGTCGTTGATCAGCCCGGACGACTCGGCGTGGGGGATGAAGTCCGCGGGTCCGAGGAGTCCGCGCTCGGGGTGGCGCCAGCGGACGAGCGCCTCGGCGCCGACGATCTCGCCCGTGGCCAGGGCGATCGCGGGCAGATAATGGAGGACGAACTGGCCGGTCTCGATCGCCTCCGCCAGCTCGGTCCGAAGCTGGTAGCTCTGGACGACCTGGCTGTGCATCCGCGCTTCGTAGCTCTCGGCCTTGTCCTTCCCGTTCGCCTTGGCCTGGTACATCGCCACGTCCGCCGCGCGCATCAGATCGAGGGGCGTCGAACCGGCATGGCCGATCGCGACGCCGGCGCTGCCGCGGACCTGGAACGGGCGACCCTCGAGATGGACCGGCGCGCGGAGCCCGGCCAGGACCCGCTCGGCGACGACCTTGGCGATCGCCTCCTCGCTGCAGCCGCCGACGAGGATCGCGAACTCGTCACCACCGAGGCGGGCCGCGAGATCGCCGTCGCGCAGCTCGCGCTTGATCCGCTCGGCGACGATCCGGAGCAGCTCGTCGCCGCTGGCGTGGCCGAGCGTGTCATTGATCGTCTTGAAGTCGTCGAGGTCGAGGAACACGAGGCCGGTCGTCTCCGGGGCCGTGTCCATGGCCGAGCGGAGGCGTTCCTCGAAGAGCTTCCGGTTAGCCAGCCGCGTCAGCGGGTCGTGGTGAGCCTGGTAGATCAGGTCATCCTGGAGCCGCCGCCGCTGGAGGAGCGAGACGCCGAGCGCATCCACCGTGCTCGCCAGCCGGATCAGGACGAGCCCGAACAGCAGCGTCCACGTGAGGATCAGGCCGGCCGCCTCGTCGGCGCCGGCCGAGCCCGCCTGGACGACGAGGATGGCAGGCGCGAGCATCGAGGCGACCCCGAGCAGGGCCAGGCGGGAGCGGCTCAGGCGGGACTCCGTCTCGACCTCGACGACCTTCGTCCCGGCCGACGGGTGGAGCGCCGCCACGGACAGGACCAGGATGCCGAGGATCCAGAGAGCGTCGACGGGATGGCCGTCGACGTAGGTTCCGTCGAGAACGGCGACGGCGTAGATCGTGTCGGCGGCGAAGTAGGTCAGCAGACCGAAGAGCAGGAACTGCATCGAGCGGTGGTGGCGGTTCGAGGACAGCAGGACGCGGAACGCGAGGCCGAGCAGGATGAGGTCGATGGACGGATAGCTGAGCGAGACGGCGGCGGCAAGGACATCGACGGATCCGGCGATCGCCGGCCGCATCGTCACGATCCAGAACACGGACGCGGCGCCGGCCGCGAGGATCGCCCCGTCGATCATCGGGATCCGGTCGCCGCCGGTCATCCTGCCGCGGGCGAGGCGAATGACGCCAACCACGATCGCGCCGTAGCCGGCGAGGTAGACCACGTCAGCCAGCGACGGGTACGGGACCTCGGGACTGGTCAGGACGATGACGGTATAGGTGATGTCGCCGACTGACAGCAGCCCGACGCCCATGGCGATCAGCAGCCAGGCGCCGCGCCGGGCGGGTCGATTGATCCGGACGCCGACGAAGATGGCGACCGTCGCGATGATCCCGAAGATCGGGTAGGCGATCGTCCGGGCCGGGCCCGTCACCGGGAGCAGGAGGTAGAACCCGGCCAGGAGCGGCGCGGCAACCAGCATCAGCAGCCAGAGGTGACGGAGGACGGGTTGGCGAATCGCGCCGTCGCGGGCGGACCCGGGCGCGGTGCCGGCCGAGGTGATCGGCTCGGTTCGGCCTCGGCTGGCGGCGCGGGCTGAAGACGTCGTCATGACACCTGCTCGAAGCAGCCGGCACATGGTCCGGGTACGAGCATCTTCGGCGCTCCGCCCGCCGCCGACCATACGACGGACGACGGAATTCGGGCCCCCGATCGGCGGCTACGCCCTACGACGCTCGACGTATCCCCACGCTTCGCGAGCGGTCAGCCCTCGTCCTTGGCGACGGTCCGTCGCTCGCGCTCGCGCGATCCGCTGACGGGTTCACCGCCCTCCACTACCCGGCGTTCTTCGGCGCGCGCCGGAACAGGCGTCGCGCTGACCGGCGGCGCCTGGATTCAGCTCGAGGCTCGCCGCTCCCGCTCCGCCGCCAGGGCCGTCGAGGCCGCGTCGAAGGCGGACTCGATCGCGCTGACCCGCAATTCGCCATCGTCGGCCGTCCCGCGCCGGCCGTCCTCCTCGAGCGCGCGGCACAGCTCGCCGAGCGCGACCGCGCCGACGTTCAGGCTGCCGGTCTTGAGCGAATGGGCCGCCCGCGTGAGCGTGTCGAGGTCACCGCCCGCAGCCGCGGTCCGCATCGCCGCGACCTGCGTCGCGCCCTCCTCGACGTAGGTGTCGACGAGCTCATCGACGAACTCGAGATCGCCGCCCGTCATCTCGACCAGGTTCGCGAAGACGGCCGCGTCGATCGGGTCGTTCAGGATCGGCTGATCGGTGGGGTCCGCCATCAGTTGCCGCCCGTCGTCGGCCGGATGGCGAAGACGCCGATTGGCCGGCTGAACCCCTTGAGCTGCCGCTCGCCGGACGGCTCGGCAAGGTCGCGGGCCATGCCCTCGTCCATCGACGCATGGGTCCGCTGGGCGATCAGGATCTCGCCGGCGCCGGCCTCGCCGCTCAGGCGCGACGCCAGGATGATCGCGTTGCCGACACCGCCGTAGTCGTAGCGGCCTTCGAAGCCGATCCTGCCCATCGTCGCGTAGCCCGTCGCGATCCCGATCCCGACCTCGAGCACGTGCCCCCGCCGGCGCCAGTCGCTCGACAGCTCCTTGAAGCGCTCGCGAATGTCGATGGCCAGACGGACCGCCCGCGCGGCGTGGTCGGCCTGGAGGGCCGGGTCGTTGAAGAAGACCATGATTCCGTCGCCGGCGAAGTGCTCCAGGGTGCCTTCGTGGGCTACGACGAGCGCACCGAGAGTCGCGTGGTAGCGGCGCAGGAATCCCAGGACCTCCTCGGGCTCCGCGGTCTCCGAGAACGAGGTGAAGTTGCGGAGGTCGCAGAACATCGCGGTGATCTCCCGCCGGTGGCCGGCCAGGAGCGCCTCGCCATCGGGGCTCGAGACGAGCGCGGCGACCTGTGGCGACAGGAACCGGGCGAGCTGGGAGCGCTGCCGCTCGATCGTCTCGAGCAGCCGCTTCTGGCTCAGCGACGATGAGATCCGGGCGCGCAGAATCGCCGGATCGATCGTCTTGGGCAGGTAGTCCGCGGCGCCCATGTCGATGCAGCGGACCACGCTGTCGAGCTCGTCGACGCCCGAGATCACGATCACCGGGATGTGGCGCAGGAGCGGATCGGCCTTGAGCGCAGCGAGGGTCTCGTAGCCGTCCATCACCGGCATGACGATGTCGAGCAGGATGACGTCGACGGGCGGTGTCGCCGGCTCGCGGAGCACGGCCAGGGCGGCCGCGCCGTCGGCTGCCTCGAGGGGCTCATGCCCGATCGTCCGCAGGAGCCGGGTCAGGAGCTGGCGGTTGAACGCGGTGTCGTCGACGACGAGCACCCGGCCGTTCAGCGCCGACTCCGGCGGGACCGGCGGGACCGGCGTGTTCGGATCGAGGGTCATGGGCGCGCTCCCGGTGTCGCCGCAACGGCTCGGGCGAGCTCGTCGGGTCGGATCGGCTTCGAGACATAGTCGTCCATCCCCGCGGCGAGGCACGCCTCGCGGTCGCCGGCCATCGCGTTGGCGGTCAATCCGACGATCCGGAGCCGGCGGTCGGGCCAGCGGGTCCGGATCTGGCGCGTCGCCTCGAGCCCGTCGAGGCGCGGCATCTGGACGTCCATGAGGACCAGGTCATAGTCGGCCGCCTCGAGCGCCTCGATGGCCGCCACCCCGTCGTCGGCCACGTCGGCCCGATGGCCGATCCGCTCCAGGAGGCGGAGCGCGAGCTTCTGGTTCACGGCGTTGTCCTCGGCGAGCAGGATCCGCAGGGTCCGCTCCGCCGGGGCGATCGACGCCGTCGTTGCCGGGCCGCGCCCGCTGGCCGCCGGCCCGTCGCCTCCCAGGGCCGTCGCCAGGGCATCGTGGAGGGCCGACGGCTTCACCGGCTTCATCAGCGTCGCCCGGACGTTCGGGGCGGTCCGGCCGTGGTGACCGACCGACGACAGGATCACGACCGGGATCGGGTCGTCCGGCCGGAGGGCCGCGAGGTCGCCGGCCAGCTCGATCCCGTCGCGCTCCGGCATCTGGAGGTCGAGGGCGGCGAGATCGAACTCACGACCGGCCTGCATCCAGGCGAGGGCCTCCAGCGGCGACGCCGTGCCGGCCGCCTCCATGCCCCAGCGCCCAAGCAGGCTCGTCAGAATTCGCCGGTTCGTGGCGTTGTCGTCCACGACGAGGACGCGACGGCCGACGAGGCTGCCCGGCTGCGGGGCCGGAGCCGCGTCCGGGAGAGCGGTCGCGCGGGCCGGGATCCGGAGTCGGAACGTACTGCCTTCCCCGGCGATCCCGCTGCTCGTCGCAGTCAGCGAGCCGCCCATCGACTCGGCCAGGCGGCGGCTGATCGCGAGGCCCAGGCCGGTCCCGCCGTACCGCCGCGAAATTGATGCATCGACCTGGCTGAACGACTGGAACAGGCGATCCATGGCGTCGGGCGGGATCCCGATCCCGGTGTCGCGGACATCGATCGCGATCTCCCACGGCTCGTCGCCGTCGCGCGCCGCGGGTGGCGTCGCCTGGAGGCTGAGCTCGACCTCGCCGTCGTGGGTGAACTTCACCGCGTTCGACAGGAGGTTGAGGACGATCTGGCGGAGTCGGCCGGCGTCGCCGACGATCCCCTCGGGCAGCCCCTCGCCCATCGCGTAGATGAGCTCGACCTCCTTCTTCGCGGCGGTCGGCGCGATGACGTCGAGGGCGCTCTCGACGGACGCCCGGAGCGAGAACGGCTCGGCCGCCAGATCGACCCGGCCGGCCTCGATCTTCGAGAAGTCGAGGATGTCGTTGATGATGGTCAGCAGGGCGTCGCCGGACGTCCGGATCGTCTCCGCGAAGTCGCGCTGCTCCGCGTCGAGCTCGGTGTCGAGGAGGAGCCCGCTCATCCCGATGACCGCGTTCATCGGCGTCCGGATCTCGTGGCTCATCGCAGCGAGGAACGCGCTCTTCGCCTGGTTGGCGGCCTCGGCCGCGGCACGCGCGTCGCCGGCCTCGGCGAACAGCCGGGCGTTCTCGATCGCGATCGAGGCCTGCCGGGCGAGCCCGACGAGGAAGTCGAGGTCGGCTTGGGCGAACGGCTCGCCGGCGTCGCGCCAGACGGCCATGACGCCGGTCACGCGGTCGCGGGCGATCAGCGGCGCGACCATCAGGCGCTCGACGGCGACCGTCTCAGTGCCTGGAATCGTGATCGTCCTGGTGTCCACGCCGACGTCGTTGATGAACTCCGGGGTCCGGCGCCGGACGACGTCGCCGATGATCCCCTCGCCCTCGGTGATCGAGTCGGCCATGATCTGGTCGGCGATCTTGCCGAGGGCGAGGATCGCCCGGTACGTGCGGCCGTCGGCGTCGGCCAGGAAGAGCGCGCTGGAGTCGGCCTCGAGAAGGGACTGGACGCGCTCGCCGATCTGGCGCAGCACGACGTCCACATCGAGGGTGGCCGAGATCTCCTGGCCGACGTCGGCGAGGGCGGCCATCTCGTCACCGCGGCGGTGGGCCTCGCGATACAGCCGGGCGTTCTGGATCGCGACGCCGACATTCGCCGCGATCGTCGAGAGGAGTCGCGTGTCCGACTCGCTGAAGCGGCCCGCGCGCTGGGTGCTCTGGACGCTGATCGCCCCGATCGCCACATCGCCGACGAGGATCGGCACGCCGAGGTAGGACTTCGACGTCGTGCCCACGCCGCGCGTGCCGAGCGCCTCCCAGTCGGCGGCCCGGTTGAGCAGCAGGGTCTCGCGACCCTCGACGATCCGCGACGTCAGGCCCTGCCCGAAGGCGATCGGTTCCTGCCCGGTCGCCGCTCCGAACTCGTTGAAGTACGGGAACTCGATCCGCTCACCCTCGACGTCGTGGAGCGCGACATAGACGATGTCGGCCTCGAACGTGGTCCGCATCTGGTCACCGACGAGCTGGATCAGATTGTCCAGATCGAGCTGGCTGGCCAGCGCTTGCCCCACCTCGTTGACCGTCGCCAGCTCGGCGAGGCGCTGGCGGGTCTCGTCGATGAGGCGGACGTTCTCGAGGGCAACGCTCAGGCTCGAGGCGAGCGTCGACAGGAGCTCGACATCGGAGTCCGTGAAGGCATCGTCGCGATCGAGGTTCTGGAGGCTGATCACGCCCGCCCCACCCGATCCGGAGGTGAGCGGTGCGAGGAGCATCGACCGGGCGGGCTCGCCCTGGAGGATCCCGGTCTCGCCTGCCGCCAGCGCCGCCTGGAGATCGGCTTCCCGGAGGCGTAACGGCTGCCCGGACTCGATCACCCGGCGGCGGAAGCTGCGCAACGGAGTCGGCTCGTCCGGGAAGCGGACGCCGCGCTCGATCGTGTACGGGAAGTGCATCAGGTCGGTATCCGGGTCCAGCACTCCGATGTCGACGACCTGGGCATCGAAGATCGCCTGGATCCGGTCGCCGACGAGGTCGTACATCGCCTGCATGTCGAGCCGCTCGGCGAGGCCGTGCTGGACATCGTTGATCAGGGCCAGCTCGGCCGCCCGCTCGTT
>JBKJOK010000267.1:0-6507 GCA_046595595.1 Candidatus Limnocylindrales bacterium
TCCCGTGGATCCCCGCTCGATCGTCCTCCTCGAGTTCCCGCTCGTCCGGGCCCGGCTCGCCGAGAAGACCCAGTTCCCGCCGTCGCGTCGCCTCGCCGAAGGTCTCGAGCCGACAAGCGACCCGGTCCTCGTCGCCCGCGGTCTCGACGAGACCGACCAGACCCGGGCGCTCCTGTCGGACCGGCCCGGCGTCGGCGTCGGGGCCGTCCATGACATCGGCCCGGCGGTCGAGCGCGCCGCGCGGGGCGGCCGCCTCGACCCGACGCAATTCAGCCAGATCGCCGACACGCTCGACGCGACCGCCCGTCTCCAGTCGTCGCTCTCGGACGACCGGCGTCCGCTGCTCCACGAGCTGGCCCGAGAGCTCCACGGCCTGCCCGCGATCCGCTCGACCCTCGCCCGGAGCTTCGATCCGGCCGGCGAGCTGCTCGATACCGCCTCGCCTCGCCTCGGCGGCATGCGCGCGGCCATCCGGGTGGCCTACGACCGCCTGAAGCGGCGCCTCGACGCCCTCATCGGCTCGGAGCTCGGTGGCGCCCTCCAGGACCCGATCGTGACCCTCCGCAACGGTCGCTACGTCGTCCCGGTCAAGTCGGAGGCGCGGAGCAAGGTCAAGGGCATCGTCCACGACGCGTCCGGCAGCGGCGCGACGCTGTTCATCGAGCCCCTGGTGGCGGTCGAGCTCGGCAACGCCTGGCGCGAGGCCCAGATCGCGGCGCAGGAGGAGGTCGAGCGGATCCTCGACGAGCTCTCGGCCCTGATTGCGGCCAACGCGACCAGCCTGCGCGAGACGCTCGATGCCCTCGCCCGCTTCGACTTCTGGGCGGCCAAGGCAAACCTCGCCGCCGACATGGACGGCATCCGCGCCGAGACCGCGAGCCGGCCCGACGTGGTCCTGCTCGGCGCTCGCCATCCCGGCCTGTCCGGACGGGTGGTCCCGACCGACATCCGGCTCGGGGACGGCTACACAGCGCTCGTCGTGACCGGTCCGAACACCGGCGGCAAGACGGTGACCCTGCGGACGCTCGGCCTGCTCAGCCTGATGCACCAGGCCGGGTTGCACGTCCCGGCCGAGACCGGCTCGCGCCTGCCGATCTTCGGCGACGTGTTCGCCGACATCGGCGACGAGCAGTCGATCGCCCAGAGCCTCTCGACGTTCTCGGGCCACCTCCGCTCGATCACCCGGATCGTCGAAGCCGCTGGTCCGGGGACGCTCGTCCTTCTCGATGAGCTTGGTGCCGGCACCGACCCGACCGAGGGCTCGGCCCTCGCCCAGGCCCTCCTCGACCACTTCATCAAGGCCGGCGCACTCGTCGCCGCCACGACCCACTACGCCGAGCTGAAGGCCTACGCGCACACCACCGGCGGGGCCCGGAACGCGTCGGTCGAATTCGACCTCGAGACGCTGTCGCCGACCTACAAGCTCACGATCGGACTGCCCGGCGGCAGCCAGGCCTTCGCGATCGCCGAACGGCTGGGGCTCGCCCCGGAGATCGTCGCCGACGCCCGGTCCCGTCTGTCCGAGAACCAGCGCGCGTTCGAGGAGACCCTCGCTCGGATCCGCGAGACCGAGGGCGAGACGAGCGAGGCGCTCGAGCGGGCGCGGGCGGCCGAGGAACGGGCCGCCGCCGCGCTCCGGACGGCGAACGAGGACCGGCTCCGCGCCCGACGCGAGCGCGACGAGGCCGTCCGGGCGGCCCGGGTCGAGGCCGAGACCCTCGTCGACACCCTCCGCAACGAGGTCCGCGCCACCCGCCAGGCCCTCGAGCGCGAGACCGTGACCGCGCCCTCGCTCGACGCCGCGGTCGCCCGCGCCGAGGCCCACCTCGATCGTCTCGTGGACGCCCCGCCCGACGACGACGCACCGCCGGTCCTCCCGGACGCGCCCTATGTCTGGCGGCTGGGTGAGCTGGCTCGAAGCCGGACGGGCGGCTGGGAGGGTCGGATCACGGCCCTCGAAAAGGGTGACACGCGGGCGACGCTCGAGGCCGGCGACATGCGAGTCAGCGTCGCGACGGAAGATCTCGATCTTGTCTTCGAGCCGGCGCCGCCGCCGGATCCGGACCGGGCCATCGGCAACATTGCCCGGATCGGCCGGCCCGGAGCGCGCGACCGGGACAACGGGATCGGGGCGATCCAGCTCCAGCGGGCGCGCTCGGTGGCGTCGTCGCTGGACATCCGGGGCGCCCGGGTCGAGGAGGCCCTCGAGGCCCTCGACCGCTACCTCGACGACGCCGGCCTGGCGGGCCTCGACAAGGTCGTCGTGATCCATGGGCTCGGGACGGGGGCGCTCCGCGACGCGGTCCGGACGCGCGCGGCCGGCCATCCCCTCGTGGCGTCGACCCGGCCCGGCGAACGCGGTGAAGGCGGCGACGGGGCGACGATCGTCAAGCTCTAAGCGCAGGCCTGAAACTGCGAGCGCAGCGACACGCGGCGCCCGCCTACGGCCTCGGCGTCTTCCCGGGCTTCGACGGCGTCGGGATCCCCGGATCCTGGCCGGGCGGGATCGACGCGCAGAACAACCCGAACGGATTTCCGCACGGTGGCGGCTCGCTCGGCGGGGGAGCGAGCGGGCAGAGCGTCGACGGGGCGAAGATCCCGCCCCACGACTTCCCGAACGGATAGAACCCGGAACCGTACAGGTAGGAGGTCCGGGTGCCCTTCGGGCCGCCGCCCACGCCGGCGCCGCGGGCCGCCCGGGCCGTCCAGCGATTGTCCGCTCGCTGCCAGGCCGGCCAGGCGGCTTCGACCTGGCTGAGATCGAGCGCGCCGACCGTGCGCATCGGGCCGACACAGCCCTCCTGCCAGAGGAGTCCGCTGGCCGAGTCGATGTCCACGGTCCGGCGCAGGTCGTCGGACTGGGTGGGCTCGGTGCCCGCGATGAACAGCTCCTTGACGGTCTTCGAGGTGAACGGACCGGGCTTGAGGCCGCTGAACGCGTCAACCGTCGCGGTCACGAGACCCTTCGGCCGGCGGAAGTCGGCGATCGGCGTGCCCTTGCTGACCTCGGTCAGGATCCGCGACCAGAGCGGCGCCGACGAGCCGAGCGACAGCGTGTCGCGGTTGGGATCGCTGTTGCTGTTGCCCATCCAGACCCCGACCGCCAGGGCCGGTGCCTTGGCGTCCTTCGGGGGGGCGACGAAGCCGTAGGCATGGACATCCTTGTTGTCGTTGGTCGTCCCGGTCTTGTAGGCGGCCGGTCGTCGGGTCTTGCCCTCGTAGATTGCCCACTCGCCCCAGAACGGGTTCGTCTTCGGCTCCGTGTTGCCCTTGAGGATGTCGGTGACGATGTACGCCGCCTGGGGGCTGATCACGGTCTTCGCCTTGGGCTTGACCGCCGGATCGGGCCAGATCACGGTTCCGTCCGCACGGGCAACCTGGAGGATCATCGTCCGCGGCATCAACTTGCCGCCATTCGCGATCGCGCCGTATGCCCCGAGCAGGTCGATCGGGTGAATCTCGATGGTGCCGATGCCCATCGACACGACCGGCACGGAACTCGGGACCCACTTGATCCCGAAGTCCTTCGAGCGGTCGTAGAAGCGATCGAGGCCGTTCATGAGCCCTGCCTTGATCGATGGAATATTCAGCGAGAACTGGAGCGCCGAGCGGAGCCGGACCGGGCCGCGCTCGAGCTTGTCGGCTTGGGTCGGGATGAACTTCCCGCCGAAGTCCGTGGTCACGTCCATGAACAGCGTGGCCGCGGTCATCGTCTTGTCCTCGATCCCGATCGCGTAGTTGATCGGCTTGATCGAGGATCCCGGCTGACGCCAGCCCTGCGCCAGCACGTCGAACTGGGGCTTGAAAGTCTTCGTGCCGCTGGCCGTGTAACTCGCCGAGCCGCCGTACGCGAGGACCTCACCGGTCCGGTAGTCGATGACCGCGGCGGCGCCGTTGTTGATGTTCTTGCCGCGCAGGTTGGTCAGCCAGCCGTAGTCCTTGGCCGGGATCTTCAGGTTCTTCAGCCGGGTCCGCGGGTTCGAGAGGTTCGGGACCCGGGCCGCTGCGAAGAGCCACTTCTCCGTGGTCGCCTGCATCTTCCAGTTGAGGGTCGTGGTGACTCGATAGCCGCCGGTGTCGATGTCGGTGCACTCGTCAACCGAGACGTCGGGGCAGAGGATCGCGCCGAGCTGGTTGCGCACCTGCCACACGAAGTGCGGGGCGAGCCAGCGGACGCCCAGCTGCGGGGCGAGGATGACCGGCTCGTTCTTGGCCGCCTCGTACTCGTCGACCGTGTGCTTCGTGCCCGACAGCGTGCTCCGCGTCTTCATCTGGTCGAGGACGTAGTTCCGCCGGATCACGACCTCGGTGGTGTCGGGGACCGTGAGGACCACCTTGTTGCTCGGGCAGTCCTCACCCTCGGCGACGGTCGCCGAGCACGATTCCTCGGCGTTCTTGACGAGATCGAACTTCGTGGGCGACTGAGGAATGGCCGCAAGCAGCGCATCCTGGGCGAGGGTCAACTCGCTGAGCTCCTTGGCGAAGTAGGTGTGGGCGGCGGCCTTGATCCCGTACGACTGGTTGCCGTAGAAGTTCTGGTTGAGATACGCGGTGATGATCTCTTCCTTGCCCGCCTCGCCCGGGTATGCCTCGGTCAGGCGGAGGGACTGGATGATCTCGCGAATCTTGCGCTCCTCGCGGCCATCGGCGAACGCGGTCTCGGGCAGGAGCCGGGCCCGGACCAGCTGCTGGGTGATCGTCGAGCCGCCGCGTGGCCGGCCGCTGATCGTATCGACCGTGGCCGCCACGAAGCCCGGCAGGTCGAAGCCCGGGTTCGACCAGAAGTCCTTGTCCTCGATCGCGGTCGTGGCATCGAGCATCTCGGCCGGGATGGCGTCGAAGGTCACGAGCTCGCGCTTGAACTCACCGAGCCGGGCGAGCTCGACTTTCGTCGTCCGATCGGTGACCCGGGTCTGCTGGTCGAAGGTGAGATTGCTCAGGGTGTCGCGGGGATCGGGCAGGCCCTGGCTGTAGAAGCTGTACGCGGCGGCGACGCCGACCACGCCCGCCAGGCCAACCATGAGGAAGACGCTGAAGACGATGATCGGAATGATGACGGCGATCTTCCGGACGGGGGAAGAGCCGCGGGGCCGCCCGCGGTGGACGCTGCGTCGATGACGCTGGCGCCGCGCGAGGCTGGTCTGCATGTCGGGCCGCACGATAGCATAGGGGCCGTGAGCCGCCCCTCTTCTCTGCCCGTCGTGACGGCTCGGCCGGCGCCGCTGTGACGCTCGCGGGCGGCCTGGAAGGTGCCCCGGACGGCGGTCCGACGAGCGCGCCCGGGAATCTCGACGGCCTGCTCGACGAGCTCGAGTGGCGGGGGATGCTTCACGCGACAACGCCCGGTCTGCCGGGTCGCCTCGCGACCGGCCGCCCGATCGCCGGCTACAACGGCTTCGATCCGAGCGGGCCGTGGCTCCACATCGGCCACCTCGTCCCGATCATGGGCCTCGTCCAGCTCCAGCGCCACGGCGGCCGACCGGTCGCCCTCGTCGGCGGCGGGACGGGCATGATCGGCGATCCGTCCGGGACGTCGGCCGAGCGCAACCTGCTCGATGTCGAGACGCTGGCGGCGAACGTCGTCTCGATCCGCGGTCAGCTCGAGCGCTTCCTCGACTTCGGCGGCCAAACCGGCGCGCTCATGGTCAACAACCTCGACTGGCTCGACGGGATCGGTCTGATCGACTGGCTGCGCGACGTCGGCAAGCACTTCACGATCCCGTACATGCTGGCCAAGGACTCGGTCCAGGTCCGGCTCGATCGCGGCCTGTCATTCACCGAGTTCAGCTACATGCTGATCCAGGCCACGGATTTCGAGCACCTCCACCGGACGATGGGCGTCGAGCTCCAGATGGGCGGCGCCGACCAGTGGGGCAACATCACAGCCGGGCTTGAGCTGATCCGGCGGCGGGCCGGGGAGGGGAGTGGGGATCCCGGGGCCGAGGTTGCCGCGGCTGTTGACACCGGCGCGGACGAGGGCGACGGGCACGCCCACGGGCTGGCCTACAAGCTCCTCCTATCGCAGTCCGGAACCAAGTTCGGCAAGACGGCTGGTGGCGACACGATCTGGCTCGACGGGTCGAAGACATCGCCGTACGCGTTCTACCAGTACTGGCTCAACACCGACGATCGCGACGTCGGAACATACCTCCGCTGGTTCACGCTGCTGCCGCGCGAGGAGATCGAGGCGCTCGAACAGGGGCTTGCCGAGCGGCCCGAGGCGCGCGGGGCGCAGCGCGCGCTCGCCCGCGACGTGACCGAGCGGACGCATGGACCCGATGCGGTCGCGCACGCGGAGCGGGTGAGCGTGGCGGCGTTCTCCGCGGAGCCGATCGGCGACCCGGCGATCCTGGCCACGCTCCACGAGGCGGTCGGTGGCTTCACGTTCGACGACGCCGACCTCGCGGGCGGACCGCTGGCTCTCGCGGTGGCCTCGGGACTCTTTGCCTCGAACGGCGAGGCCCGACGGGCGATCGCCCAGGGCGGGTTGACGATCGGCGACGAGCG
>JBKJOK010000306.1:0-1974 GCA_046595595.1 Candidatus Limnocylindrales bacterium
GGGTGGAGAACTCGTGGATACTCGGCGGAGGCCCAGCCCGCAGTTGGTGGACAAGTCCGTTGACCCTCGTATCGACCGCGCCGTATCGTCGGTCTTGCCCGAAGGGGCCTGCTGGAACCGGAGACACCGCGATCACATCAAGGACCTCCGCTCCGCGCCGGTCGCTTCGGGCGTTTCGTTGCCCGGCCCCGACGGCTTCGGCCGCTCCCGTCCGGGTGGCGACGCCCGGCGGACCGTGACCGGCATCCCGGTGTCGGTACGTCCGTCGGGCCCTCACCTAAGCGGGCCTCGGCCGTCTTCCCCCTGGACGCGCATCCGGAGGCCCGCACGCCCGTGACGACTCCCTCGCTCGACCCGTCGTTCGACCCGTCCCGCCCAATCCCGCCGGCGGATCAACCGGCCCGCCTCGACGCCCTCGAGGCCGCCGTCCGCGCCCGATCGGACGTCGTCCCGAAGGTCGGCATCGTCCTCGGCTCCGGGCTCGGCAGCCTCGCGGACGACCTGGAGGACGCGGTCGCGATTCCGTTCGCAGAGCTGCCCGGCTGGCCGGCCGCGACCGCGCCCGGCCACGTCGGTCGGCTCCTGCTGGGTCGCCTCGGCGGAACGCCGGTCGTGATGCTCCAGGGCCGATTTCACATCTACGAGGGCAACGATCCCGGGCTCGTCGTCCAGCCCGTGCTGCTGTTTCGCCGGCTCGGGGCGGAGATCGTCGTCCTGACGAACGCGGCCGGCGGCGTCGACCCGGCGTTCGGGCCGGGGACGCTGATGGTCATTTCCGACCACCTGAACCTGACGGGCCGGACGCCGCTCCTCGGCCCGAACGCCGACACGATCGGCAACCGGTTCCAGGACCTGACCGATGCCTGGAGCCCCCGCCTGCGTGGGGCGCTCAAGGCCGCCGGCGCGGCCGAGGGCGTGGCCCTCGAGGAGGGTGTCTATGCCGGCCTGCTCGGGCCGCAGTACGAGACCCCGTCGGAGGTTCGGATGCTCCGGACGCTCGGCGCGGACGCGGTCGGGATGTCGACCGCGCTCGAGTGCATCGCCGCGCGCTGGGCCGGTCTCGAGGTCTGCGGCGTGTCGCTCGTGACGAACGCCGGCGCGGGCTACAGCGGCGAGCCGTTGAGCCACGAGGAGGTCCTTGCGGCCGGCGCCGAGGCCGGCCCGCGCCTGGGCCGCTTGATCCGCAGGTTCGTCGCGGAGCTTCCAGCGAGCCTGTAGCCCAGCGACCACGCAACGCGGATCGGTCCTGCGCGTCCTCCTTCAAAGGAAGCCGGTATGTGGGTGGTCGCGATGATGGTCAGGTCTCGACGGGGAGTTGCAATTGGTGTCTTCATCGTCCTCGCGGTCCCGATCGCCTTCCTCATCCTCGCCGTTCTGGTCCAGAACGGTATTGCCCCGTACGACCCGATCCACGCGCAAATCAACGGGATCGGGCTGGTCGGCTGGGTCTCGCTGGCAGTGCTTGGGCCGGTCGGCATCGCGATCGCGGGCTGGTCGGCGGGCGTTCGCGGGGTGCTGGCCTGGCTCGCGGTCGTCATGGTCTTCGGGCCAATGTTCGTCGCGCTCTGGTTGATGTCGATCGTGACGATCAGCGGATCGCTGGGAAACCCGGCCTGACGATCCGGCGCTGGCCGACGCAGCGGCCCGCCGCCGCTACTTGACCGGCAGTTCGCGCCCCGCGGCCTTGGCGGCCTTCGACTTCTCGGCCCAGGCGGCGAGGACGTTGTCCTTGTGCGGCCGGATGGGGCAATGCTCGTCGCGGTTGCCCATCTCGTCGCAGTAGCCGAGGGCGACGCACTTCGGGGCGAGGAACGAGCCGAGGAACGGGCTCACCTGGAAGATCTCGTGGCGGATCAGCTGGAACAGGCGGCGGATCTCCCACTGGGCCATCGTGCACAGCCGCAGTCCCGACATGTGGATCAAGGCCCGCAGGTTCGTCGTCATCACGAGATTCGTCCGGGTCGCGTTGGGGAA
>JBKJOK010000070.1:0-16347 GCA_046595595.1 Candidatus Limnocylindrales bacterium
AGCAGATCGTCCTGGCCGGCCGCGAAGACGGCGTGCACGTCGCACGTGGCGGTGACCTGGCACGGCCCGCGGCGGAGCACGCAGCCCCGGCGTCGGCTGTCGCCCTCGACGGCCTCGATGACCTGGAGCAGGGAGATCGCCGAGCCCGCCCGCGCCAGGCGGTAGCCGCCGGATCGACCGGTCAGGCCCTCGACGATCGCGGCCGCCACGAGGTCAGCCATGACCTTCGCCAGGAAGCGGACGGGGATGTCCTGGCTGGCGGCGATTCGGCGCACGCTGAGGCGGGCGCCCGGATCGGCCGCCGCGAGGGCGACGACGGTCCGGATCGCGTAGTCGGCGCGTTTGGAGAGCTCGAGTCGCACGCCCGCCTCAGTTCAGCGGGTCGCCGTCGCCGGCCATGAAGATCCCGAGAGCGCCTCGTCCCACGAAGTTGAAGGCATGGGTGACCAGCGGGTACATCCCGTCCTCCTGTGGACTGAACTCGACGATCGCGCCCTGGGCCGGGGCGAGATCGACCGCCTGGGCGCCCCAGCCGCCGGCGTTCCCGCGGACCAGTGCAACGCCCTCCTTGACGACGCTGTCGAAGATCGTGCCGACGACGTGGAACGAGCTGTCGATGCTCGGCCCGGCGTCGAGGACGAAGACCCGGACTCGGCCCTTCGTCGTCACCTGGATCGGGTTGTCCTTGTACTGGTTGGCGATCCCGTTGAAGACGACGAAGTCCGGCGCCGGGGCGGCGGCTGCGGCCTTGGCGTAGTCAGCAGGCTCCTTCTGCCCGGCGAGATACCACTCGCTCTGAACGAGGGCGATCTCCTGGTCGACCTTCGGCAGCCCACCCTCCGGCTCGACGATGACCATTCCGAACATCCCGTTGGCGATGTGATGGAGAGCGGGCGGCGTGCCGCAGTGATACATCCAGACGCCGGCATAGTTGGCCGTGAAGGTGTAGGTGAACGTCCCGCCCGGGGCGATCTCGACCATCTGCCGGTTCATCGCCGTCTCGCTCGCGTGGAAGTCGATCGAGTGACTGATCGAGCCCTTGTTCGTCAGGTGAACCCGGACGGTGTCGCCGAGATGGACCCGAATGGTCGGCCCCGGGACCGTCCCGCCAAAGGTCCACGAGCGGACGACGAAGCCCTTGGCAACGGTGATGTCCTTGTCGATGATCGGCAGATCGATGTCGTGGACGGTGCCGGGCAGGAGCGCCGGCGCAGCCGCGTCCCGGAGCTCGTACGGGGGCGCTGCGGGATCCGCGACCGGCTCGCCCGCGGCCACACCGGGCATTGAACTTGCGGCCGGCGGCGCCGGACTGCCGGCAACCGTCAGCGTGCCGGTCATGCCGGCCGCGGCGTGGCCCGGGATCGAGCACAGGAATGTGAGGCCAGCGGCCGGCACCGTGACGGAGCCCTTCGCGGTCGCGCCCGGCTCTGCAACGATCACGGTCCCGTCGGCGAAGGTGATGTCGTGAAGGGCCGAGCCCGTGTTGCGGAGAACGACCGGATAGGTACCGACCGCCGCGACGGAGATCGTGGCGGGGGTGAACCCGAGATCGAAGGACTCGACCGCGATCTCGCTTCCGATCGGGATCGTCGCGGCGTCGACCGCCGGACTTGGCGGACTCATGCTCGCCATGGGCATCGCGGGCGCCCCTGCCGGAGCCGCGGCGCCCGGCGCGGCGGTGGGCGGGTACGTCCAGGCCGGGACGCCCGGACTCGCGCAGGCGGCGAGGATGACGGCGATCAGGATGGCGAGTGGGAGGATCATCGGTGGACGGCGCATCGGGGGCTCCTCGTGCCGACCGTGATCGGCCGGGCTATGGTCAAACGCACACTGGATTGGTAGGAGTTTCTGTCCGGGACCTGGCCGGAGCCCCCTGCCGAACGGCCCCTTGGACCGGGCAATTCGGACCCGACACTCCGCCCGTCGAGGCCGAGCGGCCACGTCGTGGGACCATGGAGCCGATGAACCGCGAGCCAGATCCCACGCCCGCCAGGCCGGCGGCGCCACCAGCCAGCAAACCGCGACCGGCCGTGGCCGAGGAGCGGAGCGTCGGCGAGCGCGTTGCGGCGGTCCTCGGCGATGCCGTCGGTGCGGTCGAGACCGCGGCGTCGGCCGTCGGCTCCGTCGTCGAAGCGACCGTCCGCCGCTTCGAGGAGCGCCCCGGCGCCCGGGTCCGGCGGGTTCGTCGCCTGGGCCGCGCGCCGCTCCCGGTTCTGTACGAGGTGCATTCCGACGCCAGGCAGCGCACGCCGCGCGAGCTCGGGGTCCAGACGATCGATGTCATGGACATCGCGGGCACGGCCGTCGGCGGCGCCCAGCAGCGCGGCGGTGACTTCCTGCCGCTGAAGCCCTTCCGGACAGCCAACTGGGTGGGTCGCTGGCAGCGCCTGGGCCATGCCGCCGACACCCTCGCGGTCCTGCCCCCGATCGACGTCCTCCGCTACGACGATCGCCACTGGGTCGTCGACGGCCACAACCGCGTCGGCATCGCGCTCTACGGTGGGCAGGGCTCGATCGACGCGGATGTCACCGAGCTGGTCGACCCGGCGCGGCCAAGGACGGAGCCGTCGGAATCCTTCGCCTCGCTCGTCGAGGACAGCCGCGAGCTGCGGGCGGCCGTCAGCCGTTCCGACCCGGCTCGATGATCAACCGGCTCACGATCGCCTGGCCGGACGGTCGGGCGTTTGCCGGTCGCGGCGGGCGCCCGATCCGGTTCCTCGTCGCGTCGGACGTCCCCGAGCCGACCCTCCGCAACGCCGCGAACCGCGACGCGATGGGACTTCTCGATGGGATCATCGGTTGCGGCGACCTCGAGCCCGAGTGGCTGATGTTCCTGGCCGATGCGTTCAATACGCCGCTCGTCTACGTCCGCGGCAACCACGACCGCGGCGGAGGCTGGAACAAGCGGCCGCTCCTCGTCCCGGGCTGGCTCGAGGCAGGCCGCGTCGACCGCCTGGCCGGCATTCCGGTCGTGGGCCTGGAGTGGCCCGGCGTGGACGCCGCCGGCAACCGGCGGCGGCCATGGCTGGCGTGGCGCCAGACGCTCCGGATCACCCGACGTCTGATCGGCGCCCGGCTCTGGCGGCGGCCAGTGATCGTCATCAGCCACGTCCCGCCGGCCGGCGTCGGCGACGTCCCGACCGATGCCTATCACGTCGGCTTCCCCGCCTATCGCTGGCTCCTCGACCGGCTCGGGCCGCCGATCTGGCTGCATGGCCACACGACGACCGCGTCCGTCACCCGCCTCGTCGAGCGATCGGGTCCGACGGTCGTGGCGAACGCGACGGGCGCCCTGCTCCTGGAGCTTACGGCGCCGCCGAACTGAGCTGCGGACCGGAACGCGCCGCCTCGATGCGCCGCCGCGGCGGTCAGTCGCCGGCGGGCTCGCCGTCCGATTCGGCAGGCTGGGCAGGATCGGGCGCGAGCGCGAGGTACTCGCCGCGCAGCAGCTCCGACAGGCGGCGCGCGCTGGCCCACGCCTCGGAGCCCATCTCGGTCTTGCCCTGGAGGTGCCGGGCGGCTTCCCAGGCGAGCCGCAGGTCCTCTCGGCCGGCGGTCCGGATCGCCTCGTCGTAGCGGGCGCTCAGCTCGCGCGCGGTGACCTCGGCGTGTTCGGGGTTGCCGCTGCCGCGAGCCAGCGCTTCCTCGGCCGCGAGCCAGTCGCCGGCGATCTGCTCGATCGAGTCGGCGGGCGCCGTGTCAGGCGTATCGGCGTCGGCGAGGATATCGGCGTCGGAGAGGGTGTCCACGCGCTTCACGGTAGCCGATCCCGAAAGGTCAGGCGGTCAGGCCTTCCGCTCGAGGATGGGCCGGGCCTTGTCGGGATCGTCGACGACGAACGCGAACATTGCCCGATCGCCCCAGCGGCCGAGGAACAGGTGGCCGTAGATGTTGACGCCGGCGTCGGCCAGGGCGCGCGACAGGCGGGCCATGCCACCGGGCCGGTCGTCGACCTCGGTCAGGATCGATTCGCCCTCGATGAATGTGTAGCCGCCGGCCTCGAGCACCGCCCGAGCCGCATCGTCGTCGGCCGTGGTCATGATGATGTGGCCGGTGTCGCCGATGCCGCCCCCGCCGATCGCGCGGAGGTCGATGCCGCGCTCGGCGAGCGCCTCGGCGAGCGTCGCCAGGCCGCCGGGCTCGTTCTTCAGCTCGACGACGAACTGGTTGGCCATGGGGACCTCCGGCGGAACGGGACTGGGTGGCCGATTCTAGCCGCAGCGCCCACCGACCGGGAGGCGTGATACGTTCGAGCCGTGAGCCCATCCTCGACCTCGGCCGGCGCCCCCGCGCCGATCGTCGCAACTGCCGCCGATCTGCCGCCCGCCGTTGCCGCAGCGCTGGACGCGCCGTCCGACCCGAGCTTCGGCGTCGTCGAGTCGGGCGGCGTTCCGTACGCGATCCGGACGTGGGGCGACGCCGAGGCCGCGCCGGTCCTCCTGATCCACGGCGTGACCGCGTCGAGCCGGATCTGGTGGCGGGTCGGGCCGGCCATCGCCGCGGGGCTGGGGCGACGGGTGGTGGCCGTCGACCAGGCCGGGCACGGAGCCACCGGTCACTGGACGGGCCATCATCGGTTCGCTGACAACGCCGCGGACCTCGCCGCCTTCATCGCGGCCGCCGGCCTGGCCCGGACCGACCTCCGCGTGGTCGGGCACAGCTGGGGCGGGATGACCGGGGCGGCCTTGCCGCTGGCCGGGATCCGGCCCGAAGTCCTCGTGCTGCTCGATCCGCCCGCCATTCCAGCCGCGGCGATCGCCACGATGCTCGACGATCCGATCGAGCGCCGCCACGACGACCTGGCCGAGGCAGAGGCGGCGCTCGGCGGCCTCCATCCGACCTGGCCGTACGGCGACGTCCTGGCGAAGGCGGAGGCGCTCACCCAGTTCGACGAACCGGCCGTCCGCGCGATTCTGACCCGGAACGGCGATTGGGACGGTGGCCTGGCCGCCCTGGCCGATCCCGCGGCAGCCGACGTGGTCGTGAGGATCGTCCGCGGCGACCCGGCGGCGGGTGGGCTGATCCCGGACGAGATGGCGGCCCGTCTTGCCGATCGGGTCGGAGCGGGCAACGTCGTCACGATCGCGGGTGGCAGTCACGCCCCGATGCGGGCTCGACCCGAGGCGACGACGCTCGCCCTGCTCCGGGCGCTCACGCCGGACTGACCCGGGGTACCTCGGGCGCCGCGGCGGGCACGGCGCGCTTGGCCGCGGCGTGTGCGGCGAGCTCAGCCGCGACGGATGGCCAGGGCCCGGTCGTACAGCGCGGCGTAGCGCGGCGCCGCGCCACTGACCCAGTCGAAGTCGACGGCCATCCCACGGGCGACCAACCGGTCCCACGCGCGCCCGCCGGCTGCGCGCATCGTGATCGCTGCCTCGCACGCCGCCGCTAGCGCATCGGGCGTGGCGGCGTCGAAGGCGAAGCCGGTCCCCTCTCCGGGCCGAGTCCGCTCGTCGATCACGCTGTCGGCCAGGCCGCCCGTCCGGCGCACGATCGGCGGCGTCCCGTAGCGGAGCGACACCATCTGGCCCGTTCCGCACGGCTCGAACCGTGACGGCATCAGGAAGAAGTCGGCGCCGGCGTAGATCCGACGGGCCATCGCCCGGTCAAACCGTTCGATCAGGGCGACCCGCGTCGGCTGCTCGGCGGCGAGTGTCCGGAAGCCGGCGGCGAGGTTCGGATCGCCCGAGCCCTGGACGACGATCCGGACACCCCCGTCGAGGAGTCGCGGCGCCGCGGCGTGGAGGAGGTCGAAGCCCTTCTGGGGATCGAGCCGGCCGATCATCCCCACGACGGCGCGGTCGTTGGCCGGGTCGAATCCGAGGCGCTCGAGGAGGTCCGCTCGACAGGCCGCCTTGCCGCTGAGGTCGCCGGCCGAGAACGGCGCGGCGAGGTCGGCGTCGGTCGCCGGATCCCAGACGTGCGTGTCGAGCCCGTTCAGGATGCCGACGAACCGATCGCCCTTGGCCGCGAGGGCGTCCGCCAGGCCGAAGCTGCCCTCGAGGGTGAGGGCCTCGCGGGCAAAGCCCGGCGATACGGTGTTCGCGACCTCCGACCGGACGATCCCCTCCCGGATCAGATCGACCCCGTCGGCATCGGCCGGCAGGACGCCGCCGCCCGGGACCAGCCCGAGCTGCCCGAGCTCGTCGCGTCCGGTCCAGCCGTGGTAGGCCAGGTTATGGAGGGTCATCACGATCGCTGCCCGGCCGAGGACCGGATCGTCCGCGAGCCAGGCGTCGCGCTGGATCGCCGCCGGTCCGCTGTGCCAGTCGTGGAGATGGAGGATGTCAACGGGGGTTCCGGGCTCGGTCCGGAGGGTCTCGAGGGCCGCCCGGCAGAACAGGCCGTAGCGCCACGCGTTGTCGGCGAAGTCACCGCCGGGAGGTCCGTACATCCCGTCGCGATCGAACGCGGCCGGGTGGTCCACGAGTCGGAGTCGGTAGCCGTCGGCATCGACGTCGACGATCGAGATCTCGGTGATTCCGTCGGCGGCGAGCGGATCCGGGACGCGGACGATGCGTCGCCCGGCGACCGAGGCGGGAACCGGCACGGAGCGGTAGCGCGGCAGGAACACCTCGACCGGTCCGCTGGTCGCGCCGGGCACGTGGCCGAGCGCCCGGGACAGCGCGTCGACGACATCGCCGAGACCACCGGTCTTGGCCCAGGGCTCGCATTCGGCGGCGATCATCGCGATCCGCAGAGGCATCGGCCCATCGTAGCGGCGCGAGGGCCGCGCCGACGCCTGCCGGGTCGCCTAAACCGGTTCATCGGCGCCGTGGCAGCGGCTATCATGCCGACGCAATGCCGACGCGCGTCATCGTCCCCACGATCCCGGGTGCCTCGTTCCGGCTGCCGCCCCAGCTCGGGGGGCTGCGTGCCCTCGCCTACAACCTGTACTGGGCGTGGCATCCGCGGACCCGCGTGATCTGGAGCCGGATCGATCGCAAGGTCTGGAACCGCCACCGCAACCCCATTCCGGTCCTGGCTGGTCCCGTCGACTGGAGCCTCCTGCTCGACGACACCAGCTTCATGGCCGAAGTCCGCGAGCTGCTCCGCGACTTCGAGCGCTACCTCGAGAACGGCTCGGATCGCTGGTTCGTGCGCCATCACGCCGACGAGCTGCCCGGGCCCGTCGCCTACTTCTGCGCGGAGTACGGGCTGTACGAGTCGCTCGGAATCTACTCGGGCGGCCTTGGCGTCCTCGCCGGCGACCACATGAAGACGACCTCGGACATGGCCCTGCCGTTCGTCGGCGTCGGGTTGATGTACCGGCGCGGCTACTTCCACCAGACGATCGACGCCGACGGCCACCAGGAGCACGCCTACCCCGACTACGACCTGAGCCGGCTGCCGGTCGGGCGGGTCCAGGGCCGCGACGGCGAGCCGCTGTTGGTCAGCATCGCCCTGCCCGGGCGCGACCTCCAGATCGCGGTCTGGGCCGTCCAGGTCGGGCGGACGCCGGTCCTCCTGCTCGACACGGACATTCCCGAGAACGCGGACGCCGACCGCCCGATCACCCACATCCTGTACGTCCGCGGGCGCGAGATGCGCCTCCACCAGGAACTCGTCCTCGGCGTCGGCGGGGTTCGGGTGCTGCGTGCCCTCGGGATCGATCCGGCGGTCTGGCACCTGAACGAAGGCCACTCCGCCTTTCTGCTCGCCGAGCGAGCCCGCGAGTTCGTCGCCGGGGGCGTGGACCTGGGTGCGGCCTGGGATCGGATCCGGCGCGACAGCGTGTTCACGATCCACACGCCGGTCTCGGCCGGCAACGAGCGCTTCGCGACGGATCTCGTCCGACAGGTCGCAGGACCCCTCCTCGACGGTGACGGTCGACCCGGTACAGGCGGCGTCCCGATCGACGCCGTCCTCGAGATCGGCCTCGGTGCCGACGGCGATCGCTCCCAGTTCGACATGACCGGGTTCTCGCTCCGCCTGACCCATGACGCGAACGCGGTCAGCCAGCTCCACGCCCAGACCGCGGACACCACCTGGGCCGGCATCTCGCCCCACAGGATCCGGGGCGTGACCAACGGCATCCATGTACCGTCGTGGATGGGCAACGCGATGAGCGAGACGCTCAACCGGGAGCTCGACGCGGACCTCGACGACCTGGACGAAGAGTCGGAGGTGGGTCCGTTCTGGGACCACCTCGGCGAGGTCTCCACGGCCGACCTGTGGGAGGCCCATCAGCGCGAGAAGCTCGAGCTCGCGATCTTCGCCCGGCGTCGGCTGCGCAATCAGTTCGCTCGACACGGCGAAGCGCCCGGCGTCCTCGATGCCCTCGAGACCGCCCTCGATCCGGACATCCTGACGATCGGCTTCGCCCGGCGGTTCGCGACCTACAAGCGGGCCGGCCTCCTGTTCTCCGACCTCGACCGCCTGGCCAACATCCTGTGGAGCGAGGACCGGCCCGTCCAGATCGTGTTCGCGGGTAAGGCCCACCCCGCCGACCGGCCCGGTCAGCAGGTCATCCAGGAGATCTTCGGCCGATCGCGATCCGAGCGGCTGCGCGGCCGGGTCTTCATCCTCGAGGACTACGACATGCGGATCGGCCGGTACCTCGTGGCCGGGGTGGACGTCTGGCTGAACAACCCGCGCCGGCCGCTCGAGGCGTCGGGCACGAGCGGGATGAAGGCGGCGATGAATGGAGCGGTCAACGTCAGCGTCCTCGACGGCTGGTGGGACGAGGGCTTCGTCGGGGACAACGGCTGGGCGATCGGCGGCCGCGAGCAGAACCCCGACGAGGGCGCCCAGGACTGGTCCGACGCCCAGGACCTGTACCGGATCCTCGAGGACGAGGTCGTGCCGCGCTACTACGAGCGCGATCCGCTGGGCCGCCCGGTCGCCTGGGTCGAGCTGATGCGCCGATCGATGGCCGCGTCACTGTGGCGATTCTCGACGACCCGGATGCTCCACGACTACGTCGAGGAGATGTACCTGCCCGCGGCGAGCGCCGCCCGCGAGTCCGCTGCGGCGGCGACCAGCGAGGCCACCGCGCGGCGCAACGTCAGCCGGGCCGCGATCGCCGCCAACCAGGGCGGCTGAACCCGCACCTGGTTCGCCGGCCAGTCACGGTGATCAGGCGAGGACGAGCGCTCCCTGGGCCGGCAGCTCGATGGTCGAGCCGTCCACGATCCGGCCGGCCGCGACCTCGGGCAGGGCAATCTGCGCCAGGCCGGCCACGGTCGAGCGATCGACGACCAGGCGCATCGCCTCGCGCCCGCTGTTGATCGCGATCAGCGCCCGCTCGCCGTCGGCGGAGCGAGCCAGTGCGATTGCCTGCCCGTCGGCAGCCGCGATCGCGACACTCCCCCGACGCAGCGCCACGTGGTCGCGCCGGGCGTGGACGGCTGCCCGGGTGAACGCCCGCATCGCGAGCTCGCCCTCGTCGGGCGTCAGCGGATAGCCCCGGCGGCAGTCCGGATCGGGGCCGCCCTCCATCCCGAGCTCGTCGCCGTAGTAGATCGAGGGCGTCCCGGGCAGGCTCAGCTGGAGCAGTGTCGCGAGGCGCAGGGCCCCAACGTCGCCGGCAAGGCACGTCCGCGGCCGCGGAGCATCGTGGCTGCCGATCAAGTTGTACTGGACGCTCGTCGTGGCCGGATCGTAGAGGGCCAACAGGTGCTCGAGCCGCTCGGCGAACGACCGCCCATCGAGCGCGACCAGGTACTTGCGGTAGTCGCTCTGGCCGTCGATCGCTGCCTGGTTCACTCGACCGGCGCTGGCGAAGCCGAGGATCGCCATGCCCAGGGGGTAGTTCATCAGCGCGTCGAACCGGTCGCCGCTCAGCCACTCCGGTGACTCGGTCCAGATCTCGCCGACGAGGTAGGCGTCGGGCTTGACCGCCCGAACCCGCGCTCGGAACTCGGGCCAGAACGACTCGTCCTCGATGTCGGCCGGGACGTCCAGGCGCCAGCCGTCGATCCCGAATCGGAGCCAGTGCTCCGCGACGCCGTACAGGTACTCCCGGACCGGCGGGTGCTCGACCCGGAGCTTCGGCAGCGACGGAATGTTCCACCACGCCCGGAACCCGGCCCGATCGTGATGGCCGGCCCGATCTCCCGGCGGGTAAGCGTCGATCCAGCGCCGTCCGGCGAGGACGTCGCCATCGAGATAGAACCAGTCGCGATACGGCGACGCGGTCCCCGACTCGAGGACGTGCTGGAAGGGGAAGAAGCCGCGCCCGGAATGATTGAAGACGCCGTCGAGCAGGACCCGCATGCCACGCTCGTGGGCGCCGTCGACGACCGCCCGGAGTGCGGCGTCGCCACCGAGCAGCGGGTCCACGGAGAGGTAGTCGGTCGCGTTGTAGCGATGGTTCGAGGCCGCGGTGAAGACAGGGTTCAGATACAGGCCGCTGATCCCCAGGTCGGCGAGGTCGTCGAGCCGGTCGACAAGGCCGAGCAGGTCGCCGCCCTTGTAGCCGGCCTGGGTCGGGGCGTCGTCCCACGGTTCGTAGGCGCCCGGCGCCGGGACCCGGCCGCTCCGTACGAAGCGGTCGGGAAACACCTGGTAGAACACGGCGTCGGCCGCCCAGGCCGGGACGTCGATGGGCACGGATCAGCCTCCGGTTTCGAGAGCGATGACGGTGACACTCCGCGGCGGGAGCTCGGTGAGCGGCGACCAGGCGTTGATGCCGCCGGCGGCGTTGACGGTCGGGGCGGTCGCGGCGACGTCGGACGCGGCACCGGGCCCGGTCCGGTACACGACTCTGGCGGTCGGCGAGCCGCACAGGGAGCCGCGCTCGAGGTCGAACACGGGCGCTGCGATCGGCCGGTCGGAGACATTGGCGACAACGGCCGCCCGCCGCTGGCCGTCGGCCCGCAGAACGGCCGCGACCGCCGGGTCCGAGGCCGCAAACGGCGTCGCGGTCCCGAGCGAGAGCGCGGGCAGCGCAGCCCGGAGCGCGATCAGGTCGCGATACGTGGCGAGGAGCGAGCCCGGGTCGTCCGCCTGGGCCGCCACGTTGCGGGTCTCCCAACCGGGCTCGAGCGGCTCCCACGGCGTGCCAGTCGTGAATCCGCCGGCCGGTCCGCCGCCGGTCCAGGCCATCGGCGTCCGGATCAGCTCGTCGGGCTTGGCTCCGGTCAGGCCGATCTCCTCGCCGTAGTACAGGAACGGCGTGCCGGCCCCGGTCAGGAGCAGGCCTGCGGCGAGGCGCAGGGCCTCGGGGTCCTCGCGGAGCTGGCTCGCGACCCGGGTCTGGTCGTGGTTCGTGAGGAAGCCCGCGGTCTCGTCCGGGCCGAAGAGTGCGGCGTCCTCGCCGAGTGCCGAGAGCAGCGCCGACGCGTCGCCGCGCCGGATCGAATCGATCGTCGCCTGGGCCCGATCGAAGTCGAAGGCGAGGTCGACGTCCTCGGGCACGTAGCGGGCGACCGCCACGGACAGGTCGTACACCTCGCCGACGAGCAAGGCATTGGGCGCCGTCTCGTGGACGGCCGTCCGGAAGGCCTGGAGCCAGGCATGGGTGGCCGGCGTGTGGGCCTGCTTCTCTCCGTCCTCGATCAGGTGCTTGATCGCGTCGAGCCGGAAGCCGTCCAGGCCGATGTCGGTGAGCCAGAACCGGGCGACGTCGACCATCTCGGCGGTCACGGCCGGGTTCTCGAGGTTGAGGTCCGGCAGGCCCGACCCGAACAGGCCGTAGTACCAGCGTCCGCCCGACGGGTGCCACACGGTCTGACCGTCGGGCCCGCCGTAGCCCGGGTTGTCGTCGGACCAGAGATACCAGTCGGCGCGACCGGTGCCGGCCGCGGACTCCGCGAACCACGGGTTGTCGCGCGAGGTGTGGTTCAGGACCAGGTCGCTGATCACGGCAATCCCGCGCTCGTGGGCGGCAGCCACGAACGCCTTGAGGTCGGCGGCCGTGCCGTAGTCGGGCTCGACCGCCCGCTCGTCGCTCACGTCGTAGCCGTGATAGCTCGGCGACTCGGCGATCGGCATCAGCCAGATGCCGGTGATCCCGAGGTCGGTCGTGGTCGCTGGGTCGCCGTCGTTCAGGTGATCGAGGCGGGCCGTCGCCCCGCGCAGGTCGCCGATCCCGTCGCCGTCCGAGTCGGCGAAGCTCCGCACGAAGATCTCGTAGAACACCCGGCCCCGCCACCAACCCGCCTGACCAAGTCCGGCGGGCACGGCCTCCGAGGGCTGGGCGCCGGGCGGCGGACAACTCGGCGCGGCAGCCGCGACCGCCGACGGAGTCGCGGACGTCGGCGCGAGCGAACTCGCGGGCGACACTGAGGACAATGAGCTCGGCGCCGGCGTGCAGCCGCCGGCCGCGATCGCGAGGATCAGCCCGATCCCGGTCAGTCCGGCGGCGTTGCCGATCCGTCGAGGTCCACGATCTCGATCCCGGACCCGCTGCCCGCGGCGAGATCGAGCGGTCGGCGGGCCGTGTCGGACAAGCCCCCCGCCCATCCCCGCCAGCCGGTCACGACCCCGCCGAGCATCGAGCCGCGCAGGCCCGCCAGCGTCCGGCCGGCCGCCCGATCCATCGCCGTCAACGCCAGCCCGAAGATCGTCAGCGCCCCGACCAGCACCACGATCGCGAGGATCGCCCCGCCCGGCAGGAACGGGAATGGCATGACGACCTCCGTTGTCGAGCCGGCCGGCGCCGGTCGTTCCGCTCAGCCCTTGACCCCGCCGACCGCGAGGCCGCCGACGATGTACTTCTGGAAGAAGAAGAACACGATCGAGACCGGCGCCGCGAACAGGATCGCGAACGCCGCGAAGTCGGACCACGGCGTCTGGCCGAACGCCCCGACCATCTTGTTGAGCGCAAGCGACAGGGTGAAACCCTGGTCCGGCGCATTGAGGAAGATCGAGACGAAGTAGAAGTCCGTCCAGCCGGCCACGAACCCGAGGAAGCCGGTGACCGCGAGGGCGGGCGTCGAGAGCGGCAGAACGATCTTGAGGAACGTCTGGTTGCGGGTGCAGCCATCCACGGCTGCCGCTTCCTCGAGCTCCTTGGGGATCGTGTCGAGATAGCCCTTGAGGTTCCAGATCGCGAACGGCAGCGTGCCCGACACGATGGCCAGGCCCACCCCGATCAGCGACGTCCGGATCGCGACGTCGCCGATGAACGGGAGCTCCAGCTTGATCCCGTTGAGCATGATGAACAGCGGCGCGATCGTCGCCACCGCCGGCAGCATGAGGACGCCGAGGATGACGATCATGAGCACTTCGCGGCCGCGGAAGCGGAGGCGCGAGAAGGCGTACGCCGAGAGGACCCCGATCCCGACCGAGAAGATGGCGACGAAGCTCGCCAGCAGGAAGCTGTTGCGGGCCAGCTCGAGCAGTCCGATCTCGTCGCTCGTCGGCTGGGCGATGACCCGGGCGAACGCGGCGAGCGACGCGCCCGGCGGGATCAGGCTGTCCGGCCGCGACAGGTTCCGCGGGTCGAGGGCCAGCGAGAAGATCCACAGGATCGGGAACAGGACCGTGGCGGTGATCAGGAGGCACAGGATCTGGAGCGCGATCTGGTTGCCCGTGCTCAGCTTGCCCCGGGGCGAATGACGCCGGAACCGGACCAGCGGCTTGGAGCCCGTCGTCGTCAGGGGCGGGGCGGGGATGATGTCGGCGGTCTGCGTCATCGCTCTACTCCGCGTAGCTGGCGGTTGCGCGCGCCAGTCGGTTGGTGACGAGGGTGATCGACAGGAGCAGGAAGAAGAGGATCACCGAGAAGGCGGCCGCGACGCCGTACAGCTGGAAGTCGTTCACGAGCTTGTAGGCCTGGGTCACGAACAGCTCCGTCCGCCCGAACGGGCCGCCGCCAGACATGAAGAACGACAGGTAGAAGAGGTTGAACGTGATCACGAAGCCGTAGATCGCGTACGGCAGCATCGCCGGCCGGAGGAACGGCAGGGTCACGACCTTGAAGCGCTGCCAGGCGCTCGCCCCGTCCATCTCGGCCGCCTCGTACAGGTCGGGCGGAACGCTCTGGAGCGCACCCGTGGCCACGACCGCGTTCAGCGGCCAGCCGAGCCACGAGTTGGCGGTCAGCAGGGCGTAGAAGGCGAGCGGCAGGGGGATGAACGAGATCGGGTCGTCGACCTGGCCGAGCCAGTCGATCTTGAACGCGTCCGGCGGAATCCGGAACAGCGATCCGATCCCCTGGAGCATCGTGTTGATCGCGCCGTTGCTGTCGTCGAAGAGATAGCGCCAGACTGTCGCGACGATGATCGGCGGGATGATGACCGGAAGAATGAACAGGGCTCGATAGACCCGCTTGAAACGCAGGCCGTTCGTGTTCAGGAGAACAGCGATCGCGACCCCGAGGACGACGTGGATGATGACGTTGGAGAACGCCCAGAAGAGGTTGAAGAAGAGCAGCCGCAGGAACTCGAAGTTCGGGATGTTCAGTTTGCTCTGGACGATCTGGATGTAGTTGTCTACGCCCACGACAGTCGGGGCGACCTTGCCGCTCAAGTTCTTCAGCCCGAAGTCGGTGAACGACATCCAGGTCTGGAAGACCAAGGGGTAAAAGGTGATCACGCCCATCACCAGGAATGCCGGCAGGAGATACAGCAGCGCGGTCCGGGTGTCGGGCGAGAAACGGCGCCGACGACGGGGCTGCGGCAGGGACAGCGCAGGGGCGGTCATGACCGGGTCCTCATGGCCAGGGGCGAGTGGTCGAAGAGGGGCTGAGCGACGACGCGCCGATCGTACGACGCCGGGGACCGGAAGCGTGGGCCCGGACAGCGCCGGAAGAGGTGCCTCCGGACGTCGGCGGAGCCGGCGCCCGGAGGGGCAGGATCAGGGGATCTTGTTGGCCGCGTTCATCGCCACGCAGGCGTCGGTGGCGGCCTTGGTGCCGTCCTCCGCCTTGGTCATGACGAGGGTCAGGGCGTTGTCGAAGTTGCCCCAGAAGTTGTCGAGCTGGGTGACCTGCGGGCGGGGGAAGCCCGTCTTGACCGCCTCGGCGAACTTCAGGGTCAGCGGATCGCTGATCGTGATCGTGGTGTCGGCCGGGATGTGCCCGGCGACGTCGACGAAGACCTGCTCGTTCTCGGGCTTGACCATCTCGAGCGCGAAATTGACGGCGAGGGCCGCGTCCTTGGCGTTCGTGTTGATGTACCAGCCGTCGACGCCGGTGAGGGGCTGCGACGGACCCTTGGGGCCGGCCGGCATCGGCGCGACCGCGAGGTTGTCCTTGAGGGCTTCCTTGTAGCCGCCCGAGGCCCACGGGCCATCGACGATGTAGTCGATCTTGCCCGACTTGAAATCGGCCGCCATGTCGTCGTACTTCTCGTACCACGTGGCGCCGCCGGTCTGGAGCTCCTGGAAGTACTTGTAGGCGTCACCGACACCGGTCGTGTCCGCGACGCACTTGCCCTTGTCGTCCATGAGCTTGCCACCGAACGCGGCCCAGAAGCCGAAGGCGTGGTACGAGCCACGCAGGAAGCCGGCCTTGATCTTTCCGCCCTTGACGCCGGCCAGGAGCTCGTCGGTGGTGGCCGGCGGCGTAGCGATCTTGGACTTGTCGTAGTAGGCCGCAACGGCCTTCAGGGACTCGGGGACCATGTACAGCTTGCCGTCCACCTTGGAGCCCTCGACGGACACCTCGGAGACGTTGCCGAGCTTGCCCTCGAGCTGCGAGGTGACGTCGAGGAACAGGCCCGCCCGGGCTTCCTTGCCGAGGCTGTCGTTGGGGGCGATGAACAGGTCCGGCCCGCCGCCGCTGGCGGCCTCGAGCTCGAACTTCTTGAACAGGTCGTCGAACTTGATGTCCTGGATCGTCAGCTTGAGATCCGGATTGGCGGCCTTGATCTTGTCGGTGACGGTCTTGAGGGCCGTCGCCTCCGTGCCCGCGCCCGAGCCGTAGGAATGCCAGACCGTGAGCTCGCCCTTGAGGGCACCGGTCGCGGCGCTGCTGCCCGGATCGGCGCTGGTGGCCGGGGCGCTGGCGCCGGTGCCGGTCGAGCCGGCCGGCTTCGGGGTCGCCGCGCTGGAGCAGGCGCCGACCACGATGGCCAGGGCGCCGAGGGTGCTGAGCACCCGGAGTTTCGTGTTCATGTTCTGGAACTTCTCCTCCAATGGATGGATGGATGGCCGGTCGGACCGGCCCGTCGCCGCCGTTCGAGGGCGGAGGTCCGTCTTGATCGCGTCGGCGACCCACGGTCGGGACCGCGACTCGTCAGGCTGACTTCGGTCTGTCCGCCGTCACCTCCCGGTTGCCCGCGGCGCCGGCCCGGTCGAGGACCGGACGACGAGCCGCGTCTCGAGCCGGCGGTGACCGGGCGAAGCATTCCGCCCCTCGATCACAGCCAGCAGCAGCCGAACGGCCGCCTCACCCTTGCCCCGGACGGGCTGGTGGACGGTGGTCAGGGGTGGGTCGGTCGTCTCGGCGAGGTCGAC
>JBKJOK010000085.1:0-5434 GCA_046595595.1 Candidatus Limnocylindrales bacterium
CTCGACCTCGCCCGTCAGGTCGGGACTCGCCTCAAGGCCGCCCGGACGCGCGCCCGCCTCACCCAGCGCGAGCTGGCCGAACCGCGCTACACGAAGGCGTACATCAGCGCCCTCGAGAACGGCCTGATCAAGCCCTCGATGGCAGCTTTGCGCTTTCTCGCCCGGCGGCTTGGAATGGTGCCTGCCGCGTTCCTGGCCGATGAGGACACGCACTGGCAGCGCCTCGACGCGGAGCTCCGCCTGGCGTCGGGCGACTGGCAGGCTGCCGCCGACCGACTCGAGGTGATCCTAAACGCCGACTCAGCCGGCGTCGGCCGTGGACTGTGCCTGCTGGGACTGGCTGAGGCGGCCTGCCGCCTCGGACGGGCCGTCGACACGATCGGCTACGCATCCGAGGCTCGCGAGCTGCTGACCACCGCCAACCGCCGAGCCGAAGCCGACCGGGCGACGTACTGGCTGGCGGCGGGCCATCACGCCGGCGGCGACTCGTCGCGGGCGAGGATCCTGCTCGACGAGCTGCTCGCCCACGGCACGACCGACGGCGATGATCCCGACCTCCGGGTGCGCGCTCTGATCGCCCTCGCCGGCGTCGTGACCCATGGCGGCGACAGCGCGGCGGCAATCGGCCTCCTCGAGGAGGCGCGAAGCCTCGGCGCGGACCTCGACGATCGCCGTCGAGCGGCCCTGCTGTATACCCTCGCCCAGTCGTACCGGACGACCGGCGACCTCGAAGGCGCGGTCCGCACCGGGATCGAGAGCCTCGCCCTGTTCCGGGCCGTCGACGCCCGGTCGGAGGTGGCCTCCATCGAAAACGAACTGGCTCTCACCTACCTCGCGGTCGGCAGCCTCGACGAGGCGACTCGTCATGCCGGCGAGGCCCGGCGCCAGATGGAACGCGAGAACGATCGGTTCTGGTTGGCTCACCTCGGCGACACCGAGGCCCGGATCGCGCTTGCCCGGAACGACCTCGACGAAGCGTCCCGTCACGCGACGGCCGCGATCGAGCTTGCCACCGCGACCGGGAACAACAAGGCGCTCGTCGACGCCCTGCTGACCGCCGCGCGAACGGCTCGCCGTCGGGGCGACGCCGGTGCCGCGGCCGAGGCGCTCCTGCGGGCCGAGGCGGCGGCCGCCGGTGGACCCTCGGCCCGCCTCCGCCAGGTCCTGAGCGAGCGCAGCGAGCTGGCCGCCGAGTCCGGCGACCACGCGACCGCCTACGAGCTCGGCCGGCGGGCCCTCGCCCTCGGCTGATCGACGCGACGCCCGCCGCCGATCTCAGCCGTAGAAATCGGTGACGAGGCGGGTGCGGGTCCCGTACCGCCAGACGCCGATTCCCAGCGTCTTGAACTTCGCGTTCTTGATGTTCTTCCAGTGGCCGCCGCCGGTCGACTTCTCGGCCTGGAACTTCAGGTGCGATGCGAGGACCGCGGCCTTGGCCGAGGCGTACCCGTCGCGGCAGCCAATGTTCTCGCCCCAGGTGTAACGGTAATAGCCGGCGCGACGCAGACGATCGCCCGGCGATCCACCGACGAAATGCGAGCACAGGTTCTTGACCGCGAGCAGCTTCGCGTACGGTCGCGAGACCCGATCCGACAACCCGTACGAGTATGTGAGGGGCGTCACATAGGCGCTGTAGCGACCGCTGCCGAAGCCGCGGCAGGTCCCGTCGCTGAGGACCCAGCCCCCGGTCCGCGTGCAGTTCACGAGGCCGAAGTAGAAGCGCTCGACCGTGTACCACGGCTTGTCGACGGTCGACGTGGTCAGGGCAACGGGGGTGGTGGACGGCGCGCCGACATCGGTCGAGGCCGCCACGCCGGGCGCCACTGCGAGGCTGGCAAGGACAGCCGCAGCGATGGCCAGGCCTGCCAGCCGGCGGCGGGCGGGACCGGAACGGGGGGACGCCGCATGGGCGCCGATTGTGGGACGCAGCAAGACTCGTGCCTCCTGTTGGACGGACGTCGCGACCTGACGCGACGACGGTGTCGCCACCGGCAGGCAGACGGGACGGGCGGAATCCGCAAGGAAGAACGGCTGAGACCGACGAGGTGCCGGAGCGTGCGGCGCCGGCGGAACCGCTGGGGCGGTGGGGTCTGCCTGGGGGCGGCGTCTGCGATTGGCCTTCCGTGCGGAGAGTGAACCTCGCGCCAAGAGTATCGCCCGTCATCGAGCTCGCGTCATCCCCCTGACGGACCACGTCGACCCGGCCTGTCGGTCCTGGCTGGCCGCGGGTTCCAGCCGGATCCGGGCTGACGGCTCTGGCCCCGTTGGTACTGGCGGGACCCCTCCCCCGAGGTAGGGTTGCGTTCAAGCACCATGACCGGGCACCCTGAGGCCATGTTCGGACGACCCCGCGCTCCTCGTCGATCGATGGCCCTCGCCGCCACTCTGGCGACGGCGTTCATCGCCCTCACGGCCCTGCCCGCTGCGGCAGCCGATTTCCCGGCCCGCGATTCGCGCTACCACTCGTTCACCGAGATGGTCGCCGACATCAAGGCCGTGCAGACCGCCCACCCCGACATCGTGCAGCTCTTCAGCATCGGCAAGAGCTACCAGGGCCGGACCATCTGGGCGGCCAAGATCAGCGACAACGTGGCCACCGACGAAGCGGAGCCGGAGATCCTGTTCGATTCGCTCCATCACGCCCGCGAGCACATGGGCGTCGAGCAGTCCCTGTACCTGCTCCACCAGCTCGCCGAGCGGTACGGATCCGACAGCGCGGTGACCGCGATCGTGAACACCCGCGAGGTCTTCATCATCTTCGCCCTCAATCCCGACGGATTCGAGTACGACCTGACCTGCGGCGGCAGTCACGCCCCGTACTGCGCCTGGCGCAAGAACCGTCAGCCGAACGCCGGCACCAGCGCGATCGGCACCGATCTCAACCGCAACTACGGCTACCGCTGGGCGTGCTGCGGCGGATCCTCGGGCAGTCCGTCCTCGATCACCTATCGCGGCCCGAAGGCGTGGTCGGCGCCCGAGACCCGGGCCCTCCGTGACTTCGTCCTCAGTCGGGTCGTCGGCGGCCTCCAGCAGATCAAATCGCACATCACGTTCCACACGAACGGCCTGCTGATCCTGTGGCCGTACGGCTACACGAAGACCGACATCCCGACCGACATGACCAGTCTCGACCACGCTGCGTTCGTGGCCTTCGCCAAGGGCATGGCCAGTCGGAACGGCTACAAGGCGGAGCAGTCGAGCGATCTCTACATCACCGACGGCGACCAGATCGACTGGCTGTACGGCACGCAGCGGATCTTCTCCTTCACCTGGGAGCTGTACCCGCCCGAGACGTCGACCGTCTGGGGCGATCACTACCCGGCCGACGAGAACATCGCCAGTCAGACGGCCCGGAATCGGAGCGCGCTCCTCTACTTCCTGAGCACGGGCTCGTGCCCGTACGCCACCCTCGGCCGGGCGCAGACCGATTGCGGACCGCTCTTCGACGACGCCGAAATCGCCCGCGGCTGGACGGTCAACCCAGATGGCACCGACACAGCCGCAAGCAACGCCCGGTTCAGCCGGGCGAACCCCTCCCCGACGACCTCGAACGGGCTCCGCTCGCAGCCCGACGGCACAGCGTCCGGTCAGTTCGCGTACGTGACCGGCGCCGCGGCCGGAGCCACCCCGACGACGAACGATCTGGACGGCCGGACCTCGATCCGGAGCGCCGCGATCAGGCTGCCCGCGACCCCCGGCAAGCTATCCTTCCGCTACGTCTTCTCGCACGGCCCGAGCAATGCCGACGACTCCCTTCGCGTCTACGTCCAGGATGGAGCGACGCGGACCCTCGTCTGGTCGCGCGCCGGGACCTCGGCGACCGTCGGCGCCTCGTGGCGGACCGGCAGCGCGGACCTCGCTGCATGGGGCGGCAAGACGATCCGGATCGTCGTCCTCGCCACCGAGGGCGGATCGCCGACCCTGATGGAAGCGTTGATCGACGACGTCCGCGTGGAGCGCCCGCCGGCCTGACCTGCAACCGGCGGCGGGAACCTCGTCCTCCGACCGGGCGTCAGGAGCCGCATCGCCGAGTCCCGTCCGGGACCGGCAGCCCAGGAGGGCGACACGATGCGGCAACGACGACGACTCGGTCGGTTCGGACTCGGCCTCTCCACGGCGGTCCTCGGCCTCTTCCTGGCGGTCACCCCGACGCTCGCCTGCGGCGGGTTGATCGGCCCGAACGGGGCGGTGAACCTCCTCCGGACCTCGACCTTCGCCGGCTACACGAACGGCGTCGAGCACTACGTGACCTCGTTCGAGTTTGCCGGCAGCGGTGGTGCGTTCGGCTCGATCACCCCGCTGCCCGCCGTCCCGACGAGCGTCGAGAAGGGTGGCAACTGGACTCTCCAGCGCCTCGTCCGCGAGACCACGCCGCAGCTCCTCCGGGCGGCGGCGGAGGATGCGTCCGGAGCAGCGGCGTCGGCCGGCGCCGAGGAGCTGATGAAGGTCAAGATCGATGCCCTCGACCTGACGGTCCTCAAGGGCGGCGCCGCGGATATCGGTGCCTGGGCCAGCGCCCATGGGTTCCGCCTTCCGCCCGATGCCCCCGAGGTCCTCGACTTCTACGCCGCGCGCAGTCAGATCTTCCTGGCCGCCGCGTTCGACGCCGTGGCCGCCGAGAACCGCGGCCAGGCGCTCGGTGACGGGACACCGATCCACATCACGATGCCGACCGATAACCCGTGGGTCCCGCTCCGGATCCTCGCCCTTGGCAAGGGCGCTGCGGAGCCTGTCCAGGCCGACGTCTATCTCCTGACCGATCGCGCCCCGGCCCTTCTGCCGGCCCCGACCGGATCCAACGGCATCCGCCTCGACCATAGCGCCAGGGCCACCGAGAGTCTCCTCGCCGACCTCCAGTCCGATCGCGGCATGGAGTGGGTGCCCGCGTCCGGCTGGCTGACCAAGGTCGCGGTCGATGGGACGGCCGGCCAGCTCGGCTACGACCTCGCGATCGACGCGTCCGGAGCAGGCAAGCCGTCGGCGATCGATGCCGGGTTCACGATGCCTGGGGCCGTCATCCCCGCGACGCCGATCGACCTCAGCCGGATTCTGTTGGCCCTCGGCTTCGTCGGAATCGGCCTGGTCGGGATCGGACTGATGGCCCGGGCCCGGCCCACGACCGGCCGGCCGATCGGCTGGTGACCCGACGATGAACGCTGGTCGGGCGGTGACGGCGGCAGGTCTCGGGCTCGCCGTCGCCGTCCTGGCCGGAATCGGGGTGAGCGCGATCGCCCGGGCGAACGAGCCTGTCGTGATCCCGATCACGATCCACTACTCGCACTTCGAGCCGGCCCGGGTCGCCGTCCCGGTCGGCCGGCCGGTGACCTTCGTCATCACCAACTCGGATCCGATCGACCATGAGTGGATCGTCGGCGACGCCGCGAGCCACGAGCACCACCGGACCGGGACCGAGCCGACCCACGGCGATCGGCCG
>JBKJOK010000104.1:0-13268 GCA_046595595.1 Candidatus Limnocylindrales bacterium
TCCTCGGCGCCCAGGACGTCGTACGGCGGGGCAACGACGGCCGCGAGGTCGCCGACGCTGTCGGGCGCGTAGCGCAGGGCGCGGAACGGACGGATCTGGGGCACGGAATCCTCGATCTGACGAGCCGGCTGGCGAGGCTCCTCGCGGCGGACGACGCGGGTGACGCCGCGGCCGCCTGCCTCGCACGGCATCGTACGATAGGCGGGGCGGTTCCGCCGCCCGAGGTGCTGCGCGCCGAACCGGATCCGCGCGTTGTCCCGCTCCGCTCCCGATCCCGCGGCCGCGCAACTTTTCGGGAGCCCGGGGCGTCGATGCTGAGACCGCAACCGCCATCCGCACGTGGAGTGCCCGTGACTCGTCGCGCGCAGCGTCGCCTTCCCCGACTCGTCGCCCTGACGGCCGCCGCATGGCTGCTCGTCGCGGGCGCCGTCGGGCCGCTCGCGGGACGCGCCCTCGCTGCCGATCCACCGACGATGACCGCCCGTGTCCTGCTCCAGGGCCACGCCCGCGTCGGGTCATGGATCGCGATCGAGGTCCACCTGGTCAACACCGGTCCGTCGATCAGCGGAGAGATCCGCCTCCAGGGCGGCGCCCAGGGCGGGACCCGCTACGCGACCGCCGTCCAGCTCGACAGCCCGTCCGACAAGACCTGGATCCTGCACGCCCAACCGCCGCCGTCCGGTCAGTCGCTCGAGGTCGCCCTGGTCGTCGGCGGCGAGATCATGCTCCGCCAGAAGGTCGCGGTATCCATCCACGACCCGTCCCAGCTGATCGTGGGGGTCATTGCCGAGAACGGGCCGCGGGTCAGCGGCACCCTCAACCTGCCTGCCCTCCAGAACCAGCAACCGGCCGTCGTCGTGCCCCTGACGGTCGCCGACCTGCCCAACCGGATCGAGGCCTGGTCGGTGCTCGATCGCCTCGTCTGGCAGGACGTCGATGCCTCGACTCTCGAGACCGATCAGCTGACGGCGCTGCGCGGTTGGCTCGCCCTCGGCGGACGGCTCGTCATCCTCGGCGGGAGTGGCGGGATCGGCGCGCTCGGCGGCTTCCCCGACGACCTGCTGCCGTATCGCCCCGATTCGACCATCGATGTCGCGCCGGCGTCCCTCGCCTCGTTCCTCGGCGTGCCGCCGAAGGGCGCCACGGATCTGCCGGCCATGGCCGGCGAGCTGATCCGCGGCCGAGCCCTCGCCACGAGCGGCGACCGGGTCATCGCCGGCCAGACCGGCTACGGCAGCGGCAGCGTGACGATCCTGGGCGTCGACCCGACGACCGGCTGGATCGCCGAATCGACCGTCGGCCGCGCGCTCTGGCCGGCCCTCATCCCGGCCCGTTCGGAGGGCACGGTGTCGATCAGCGACGACAGCCAGATCGTCGGCGCGGTCAGCAACCTGCCGTCCCTCGCCCTGCCGCCGCTCGGCGGCCTGATCCTGCTGCTGGTCGGGTACATCGCGCTGATCGGCCCGATCAACTATCTCGTCCTGCGCCGGATCGACCGCCGCGAGTGGGCCTGGATCACGATGCCCATCCTGATCATTGGCTTCGCCTTCGGGGCGTACGCGTTCGGATCCGCCCTGCGTGGCAGCAGCATCATCGTCAACGAAGTCGGCATCGTCCGCGGTGCACCGGACGCGACCGAGGGCAGCGCCAGCGTCTACCTCGGGGTCTTCTCGCCCACCCGCGGCACGTACCAGGTCGCCATCCCGGGCGGAGCGCTCCTCTCCTCGCCGATCTCGGGCGACATCTTCGGCGGGGCCGGCGCGTCGCTCGACGTGATCCAGGGCAACCCGTCGCGGGTCCGCAACCTGGCCGTCGGCTTCGGCTCGCTCCGCACGATCCGGGCTGAGTCGCAGGCGACCGTGCCGAAGATCCACGCCGAGCTGGCCCTCGTCGACGGGACGCTGACCGGCTTCGTCCGCAACGATTCCGACCGGCGGCTCGAGCGCCCGGCGGTCGTTCTCGGCGGCAACGTCAAGGTCCTGAAGGATCTGCTGCCCGGCGAGCAGGTCGCGGTCAGCCTCGCGATCGTCCCGACGCCGTTCCAGCAGAGCCTGTCCGACAAGCTGTTCGGGCAGCTCTTCTTGGACAATACGGCGGCGACCTCGGAAGCGACCCGGCGGGACCAGACCCGCTATCGGGTGATCGACCAGCTGACGATCGATCCGCAGGTCGGCAACCTCGGTCGGCTGCCGACCGAGGGACCGGTCATCCTGGCCTGGGGCCGCGACGGCGTGATCGACGTGACGGTCGAGGACCAGTCGGCAAATCGGGTCAGCAATGTCCTCTTCTACGTGCCGGTCCCGATGGCGGTCCGCGGCCGGGTGTCCTTCAGCGGCGACCTGATCCGGTCCACGGTCACCGATGCGGACGCGAACTTCTTCAACAAGGACCCGTCGTTCATCTTCGGCCAGGGTTCGGTGACGCTCGCCTTCCGCCCGATCGCCTTCGCCGGCAAGCTGACCGCCAGCCACGTCCGGATGAGCCTCGGGTTCGGGCCGGACGGGGCCGTGCGGGACACCGGCGGCGAGCCTGTCGAGCCGATCCCGGACCGATGCCTTCCGCAGCCGAATGATGGAACGACCAAGCTGATCCCCATTCCGAAGGACTGCCCGAAGCCGATCCCGGCCGACCAGCTCGACGGACGACCCGAGGTCGAGGTGTTCGATCGGACCGGTGCGGGCTCCTGGCGGCGTCTGCCGCATCTGGCCGAGAGCCAGGTCTACGACCTCGCCGACGCCGCGCGGTACGTTGATCCGGGCACGGGCACCGTGCTCGTCCGGCTCGTCAACGAGCGCCAGGACCAGGTCAACGCCTATCTCAACCTGTCGATCCAGGGGACCGTCAAGTGACCGACATCGTCGTGACCCGCGGCCTCGTCAAGCGCTATCCGGGCACGCTCGCGGTGGCGGGCATGGATCTGACGGTCGGCTCGGGCGAGATCTTCGGCCTCGTCGGACCGAACGGGGCAGGCAAGTCGACGACGCTCCGGATCCTCGCCACGCTCCTGACCGCGACGTCCGGCCACGCCGAAGTGGCCGGGATCGACGTCCTGCGGAACCCGGACGATGCCCGCCGCGTCCTCGGCTTCATGCCGGACGTCTTCGGGGTCTACGACGACATGAAGGTCTGGGAGTACCTGGACTTCTTCGCCCGCTGCTACGGGATTCCCGCATCCAGGCGCCGCCGCATGATCGCCGACCTGCTGGACCTCGTCGACCTCGGCGACAAGCGCAACGCCTACGTCCAGGGCCTGTCGCGGGGGATGCAGCAGCGCCTGTGTCTCGCCCACACCCTCGTCCACGACCCCGACGTCCTGCTCCTCGACGAGCCGGCGTCCGGACTGGACCCGCGCGCCCGGGTCGAGCTCCGCGAGCTCCTCCGGGAGCTGCGCGCGCTCGGCAAGACGATCGTCATCAGCAGCCACATCCTGCCCGAGCTCGAGGAGCTGTGCACCGCGGTCGCGATCGTCGATCACGGCCGGGTCCTCGCTCAGGGCAAGGTGGCCGACATCGAGAAGCGCCTCCGCTACGGCGCGGTCCTCCGGGTCCGGATCGTCTCGAACGAGGGGCTTGATTCGGCGCGCGAGCACTTCACCGGCGACCCGCGCGTGGCGTCGGCGACGATCCTCGATGACGGCCAGATCGAGCTCGGGTTCCGGGGCGACGACGCCGCGGCGGCCCAGCTTCTCGCGGCCGCCGTGGCAGGCGGGATCCGGATCACGTCCTTCGCCCGCGCGGCCAGCGATCTCGAGGAGCTCTTCCTCCAGGTCACCGCGGCGAACGCGGCGGACCAGACCGGTGCGACCAGCGAGCAGGTGGCCTGACGATGCCTGACGAGCGAGTCGAGACCATCGTCGATCGGAGCCGCGGCGACGGTGTCGAGATGGAGGACGTCGCCGTCGGCGCGACCAGCCGGCCCGTCCGGACCCAGGTCGTCGGCGAGGCGCCCCTCGCGCCGCGCCGGCCACGACCCAATCCGATCCGGTCGACCGCCCGCGGGATCGACTCGATCGTCGCCGTCGGGGTCAAGGAGCTGCGGGGCCGGGTGCGCGGGCGGCGCGCGTTCGTGGTCCTCACCTTCTACCTCCTGTTCCTCGGCGGCTTCGCCTGGGCGTGGGAGCTCGTCGCCGAGCAGCGCTACGTCCAGACCTCCACCCTCGAGGGTGCCTCGGCGGCGTTCGCCTCGTCACTCGTCGGCCAGGAGGTGTTCGGCGCCCTCATCCTCATCGAGACCCTCCTGGTCGTCTTCCTCGCTCCGGCGTTCACGGCCGGCTCGATCAGCCTCGAGCGCGAGAAGCAGACGCTCGACATGCTCACGGCGACCCCGATCTCGTCCCTGGCGATCGTGATCGGCAAGCTCCTGAGCGCCCTCGCCTACGTCTTCCTCCTGATCGCCGCCTCGATCCCGCTGACCGCACTGGTCTTCGTCTTCGGCGGGGTCGGGCCCGACGACGTGATCCGGGCCTACGCGGTGCTGATCGTGTCCGCCATCGGGCTGGGCTCGCTCGGCCTGTTCATCTCGGCGATCATGCAGCGGACCCAGGGGGCCACGGTCGTCACGTTCTTCATGGTCCTGTTCCTGACCCTCGGCACGATGTTCAGTGTTCTCTTCTGGAACACGATGGCCGGCGTCTCGAGCACCGGGTTCGCGTCCGGGACGATCGGCGCGGCCGGATCATCCGGCCTTGGGCCGATCAAGGGTCGGGCCCCGCAGGCGCTCCTGTGGTTCAACCCGTTCGCCGCCCAGTACGACGTGATCTGTGGCACCTCCGATGGGTACGGCGGTTGGTGCAGCCGGCTGAACACCGTGACCAATGGGGCGATCTCGGTCGGGGGCGGAGCAGGCAGCCTGGTCACTCCGATCTCGGTGCCCGGAACCGGGTTCAATGGCGGCGGCTCGGCGGTCACCGAGCCCGCGAGCAAGCCGGTCGATGGCCCGGCCGGCACCGGGCTGACCGCCACCGATCCGCAGCCGTTCGGTGTCCGGCGTGACACGTTCTGGCCGCGCAGCCTCCAGGCCTGGGGCGTGATGTCCGTGATCTTCATCCTCGCGTCCGTCCAGCTCGTCTCACCGACCCGCCGCTGGCGAATCCTGCGGCCATCGCTCCGGAGGATCACCTGATGACCATGCTCGGTGGCGCCCGGTCCCGGCTCGGCCGGGCAGTCGGTCGGTCGCGGACGGCAGCCGCTGACCGGCCCGTGGTTCCCCCCGACCCGCGCACGGGCGTGGACGGGCCGCTCGATCCGTCGCTCGTCGCGATCCGCTCCGGGTTGGCCGGCCACCGTCGGCGCCTGTGGGTCCGGCGGATCGCGCGCCGGGCGTGGCTCGCCGTCGCCGGTGTCGTGGCGGCCGAAGCGGTTCTCCTCGGCGTTGCCCGGGTCGTCGCGATCGAGCTCTTGCCGGTCCTGCTCGTCGCGATCGCGATGGTCGGCGTCGGGATCTGGCTCGCGGCGGCGGTTCACGCTCGACCGAGCATCGGTGAGACCGCCCTTGCCGTCGATGCCGAGGGACGACTCGGAGATCGCGTCTCGAGCGCCCTGTCGCTGGCGTCGGCGTTCCCGGCCCTCGCCGGTCCGCCGGCCGCCGCGCCGGTCGATGCCGACGCATTCGAGAACGACGACCCCAGCCTCGACGACCTGTCCGATGGCGCGGAAGCCGAGCGCTTCGTCCGTCGCCAGCGCCTCGATGCGCTTCGCGCGCTGCGCGTCGCTCCGATCAACCTGTTCCGGCCGCGCCTTTCCCATCGGCCGGCCGGCATCGCCCTGGCGGCCTCGCTGCTGCTGGTTCCGCTGACGCTCCTCCCGAACGTCCAGGACATCCGGATCGCCGAGGCGCGCGCCAACCGGGACGAGGCGGTGAAGCAGGCCGCGCGGATCGACGAGATCGCCAAGGAGCTCGAGGCGAAGGGCGTCAAGCCCGATGATCCGCGAACGCGACTCGCGACGGACCTGCGCGACCTGGCCGCCCAGCTCCGGGCCAACCCGGAGGATCTCAAGGCCAATCTGGCCCGCCTCGGCTCGGTCGAGGCGTCACTCCAGAGCCAGCTCGATCCGGGCAATGAGCAGCGATCGTCCGCGTTGACGTCGCTGAACCGCTCGCTGTCGCGGGCCGCTTCGGGCAAGCCCGACGCGAACAAGGACGGCGATCCGAAGACCGCGGCGGACGACCTCAAGGATCTCGGCGACAAGCTCGACACGATGACCCCTGAGCAGCGCAGCCAGGCCGCGGCGGCCCTCGCCGGGCTCCAGTCGCAGGCATCCCAGGCCAGCGGGTCCGCCGGGCAGGCGCTCCGCGATGCGGCCCAGGCGATCGCCCAGGGCCAGACCGCAGCCGCCCGGGCGGCGCTCGACAAGCTCGGAGCGGCGCTCCAGGGCACCGGTGAGCAGGTCCAGGCCAATCGTGACCTGGCCCGGGCGGCGTCACAGCTCCAGGAGGCCCGCCGGAACCTGGCCAACGCGTCGCAGAACGCCGGGCAGCAGGGCCAGGGGCAGCAGGGGCAGGGCCAAGGGCAGGGGCAGGGCCAAGGGCAGGGCCAGCCGGGGCAGAGCGGACAGCCCGGTCAAGGCCAGGGGCAGGGCCAAGGGCAGGGCCAGCCGGGGCACAGCGGACAGCCCGGTCAAGGCCAAGGGCAGGGCCAGCCGGGACAGAGCGGACAGCCCGGTCAAGGCCAGGGGCAAGGCCAGGGGCAGGGTCAAGGCCAGGGTCAAGGCCAGGGTCAGGGGCAGGGTCAAGGCCAGGGTCAGGGGCAGGGTCAAGGCCAGGGGCAGGGGCAGGGTCAAGGCCAGGGGCAGGGGCAAAGCGCCGCGGGCGGCGGCGGCTCCAGCGCGCGATCGCTCGGCCAGGGCACTGGCGGCAACGGCCTGCCGGCTGGCCCGACCAACCCGAACCGTCCATCGGAGCTCGGGCCCGATCTCTCGAGCATTGCCGACTTCAGCGGCCTCGGCAAGCCCGGCGACCCGTCCTACGTCGCGGGGACCGGCGGCGACGGCCAGACCCAACAGGGCAACCAGCAGGGCCAGGGACAGAACAACGGCGCCCTGACGCCGTACCAGCAGGTCTACGCCGACTTCTACGACTACGCCCTCACGACGCTCGACCGGAACTACGTGCCGCTGTCGGTCAAGGACTACGTCCGCGACTACTTCAGCTCGCTGGATCCGAAGAATTGAGCCGGCCCGTCACGACCGCGACCCTCCGGAGGACCCGATGAACGCCTCGCCGACCAGCGACGCCGCCGCGCCGACCACCCGACTCGCCCCCGAAGCCTTCGCGGAGCGCGCACGGGCGATCGAGACCGAGATCGGCCGGGTGATCGTCGGCCAGCGCGATCTCGTCCGCCAGACGCTGACCGGGCTGCTCGCCAACAGCCACATCCTCCTCGAGGGCGTCCCGGGTCTCGGCAAGACCCTGCTGGTCCGGACGATCGCCGACGTCATCGACTGCACCTTCAACCGGATCCAGTTCACGCCCGACCTGATGCCGGCCGACATCACCGGCACGAACATCCTCATCGAGGAGGGCGGCCAACGCGTCTTCAAGTTCCAGCCCGGCCCGATCTTCGCGAACCTCGTCCTGGCCGACGAGATCAACCGGGCCACGCCGAAGACCCAGTCAAGCCTGCTCGAGGCGATGCAGGAGCACCAGGTCACGGTCGCTCGTAACCGCTATCCCCTCGACGCCCCGTTCTTCGTCCTCGCGACCCAGAACCCGCTCGAGATGGAGGGGACCTATCCCCTGCCCGAGGCACAGCTCGACCGGTTCCTGTTCAAGGTCATGGTCCCGTTCCCGTCGGAGGCCGACCTCGTCACGATCATGGACCGTACGACCGGCTCCGAGAGCGTGAGCGCCCAGAAGATCGCGACCGCCGCCGAGATCGTCGAGATGCAGCGACTCGCCCGGGCCGTCCCGATCGCCCCGCACATCACGGCCTATGCCGTCAGCGTCCTGTCCGCGACGCACCCCGACCAGCCGCGCGCGCCGGGCCTCGTCAAGGAGTACGTCCGCTACGGCGGATCGCCGCGCGGCGCCCAGGCCCTGGTGACCGCGGGCAAGATCTACGCACTGCTCGACGGCCGGTTCAACGTCTCGGTCGACGACGTCCGGGCCGTGGCCATGCCCTCGCTCCGCCACCGGATCATCCTCAACTTCGAGGGTGAGGCCGAGGGGATCACGACCGAGGCCGTCGTCCGGACAATCCTCGACAGCGTCGCTCCGCCGGCCGTCGAGTAGGCCCGGATCCGGGCGGCCGAGGCATGACGATGGCGGACGGGCGCGCCCCGGTCCCGGACGGCGCCGCTCGGGCCGCCGCCGGCCCGGCCGGCCGCCCCGTGTTCCTGCCCAGCGACATCGACCAGACGGTGTTCGACGAGGCGTTCCTGCGCCAGCTCGAACGGCTATTGCTGCTCCTCCGTGCCCCCGTTCGAGGCGGGCTCAAGGGCGGTCGGCGGAGCGTCAAGCGCGGCCAGTCGGTCGAGTTCGCCGACTACCGCGAGTACACCCTCGGCGACGACCTCCGCCAGCTCGACTGGAACGTGCTGGCCAGGCTCGAGAAGCTGTTCGTGAAACTGTTCATCGAGGAGGAGGACGTGACGATCACGATCCTCCTCGACGGGTCGGCGTCGATGGCCACAGGTCGGCCCGACAAGCTCCAGTTCGCGAAACGAGCCGCGGCGGCGCTCGGTTACATCGGCCTCGCGTCGGAGGACAAGGTCGCGGTCTCGGTGCTCGGCGGGCGCACGGCTCGTCGGCGGACGGCGCTGCGCGGCTCGGGCCGGGTGTTCCGGCTCCTCGGCGAGCTGTCCGCGATCCTGCCGGCCGAGGGCCCGACCGATCTCGTGGCAGCCGCCCGTCACGCCGCCGCCCAGCTGGCCGGCCGCGGGGTCGTGATCCTGATCTCCGACCTGCTCGATCCCGCGGCAGACCGGGTGATCCGCGATCTCGCCTCGACCCGCTCGGAGCTGATCGTCCTGCACGTCCTCTCCCCCGACGAGCTCGATCCGCCGCTCGAGGGCGACCTGCGCCTCGTCGACAGCGAGACCGGCGAGAGCATCGACGTGACCGCCGACCTCGCGACGATCGACGCGTATCGCGAGCGGCTGACCGCGTGGAAGGAGTCGTTCGCCCACCTGGCCGCGCGCCGCCAGGCGACGTACGTGGACCTGGCGACCGACACGCCGCTCAACGAGCTGATCTTCGCCGAGCTGCGGCGTCGGCGCGTGCTGGGCTAGGCGGACCGCGGATGCCGTTCGCCACGCCGCTCGCGCTGCTCGGCCTCCTGTTCGTGCCGGTTGTCGTCGCGATGTACCTGCTCCGGCTGCGGCGAACCGAGACGGTCGTCCCGTCGACGCTCCTGTGGCGCCGCCTGGCCGCCGACGTCGAGGCGAACGCGCCGTGGCAGAAGCTGCGCCGGAGCATCCTCTTCCTGCTCCAGTTGCTGCTCGTGCTGGTTCTCGTTCTCCTGGCGGCGCGCCCGTTCGTGGAGCGACCGGCCGGGCTCGCCCGGGACTTGGTCCTGATCGTCGACACCTCGGCCAGCATGGCCGCGACCGATGTCATGCCGGATCGGCTCGCGGCAGCCAAGGAGGCGGCGATCACGGCCCTGAAGGACCTTCCGAGCGGCGGAAGGGTCAGCGTGATCGAGGCCGGACGAACCGCCCGGATCGTGGCCACCGGGACGGCCGACCTGGGCCGGGTCCGCCAGGCGATCGAATCGATCCGGCCGTCCGTCGGGCGCGGGGATCTCGGCGACGCCCTCGCCCTGGCCCAGCAGCTCGCGATCCAGTCCGGCGACGCCGAGATCCTCGTCGCGACCGACGCGGCGCTGGCGGTTCCGCCGACGACCCGGGTCGATGCCCCGATCCGGGTCCTTCGGGTGGGCGATGCGAAGGGCAGCCGGAACCAGGCGATCGTGGCCCTCGCGGTCCGGACCGCGGGCTCGGCGACGACCCGCTCGCTGTTCGTCAGCATCGCGAATCTGGACCTGGAGTCGGCCACCCGCCGGCTCGAGATCCACGGCGACGACCGCCTGCTCGAGTCGCGCACGATCACGATCGACGCCCAGCAGCGGGCGGATGTCATCATCAACGACATCCCCGACGGCGTGACGATCCTCGAGGTCCGCCTCGTGGCCGGCGACGATCCGGCGGGCGCCGGTCGGCCCGACCTCCTCGCCGCCGACGACCGGGCGTGGGCCGTCGTGCCGCCGATCCGCGAACGGAACATCCTCGTCGTCGGCGCGGGCGATCCGTACCTCGAGACCGCCCTCTCGTACTTGCCCCACGCTCGCCTGTTCGGCCTGAAGCCGGCCGAATACCCGGCCGGCGCCATCCGCAAGGACGGGACCGCGTGGGACCTGATCATCTTCGAGGGCTTCGTCCCGGCGACGCTCCCGGCGACCGCGATTCTGGCGATCGCGCCGCCGACGACGAGCGGCCTCGGCGAGGTGGTCGGGACGCTCAAGAACCCCGGGATCGCGACCCTCGGCACAGACGAGCCGATCCTGCGCTACGTCGACCTCACCACCACCCACATCGCCGAGGCGAAGCAGCTGACACTGCCGGCCTGGGCACGGTCCGTGATCCCGGGACCGAAGGGTGCTCCCCTCCTCTACTCGGGTGTCCGGGCCGGCCTGCCGGCAGCGGTCCTGGCCTTCGAGCCGCGCCAGTCGGACCTGCCGCTCCAGGTCGCCTTTCCGATCCTGCTCGCCAACCTGACCGGCGAGCTGTTCGGCGGATCGGCGGCGCCGGCGGCGGCGGTCAAGCCCGGTGAGCCGGTGGTCCTGGCCATCCCGAGCGGGATGGCCGGGCTCCGCGTCGTCGCGCCGGACGGACGAGCCGTGGATCTCCTGCCGGGCGCGGCCGGTGGGCCGAGCGTGACCTACACCCAGACCGACCAGCTCGGTGTCTACACCGCCACCCCGATCGCGGCACCCGCGGCATCAGGCTCGCCGGGCGCGAGCGCCGCAGCCTCGGTGGGCCCCTCGCCGAGCGCGAGCAGCAGTCTCGCGGGCTCGCCCGACGCCAGCGGCGCGCCGGCGGGTCAGGGGATCGACCCGACGGCTCCGATCCGCTTCGCGGTCGACCTGTTCGACGTCGACGAGTCGGCGATCGCGCCCGGACCCGAGCGCGTCCTCGTCGATCTCGGCGCGGCCCGTCCTGCGGCGGGCGCCTCGGCGGCTCCCGGCGGCGCCGCGGATCCCACCGCCACCCGCGCGAACGCCCGCGACGAGCTGTGGATCCCGATCGTGTTGCTCGTGCTCGTCGGGCTGTGCGTCGAGTGGTCGCTCTATCACCGCGACGCACTCCAGCGCACCTGGCGGAGCCTCACCGGGCGGATCCGGCGACCGGCCCCGGGTCCCGGGGGCGGCGCCTGATGGGCATCGACTTCGACAGCCCGACCGCGCTGGCCTTGCTGATCCCGGCCCTCGTGCTGACGATCGGGCTGCACCTCGCATCGCGCCGGCGGGTCGGCCTGGGCCGGCGCCGGCTCGCCCTGGGCGTTCGGGTGGCCGTCCTCGGGGCGCTCGTCCTCGCCGTTGCCGGGTTCCGGCTTGTCCTTCCCGTCGATCGCCTCGCGACGGTCTTCGTCGTCGACCTGTCGGACTCGGTCGGGACCGCCGGTCGTGAGGACGCCCTCGCCTGGCTCCGGGACAGCCTCGAGGTGATGCCCGAGGGCGACGTCGCGGGGATCGTCGGGTTCGGCCGAGCCGCCCTCGTCGAACGACTGCCTGCGGAGGTCCGCGAGATCGACCGGATCGCCACGACGCCCGTCCGCTCGGCGACCGACATCGGCGCGGCCCTCCGGCTCGCTTCGGCGCTCTTCCCGGACGATGCCCAGAAGCGGATCGTGCTGCTGTCCGACGGCAACGACACGACCGGCTCCGGCCAGAGCGAGGCTGCCCTCGCCGCCGCCCGCGGGATCCAGATCGAGACCCGGGCGATCGGCCTCGGGGCGGCCGACGAGGTCCTCGTCGAGCGGCTCACGACTCCGTCCACGTCCAAGGTCGGCGAGGAGCTCGAGGCGATCGTCGAGGTCCGCTCGTCGGTCGCCCAGCCGGCCACGATCCGGCTCTTCGCCGACGGCGGTCAGGTCGCGGTCAAGTCGGTCAATCTCGAGGCCGGTGGCAACCGGGTCACGTTCCTCGTCAAACCGACCGAGACCGGCTTCCACACGTTCCGGGCCGTTGTCGAGGCGGGCCGCGACACGTTCAGCCAGAACAACCGGGCAGATTCGGACACGATCGTCAACGGCGAGCCGCGCGTCCTGGTCCTGGCCGGCGACGAGAAGGTCGCGGCCGAGCTCGTGGCCGCCCTCCGGCTGGAGCGCCAGACCGTCGACACGCTCATCCCGGAGCAGCTCCCGTCGACGCTCGAGGGCCTCCTCACCTACGACTCGATCGTCCTCGCCGACGTCTCGCGGCTGCGCCTGTCGGACGCCCAGCTGAATGGGCTCCAGCAGTTCGTCCGCGACTTCGGCCGGGGGCTCGTGATGATCGGCGGGCCGAAGAGCTACGGCGCCGGCGGCTACACCGACACCCCGGTCGAGGAGACCCTGCCGGTCGACATGGGCGTCAAGGACCAGCAGAAGCAGCCCGATGTCGCGCTGGTCGTCGTCATCGACAAGTCCGGCTCCATGGACGCCTGCCACTGCAACACGTTCAACGGCGGGCAGGGCGGCGGCTCCGGGATCGGCGGCGTGCGCAAGGTCGACATCGGCAAGGAAGCGATCCTGCGGGCGGCGGCGGCGATGACCGCCCGCGACCAGCTCGGCGTCGTGGCATTCGACGAGACCGCCCACTGGGTCGTCCAGACCCAGCCACTTGGCGGGATCGCCGACCTGCGCGGCTCGGTCGGCGGGATCCAGCCGCTCGGCCAGACGAACATCTTCGCCGGCCTGGAGCAGGCGGTGAAATCGCTCGAGGGGGCGACCGCCACCCGCCGCCACATCATTCTCCTGACCGACGGCTGGTCGTCGTCCGGCCAGTACGACGCGATCGTCGCTCGGATGAAGGCGGCCGGGATCACCCTCTCGACCGTCGGCGCGGGCGGCGGCTCGAACCCGTTCCTGGCCGGCCTCGCGAAGCAGGGCGGCGGCCGCTTCTACCAGGCGGACAATCCGGCGAGCATCCCCGACATCTTCCTGAAGGAGACCCAGAAGGTCGCCGGCCAGCAGATTGTCGAGGAGCCGTTCCACCCGATCCTGACGTCGCAGTCGCCGATCCTGCGCGGCCTCGACGCGCTGCCGCAGCTGCTCGGGTACAACGGGACGAC
>JBKJOK010000150.1:0-4192 GCA_046595595.1 Candidatus Limnocylindrales bacterium
ACCACGACCTCGCTGACTGGCCAACCGGTCAGTTCGGCCGCATCGGCGACGACCGGTTCAAGGATGTCGAACGGTCGTGGATCCAGGCTGGAGGACATTGAGGGTGCGTCAGCGGCAGGAGGCTGCGTCGAGGGGTCATCCGATCGCGTCATCCTACGATCGTACCCGGGCAGCTGAGATCCTCCGCGAGTCCGACGGGAGCTTGAGGCTTACGCACCCGGACACACGAGAACGGCCCCGGCACTGTGCCGGGGCCGTTGTCGATTCCTGAGTGGGCGTCGGAAGGAGGTCGACGCCCCTGGGAGCTCAGGGGGTTGGTGGTCGGTCAGGCACTGATCACGCGCTGGTCACGCACTGGTCACGAGAACGGGACTGAAGGGCCCGGGCTCGAAGTCGAACTCGAGGTCCGCGGCGCGGTCGCGCGAACGGGCGGCCGCCGCCGCAAGGGCCATGCGATAGGTGGCGTCGGTCTCGGGCAGTGGCCGGACCGCGAGCTCGGTATCCAGGATCGCGCAGACCCGACGGTACTGGCGGACGACCTGCGAGCGCGTCCCGGACTGGCCGTAGGCGGCGATCAGGACCGCGTGGGCCTCTTCCCGCAGGGGATCGCGGCTGAGGAGCTCACTGGCGGCGTGGCGCGCCCCGAGTGTGTCGCCGGCATCGAGACGGTCCTCGGCGACGCTCGCGAGAAGGTCCTCGTAACGGTCGGACAGGCGTTCCCGGTCGGCCGCGAAACACTCGTGACCGAGACCCTCGAGGAGATCCCCCTCGTACAACCGGACCGCCCGCTCGCGCTCGACAGCGTCGTCGCTGGCGGCGAGGGACTCGAACGTGTCGGCGTCGACGCGGAGCGCGATGTCGCGGTGGAGGCCGATCGTGTCCTGATCGGCCTCGAGCCAGCGCTCCGCGTCGAGCCCGACGCCGGCCAGGGTGGACCGGATCAGCCAGAGCGCCTGGCGGAGCGACGCCGACGACGGCGCGCCGGCCTCGGGCCAGAGCTCGGCGGCAAGGGTGTCCCGGAGGCGCGGGCGGGGGCGCAGGACGAGAAGCGCCATGAGCGCCTGGGCATGGCGACCGCCGATCCGGATCGTCGCGTCCCCGGCCCGGACCTCCATCCGGCCCAGGAGGCGAACCTCGAGCGTGGTGCTGGCGATCATCCGTCCCCTCGCGAAGGTGCGGCAAGCGCCCGGCGTTCCCCCCAGAGGAGCCGGGCGCTGCCGACCGTTGACCACCGGGCCCCCCAGGGCCTGGCGGCCTCGACCCCCCGGGACGGGCAACCCCTCGTCCGTCCCCTTCGGATTGTGTTCCCCCCGGGACACTCCACCGATGGCGATCATGCTCGTCGCGCACGCGACGCCCCGGTGAGCGCAGCAACGACACGAGAAGTGTCGGGAAGCCGACACCAAGGGGGTGAACGAATCGGGCGGCAGGGTCCCCGCTACACTGACGACCATCGTGCCGACGGCCGTCATCGCGTTCGACTTCGACCCGCTGTTGCGCCTCGCCGACGGCGTCGTCCGGTTGGAGACGGTGGCGATCGCGGCAAGCCTGTTCGTCGCCCTCGCGATCGCCGGGGTCGCGGCACGTGGGGCGAGCCTCCGCGCTGACGACCTGCTCTTCGTGGTCCTCGGGATCGTGCCCGGGGCCGTGCTCGGCGGACGCCTCGGCTACGTCCTCCTTCACCCGGGCTTCTTCCTCGCCGAGCCGGGCCGAATCCTCGATCCGGGAACGGGCAGCCTCGAGCTGACGCTGGCGGTGATCGGCGGGGCGCTGACCGGATCGCTGGTGGCCGTCCTGCTCGACGGTCGGCCCGGGCCGTGGCTCCACATCGCCGCCCTGCCGACGCTGCTCGCCCTGTCGCTGGGCAAGCTCGCGACGGTTCTCGGCGGGACAGGCCAGGGGCTGCCCACCAGCGGCGAACCGGCGACCGCGTACCTCGGGTCCGGGCCGTGGGGCTCGCTCGGGCCGGAGATCCCGTCGATCCCGTCGCAGGCGCTCGAGGCACTGGCCGCGGCCACGGTCCTCGGCATCGTCCTGGTCTTCGCTGTCGTCCGGCCCATGCGCCTCCGCGACGGGCGGCTGTTCCTGGTCGCGCTGGGCCTGTGGGCGCTCGCCCGGGCAGTGGTCGCCTCGACGTGGCGCGACCCGCTGGTCGTCGGGCCGTTGCGCGCGGAACAGGTCATCGACCTGGCCGTCGCGGCTGGTGCGGCGGTGGTCGCGCTGCTGCTCGCGAGATCGGCGCGCCGCGCAGTGGACGACGACCCGCTCGGGACGCGAACCGCCCTCCCCGGCGAGGTCGATCCCACCCGTTGATCGCGGCGCCCGGTCGCTGGCGCCTCGGTCAGTCGCCGGCCGCTCGAGGCTCCGGCTCGTCGTCGTGATCGACCCCGTCGCCGGTGCCTTCGTCGCCGGCCGATCCGGCGGCCGGTCCCGAAGGGCCCGCGTCGGCGGGTTGGGCTGCGAGCGCGGCCTCGAGACGTCGCCGGGCCGTGATCGTCGCGGATCGAATCGGCACGTTCAGTGCGGTCGCGGTGGCGACGACCAGGTGGAGCGGGCGATCGGCTGCCTCGAGCTGCGGCTCGACGGTGGCCCGGATCCGACGGAGGTACGCCCGGGCGGCGAGCTCGCCGGTCGCGGGCAGGACGATCCTGAAGCGGCCGTGGCCTGCCCGGTGGACCTCGTCGCCACCGCGGGCGGCGCCGCGCAGCGTCCGCTCGAGCAGGGCGACGGGGTCGATCGTCTCGTCGTCGCGGCCACCCGACGAGCTATCGAGGCCGGCGATGGCCACCAGGGCGATCGTGGTCGGAAGGTTGCTCGGGCCTTCGGTCCCATCGACCCGAGCCCGCCCGCCGGTCGCGCGCTTCGGGCGGGCGTCGTCGTCGCTCGCCGACGCGGTCGCCTCGGCGGGCTCGGCGGCACCGTCCGAGCCCGCAAGGAACGATTCGATTGAGCGCGTCACCTTCTCGTGGTCGTCGTCGATCGGGGGCAGCGAGAACTTGCGCCGGCCGCGCCGGGTCGCGGTCTCGGCTCCGGGGGATGGCGGGCTGATCGGAGTTGCCGTCGGCGGGCTCGGGCGCGGCCGGCTGGCGCGCACTCGGATGGGCGCCGCGGGTACCCGATCGGACGCGGTCGCGCGGTCCGGATGGGCAGCAACGGGCAGCGCGTCCGGGGTCGTGGCCATGGCCGGGGCCGCGTCATGAGCCGGGTCCGGCGAGAGCGATGGCGTGCCCGCCGCGGGGTCGGCGAGCGGCTCTGGCGGCTGCGGCGTCCCGCCGGGCACGTGCGCTGGCAGAGCGGGTGCGAACCAGTCGCGCGTCGGCGCCGAGTCGGTCCGGCCACGGCGAAGGCCGCGGACCGCGAGGGCGATCAGGACGGCATTCGCGAGCAGGGTCAGGGCGAACGCGGGCAGCAACAGATCGGTGGGCATTCGACCTCGCGGTCCGAGCGGTGGGGGCCGACTCGAGTCTAGCCCGGATCGACCCCGACGGTCGCCGACGGGTCGGTCGTCGGCACTCGCCGAACGACGAGGAGGGTCAGGTCGTCGGACGGCTCGGCGGCGCCCCGGAAGGAAGCGACATCGGTCGCGATCGCCCGCACGATCTCGTGGGCCGACTGCCCCGCCAGCTCGGCGAGCAGGGCCCGGAATCGATCCTCGCCGTAGAACCCACCCGACGGGTCGCGGGCCTCGGTCACGCCGTCCGTGTGGCCGATCCAGGCATCGCCGGGCTCCAGTCGGACCTCGATCGAGGTCGCGACGATGTCGTCCACCATCCCGATCAACCGGCCTGGCGGGTCGAGGATCTCGAGCCGGCCATCGGCGCGCAGGACGTGGACGGGATCGTGGCCGGCGCTCGCCAGCCGGAGCCGGCCGCTCGGCGCGTCGAGGACGGCGTGGGCCACCGTCACGAACAGGCTGTTCGCCCGCTCCGCGACCAGGATCCGGTTCACTCGGGCGAGGGTGTCGGCCGGGTCGCCGCCATCAGCCGCGCGAGCGACGTCGGTGCCGACATCGGCATCGAGCCCGCCGCCGGCTCAGCCGCCCGCGGCGGGCACGCCGCGGGGCCGGGGTCAGCTCATCCGGGCGTAGTCGGCGGTGGCCCGCTTGATGAACTTGCCATGGCCCTTCCGCCCGGTGAACGCGCCGTCGCGGACGATCACCGATCCGCGCGACAGGACGATGTCCGAGCGGCCC
>JBKJOK010000255.1:0-5549 GCA_046595595.1 Candidatus Limnocylindrales bacterium
GGTTCGTTGTTCTGGCGCGTGCCGGCCCTGCTCGATGCGGTCGGCGACCTGTTCACGACCAACCTCCCGGTTGAGCTGTTGCCGACCCTGGCCTCGATCGCCGACGAGATGGGGACCGGCGGAATCACCCGGACGGTGCTCCGCTACCCGCTCGTCAAGCCGGGCCGGAACCAGTACGGCTCGATCCAGATCCCGGACCTGAAGGCGATCCTCAAGGCGGCCGACGGGCTGTTCAGCGAGCCGGGCGTGCCGCCGACGCCGTGGGAGCCGGCGCCGAAGGCCTCGAAGGCGCCCGCGAAGGCGAGTGCGGGGACGTCGACCGCCCCGTAGGCCGGGCTCAGATCGTTGGCTGGTCCATTCAGATCGTTGGCTGGTCCATTCAGATCGTCGGTCGGTCCACGGGACGCGGGCGCTCGAACCGGCCGGTCGGCGGCTGCCAGGCGTCGAATCGGGCGAGGAGGCCGTCGAGGTCGTCGTCGCGCAGGAGCAGGCGGCGATGGCGCTCGGCCACAAAGCCCTCGGCCACGGCCCGGTCGAGAAACGCCTCGAGGGCGTCGAAGTAGCCGCCGACGTCGAGCAGGCCGATCGGTTTGGCGTGGAGGTCGAGCTGGGCCCACGACAGGACCTCCGCCAGCTCCTCGAGCGTGCCGAGCCCGCCCGGCAGGGTGATGAACGCATCGGCCAACTCGGCCATCTGTGCCTTGCGCTCGTGGAGCGTCGCGACGATCCGGAGCTCGGTCAGGCCGGGATGGGCCAGCTCGCGCTCGACGAGGCCCCGCGGGATCACGCCGACGACCTCGCCGCCGGCGGCCAGGGCGGCGCTCGCGACCGCGCCCATCAGCCCGAGCCGGCCGCCGCCGTAGACGAGGCGGATGCCGCGGCCGGCGAGCGCCGTGCCGGTGGCGGACGCGGCCGCCACGTGCCGGGGATCCGTTCCGGGGCTGGCCCCGCAGAACACGCAGATCGAGCGGATCCCGGTGGGCGCCGTGGACCGAGGGACGGCCATCGTCAGAACCCGAGCTCGCGCAGGATCGGCGTCATCCGGCGAGCCGCCCGGCCGCGATGCGAGACCGCGTGCTTCTCGGCCGCCGTCCACTCCCCGAACGTCCGGCCTCCGGGCGGCTCACCGGCGGGCTCGAAGATCGGGTCGTAGCCGAAGCCGCCGGTGCCCTTCGGCGCGCGCCCGATCCGGCCCCGGGTCGTGCCCTGGACGAGGCGAATCGGGACGGCGACCCGGGCGTCCGCGCCGGGTCGCGGGAGCGCGAGCGCAAGGACGCAGACGTAGCGCGCACCGCGCCGCTCGGGCGGCAGGCCCTCGAGGGCCGCGAGGAGCTTCGCGTTATTGTCCCGGTCGGTCGCGGCCGGGCCGGCGTAGCGCCTCGTCCGAACGCCCGGCCCGCCGTCGAGCGCATCGACCTCCAGTCCGGAGTCGTCGGCAAGGGTCGGCAGACCCGTCCGCCGAGCGCCGAAGCGAGCCTTGATCCGGGCGTTGGTCGCGAACGTCCGGCCGGTCTCGTCGGGGTCGTCGGCGATCCCGAGGTCGTCGAGGCTGACGAGCTCGCCGTGCTCGAGGCGGAGGAGCTCCCGCAGCTCGCCCAGCTTGTGGGCGGAGTGGGTGGCGATCAGGAGCCGCGGCCGGACGGTCATTGCCCGCTGCGTGGGCACTGCGACGAAAGAGCGCCCCCTCCGGCGCTAGTCTGCCCCGTCACCGTGCGGAACAACGACGGACCGGGCGGCCGGGCGACGATCCCGCGGGTCCGTTCGTCGTAACGCTCAGTGAGCGTGCAACCGATCGCGGACGCAGCCACGAACATCACCGCCGGACGGTGGCCAGGATCTCCGTCTGGGCGGCGAACAGCTGCTCGAGCCCGGACGTGGCGAGATCCATCAGCCCATCCATCGCCGCCCGGTCGAACGGCTTGCCCTCGGCGGTGCCCTGGACCTCGACGAACGCGCCCGCGTCGGTGCCGACCACGTTGAAGTCGACATCGGCCCGCGAGTCCTCGCTGTAGTCGAGATCGAGGAGCGCCTCGCCGCCGACGAGCCCCACGCTGATCGCCGCGACCTTCGTCACGAGGTGGCGGTCCATCCCGTGCGAGATCATCGCCGCCGCCAGGGCGACGTAGCCGCCGGTGATCGATGCCGTGCGGGTCCCGCCGTCGGCCTGGAGCACGTCGCAGTCGATCGAGATCGTCCGCTCGCCGATCCGGGTCAGGTCCACCGCGTCGCGGAGCGAACGCCCGATCAGGCGCTGGATCTCGTGGGTCCGACCGCCGAGCTTGCCCTTGACCGACTCGCGGTCCGTCCGTTCGGCGGTCGCCCGCGGGAGCATCGAGTACTCGGCGGTCACCCAGCCGGTGCCCTTGCCGCGGAGGTGCGGCGGGACGCGGTCGGCGATCGTGGCCGCGCACAGGACCCGGGTGTCGCCGAAGTGGACGATGCACGAGCCCTCGGCCCACTTCTGGACGCCGAGCTCGAAGCGGACGGGGCGGAGCTGGTCTGCGACCCGGCCGTCGGCCCGGACCTGGGGGTGGTTGCCGATCATCGGGCGGTCTCCTTCTCGGGGACGAGCGCCGGCTCGCCGGTCTGCGGGTTGGCCCGTTCCTCGGCCTTGGCGTTGTTCCAGAGATCATCGAGCCCGGCGAAGTCGAGGTCGCGAAGCTGGACCCCGCGCTCGGCAGCCTGGCGCTCGACGCTGGCGAAGCGACGCCGGAACTTGTCGTTGGCGGCGCGCAGGGCGGCCTCGGCCTCGATCCCCTGCCAGCGGGCGACGTTGACGAGGACGAACAGGAGGTCGCCGTACTCCTCGGCCTGCTCGGCGGGCGTCGCCGCCGCCCGGAGCTCGGCCAGCTCCTCGGTGACCTTGTCAAGGACGCCCTCGATCGCCGGCCACTCGTAGCCGATGTTGGCGGCGCGCTCCTGCATCTCCTCGCTGGCCGCGAGGGCCGGCAGGATCCGGCTGACCCCGTCGAGGGCGCTCTTGGGCGGCTTGACAGCGGGCGCCGGATCGCCGCCGGCGTCCGCGTCGGACACGATGCCGGAACTCGCTCCGGCCGCAGCGGCCGTCCGCTCGTCGGCCTTGATCCGCTCCCACTGGCGGTTCACGTCGCTCGCCGTCCGCGCCTCGGCGTCGCCGAAGACATGGGGATGGCGGCGGACGATCTTCGAGGCGATCGCGGCATGGACGTCGGTCAGGTCGAAGATGCCCGCCTCGGCCGCGAGCTGGGCGTGGAGGATCACCTGGAGGAGCAGGTCGCCGAGCTCCTCGGCAAGGGCCGGCGTCGCCCCCGCGCCGAGCGCGTCGTAGACCTCGTAGGCCTCCTCGAGCAGATGGTTGCGAAGCGACTCGTGGGTCTGCTCGCGGTCCCACGGGCACCCATCGGGAAGGCGCAGCCGGGCCGAGATCCAGGGCATCGTCCAGGGACTCGCGACGGCCTGCTCCGGGGCCACCGGGCCAAGGTACAGGGGGGCATCGAGCGCGTCCGTGGTCAGCTCGCCGATGGTGGTGGCCTCGACCGCCCCGAACCGCCCGACGGGGTGCTCGGACGGATAGAGCCGCCGGAGGACGGCAAGCGGGTCATCGCCGCCGGGTCCGTGCCGTCCGGCGAGGACAACCGCGGGATCGCCGGTCGTGGGTTCGAGCCGCAGGACGGCTGCCGGAACGATCAGGACCGGCCGCGACGGCTCGAGCGGCATGCCGACGAGGGTCCCGGCCGCGACGACCTGGAGTCCGGCCGCCAGGTCGAGGCCCCAGCGGACGCGTGCCTCGGCGACGAGCGCGTCGAGCACCGGGGCCGGCCGCTAGCCGCCGAGGACGTCGCGGGTGATCGTCGCCGCGGACTTCCGGCCCGCGTACCAGTTGCCGAACGCGTCGGACTCGATCGTCTTCAGCTGGTCGGCGTCCGGTGCCGCGGTCTTCTCGTTCAGGATCTTGATGAGGTACAGGCCATCGTTCTTGAGCTCGATGACATCGGTGAACGAACCGACCGGCGTGGCCAGGATGACGCTGGTCAGGCGATCGTCGAGCGTCCCCTTGGCGACCCAGCCGATGTCGCCGCCGGCGCCCGCCTTGGGACCTTCCGAGAAGTCCTTGACGAGCTGGCCGAAGTCGGTCCCGGCGGTCGTGGCCTGCGTCTTCAGCTTCGCCATCTGGTCGGCGTCGGGCGGGAAGTACATGACCTGGACGACGTGCCAGCCGAACGAGCTCTTGAACGGCGCAATGAGATCGCCCGGCTTCAGCCCGTCGGCGAAGATCGCGGTTGCGAACGCGTCGTCGATCTGGCTCGCCGTGTCGAAGTAGGGCAGCTTGCCGCCACTGCCGTCGGCGCCGGTCGCGGAGGTCTCGTCGCTCTCCTTGCGGGCGATCGCGTCGAACTGCTTCGGATCGGCCTTGATCGTGTCGTACGCCTTCTGGGCCGCCAGCTGGGCCTTGCTCCACTCCGGATCCGTGTCCGGCAGCGTGCCCGCACCCTGCGGATCATCCTTTGGCGAGAAGAGGATGTGGCGGACCTTGATCGCCTTGTCGCCGGGCGTCTCCTGGGGCGCTGCGATCTTCAGCTCCTGGACCTGGCGCTGGGGGCCCGACACGCTCGCCTCGGCCACGATCTTCTCGCCGAGGACCGTTCGCATGACCTCGCTCTCGATCGCCGCCCGGTAGGCCTCGGGCTTGACCTTGGCCTCGGCCATCTTCTGCTCCCAGGCCGGATCGGCCTGGGCGGCGACGATCTCGGTCACCTGTCCGATCCGGTAGGTCCCGTCGTCGCCGACGATCACGTCGGTCAGGCCGTTGACGTCGAGCTTGAAGACGGCCGCCTGCCAGTCGCCCTGGTCGATGGCCGTCGAGTCGAGCCAGCCGAGATCGCCGCCGCTCGTCTTCGACGCGTCGGTCGAGACCTCCTTGGCGACATCGGCGAACGCCTTTCCGCCCTTGATCGAGGCCAGGGCGGCGTCGGCCTTGGCCTTGGCCGCGGCCTTCGCGGACGGCGTCGCCTCGGTCGCCGGTGCGACGACCTCCGGCTTGACCGCAAGCAGCCAGACGTGGCGCTCCTCCTTGCGGGTCTTGTCCTCGAGGATCCGGGCCTCGATCTGTTCGGGCGTCAGCGTGACCCCGCTCTCCCTGGCGAGCTTCGCCTGGAGGTTCGTGTCGATCAGCTTCTCGACGATCGTCGAGGTGAACGCCCCCTGCTGGTCGTCGAGCTGCTGGTTGATCTGGTCCACTCGCGCCGAGGCCTGGGCGGCGGTCAGCCGTCCGGCGGCGAGCTCGGCGTTGACCCGGGCCACGAGCTGTTTCAGGCGAAAGACCTCGACCGTGGCCCGGTCGACGAACTGGTCCTTCGTGATCGTCTGGCCGTCCACGGACGCGGCGGGCGCGAGGTGGGCGTTGTACCAGGTGGTGACGCCGACGGCGACGAGGATGAGGACGGAGATGACCACGGTCGCCCCGAACGCGAGGTTCGTGTAGAACGTGCGGCGGTTCGGGTCGCGGCCACTGCGGCCACGGTCGACGGGCCTGACTCGGATGGTCATGGGGTGATGCGGTCCTGAGCGTG
>JBKJOK010000302.1:0-1838 GCA_046595595.1 Candidatus Limnocylindrales bacterium
GACGAGCGCGAGGTGCGGGTGACGCAGCGGGAACCGCCGGCCGCCGATCCGCGCCACCCCGCCACCGAGGACGTGGAACTTCTGGCCGGGGAGGGTCTCGGCGGCATCGGCGAGGAACGCGAAGTCGATATCCGGCATCGGCCTATGCTAGCCCCTCGGCGCCTGATCCGGAAAGGATCGTCAGCGCGCCTTCGCGGCCGCGGCGCGCTTCCGCGAGGGCGTGATCTGGACGATCCGATCGGCCCCGCTGCCGTTTCGGCCGTTGGAGGACGCTCCTCGTCCAGCTTCATCGGCGAACGTCACGTCGGATAGTGGCACGAGCGGCTCGCCGCGCAGCACGCGCGCCAGGTATTCCCCGGTCGCCGAACCGACAGCCCGGGCGACCGTCTCGGGCGTCCCCTCCGCGATGATCCGCCCCCCACGATCGCCACCGTCCGGCCCGAGGTCGACGATCCAGTCGGCGGTCTTGATGACGTCGAGGTTGTGCTCGATGACCAGGACCGTGTTGCCGGTGTCGACCAGGCGATGGAGGACCTGCAGGAGCTTCTCGACGTCGGCGAAGTGGAGGCCGGTCGTCGGCTCGTCCAGGACGTACAGGGTTCGACCGGTGGCCCGTCGCGACAGCTCCGTCGAGAGTTTGACTCGCTGCGCCTCGCCGCCCGAGAGCGTCGTCGCCGGCTGACCGAGATGGACGTAGCCGAGGCCCACGTCGTACAGCGTCTGGAGCTTCACTCGGACGTTCGGCACGGCTGCAAAGAACTCGACCGCCTCGCCGATCGTCATCTCGAGGACGTCCGAGATCGATTTGCCCTTGTAGTGGATCTCGAGGGCCTCGCGGTTGTAGCGCTTGCCCTTGCAGACCTCGCAGGTCACGTAGACGTCGGGCAGGAACTGCATCTCGATCTTCAGGATCCCGTCGCCCTTGCAGTTCTCGCAGCGGCCGCCCTTGACATTGAAGCTGAAGCGCCCCGGCTGGTAGCCGCGGACGCGCGACTCGGGAACGCCAGCGAACAGCTCGCGGATCGGGCCGAACAGGCCGGTGTAAGTCGCGGGGTTCGAGCGCGGCGTCCGGCCGATCGGGCTCTGGTCGATCTCGATGATCTTGTCGATCTGCTCGGCGCCCTTGAGCGACACATGCGCCCCCACCGGCTCGCGCGATCCGTTCAGCTCGCGGGCGAGGGCCCGGTAGAGGACGTCGGTCACGAGGGTCGACTTGCCGCTGCCGGACACCCCGGTCACCGCGGTGAACGTCCCGAGCGGAATCGTCACGTCGACATCACGGAGGTTGTGTTCGCTGGCCCCCTTGATGACGAGCTTCTTCAGGTTGCCCTTGCGGCGCTTGGCCGGGATCGCCACCGAGCGCTCGCCGCGGAGGAACGCGCCGGTGATCGAGCGCGGCTCGGCGAGAAGATCCTCGAGCGTCCCGTTGGCGATGATCTCGCCGCCGTGCTCGCCGGCGCCGGGTCCGATGTCGATGACCCAGTCGGCGGTCCGGATCGTCTCCTCGTCATGCTCGACGACGAGGACGGTGTTGCCCAGGTCGCGGAGCCGGGTCAGGGTCGCGATCAGCTTCGCGTTGTCCTTCTGGTGGAGCCCGATCGAGGGCTCGTCGAGGATGTACAGGACGCCCATCAGCGTCGTCCCGATCTGGGTCGCGAGGCGGATCCGCTGGGCCTCGCCGCCGGACAGCGTCACGGACGCCCGATCGAGGGTCAGGTAGTCCAGCCCGACGTCGACGAGGAACCCGAGCCGGGCAGTGATCTCCTTGAGGACCTGGACGGCGATCGTCCGCTCGCGCTCGGACAGCTTCGGTGGCAGGGTGGCGATCCAGTCGAGGG
>JBKJOK010000214.1:0-4411 GCA_046595595.1 Candidatus Limnocylindrales bacterium
TCCCGTCGGCCGGGATGTCCCCGTGGGCGACCCAACCGATCGGCCGGTTCCCCGCGTCGATGATCAGCAGGTAGCGGAGCGGATCGTCGAGGGCCCGCCGGCGGGCGTCGGCGGCGCCGTCGCCGGGCCGGGCGGTGACCGCCGAACGCAGGGCGACGTCGGACACGCGCAGGAGCGACAGGCGCTTGAGGCCGCGGTCCTGGCCGACGAACCGGGCCACGAACTCCGACGCGGGCGCGGCGAGGATCTCGAGCGGCGTCCCGTACTGGGCGAGGATCCCGCCAGTCTGGAATACGGCGACGAGGTCGCCCATCTTGATCGCCTCGTCGATGTCGTGGGTCACGAACAGGATCGTCTTGGCGATGGTCTCCTGGAGGCGCAGGAACTCGTTCTGGAGCCGGTCGCGAACGATCGGGTCGACGGCGCCGAACGGCTCGTCCATGAGCATGATCGGCGGGTCCGCCGCGAGAGCCCGTGCGACACCGACGCGCTGCCGCTCGCCGCCCGAGAGCTGGCTCGGGAAGCGGTCGCGGTACTTGGCGGGGTCGAGCCCGACCAGCCCGAGCAGCTCCTCCGAGCGCTCCTTCAGGCGGGCCTTCGGCCAGCCGAGGAGACGCGGGACCGTCGCCACGTTGTCGCCGATCGTCTGGTGCGGGAACAGACCGACCTGCTGGATCACGTAGCCGATGCTCCGGCGAAGGTCGGTCAGGTCGCTGGTCGAGGCGTCGACGCCGTCGATCTTGATCTGGCCCGAAGTCGGCTCGATCAGTCGGTTGACCATCTTCAGCGACGTCGTCTTGCCGCAGCCGGATGGCCCGACGAGGATGCAGATCTTGCCGGCCGGGACCTTGAGCGAAAGGTCGTTCACGGCGCCCGGTGTCGGCTTGCCCTTGTCCCTGCCGGTCGGCGCGTCGTAGCGCTTCGTCACCTGGTCGAACTCGACGACCGCGGCTTGACGGTGCTGGTCGGCCATCGGCGCTGCGAACCTCCTGGAGGGCGGATCGGACGAGGGTGCGGTGGAGAGCCGACAGTACCGCATCGTCCGGCGTGCGCGATACTCCCGGCTGCATGAGGATCACCGCCATCCGGACCGACCGCCTGGTCGTCCCGCTCGACCCGCCGTTCCCGGCCGCGTGGGACCCGGTCCCGCGGACGCGCTTCGCGGTCACGATCGTCCGGGTCGAGACCGACGAAGGGGTCGTGGGGGTCGGGTCCGGCGACACGATGGACGGGTTCGCGCCGTTCGAGCACCTGTTCATCGGTCAGGATCCGCTGGCGATCGCCCGCCATGTCCGGGCGCTCGAGACGATCGACTTTCACGCCGGGCGCTATTGGCCGCTCGAGGTCGCGCTCTGGGACATCGCCGGCAAGGTCGCCGGGCTGCCCGTGGCGACCCTGTTCGGCGGGGCGCTCGACGGGATCCCGGCGTACGCGTCGTGCGGCTCGCTGGTCCCCGCGCAGGAGCGGGCTGAGCGGGCGCTGCGGATGCGTGACGAGGGCTTCCGGGCGCTGAAGATCCGGGTCGATCCGAGCGATCCAGCGCGGCTCGAGGAGGGGATCGCGGCCGTGCGCGCGACGCGCGCGGCGGTCGGCGACTCGATGGCGATCATGGTCGACCTCAACCAGGGCTGGCGGATGGCCGGCGACGTGAGCCCGTCAATCGACGTCGCGACGGCCCGGGCGATCGCGGAGCGGCTCGCCGAGCTCGACGTGCTCTGGCTCGAGGAGCCCGTCGACGGCTCCGACCTCGCCGGCCTCGCGGCGCTCCGGGCGGCCGTCCCCGGGATCCGGATCGCCGGCGGCGAGATGACCCGGACGTTCCGGGAGCTGGAGGCTGCGCTCGATGCCGACGCGTTCGACGTCCACCAGGCCGACGTCGTCCTCGCCGCCGGGATGTCCAACGGCCGGCGGCTCGCGGAGGGCGTGCTCGCGAAGGGGCGCTGGTACAGCCCTCATACCTGGACGAACGGGATCGGGCTGCTCGCCAACCTCCACGTCGCGGCCGGCGTCGGTGGCGGGCCGTTTCTCGAGTTCCCGTACGACCCGCCGGGCTGGACGCCGGAGCGGCGCGACGCCTTCCTCGCCGAGCCGATCCGGCCGGGCGCGGACGGCGTGCTGCGGGTGCCGGCGGCGCCCGGGATCGGGGCCGTTCTGGACGAGGCGGCGATCAAGCGGTACGCGGCATGACCGGGACGGCCGGGAAGGCGCGGCTGACGACCGAGGACTGGCTCGCCCGCGCGGCGGCGGTCGCGCCGAGGATGGAGGCGTTCATCGACGGGCGGTTCGTGCCGGCCGCGTCGGGCGAGACGTTCGCGGATGTCGCGGGTCGCGACGGCTCGACGATCGCCCACGTGGCGTCCGCCGGGGCGGAGGACGTTGAGCGAGCCGTTCGGGCGGCGCGCGTCTCGTTCGACGACCGGCGCTGGTCCGACCGCTCGCCGACGGACCGCAAGAAGGTCCTCCTGCGCTTCGCCGAGCGGATCCGCGAGCAGCGCGATGAGCTGGCACTGCTCGAGTCGCTCGACGTCGGCAAGCCGATCCGGGACACGCTCGCGGTCGACGTCCCGTCCGCCGCGAAGACGATCCAGTGGTACGCCGAGACGATCGACAAGACATACGGCGAGGTCGGCCCGACGGGGCCCGACGCCCTGTCGCTCGTGACCCGCGAGCCGATCGGGGTCGTGGCCGCGATCGTGCCCTGGAACTACCCGCTGATCATCACCGCGTGGAAGATCGGGGCCGCGCTCGCGACGGGGAACTCCGTTGTGCTCAAGCCCGCCTCGCAGTCGCCGCTCACCGCCCTCCGGCTGGCGGAGCTGGCGTCGGAGGCGGGCCTGCCGGACGGCGTGCTCAATGTCGTGCCCGGGCCGGGCGCGGTCGTCGGTCCGGCGCTCGCCCGGCATCCGTCGGTCGACAAGATCACCTTCACGGGCTCGACGGAGGTCGGGAAGTCGCTCCTTCGCGCGGTGGGGGAGTCGGACGTCAAGGCGATCACCCTCGAGCTCGGCGGGAAGAGCCCCCAGGTCGTCCTCGCCGACGTCGGCGACCTCGAGACCGCGGCGTCCGCGATCGGCTGGGGGATCTTCTACAACTCCGGCCAGACATGCAACGCGGGCTCGCGGCTCGTCGTCCATCGATCCGTCCGCGAGGAGCTCGTCGAGCGGATCGCCGCCCTTGGACGCTCGCTGGCGCCGGGCGAGCCACTGGATCCCGCGACCCGGCTTGGAGCGATCGTGGACGATCGCCAGCTCGCCAAGGTCCTCGGCTACGTGACACTCGGGCGCGAGGAGGGCGCCACGGTTGTCGCCGGCGGCGAGCGGGTTCGCGAGGAGAGCGGCGGCTACTACGTCTCGCCGACGATCCTCGACGGCGTCTCGAATTCGTGGCGCGTCGCTCGCGAGGAGATCTTCGGCCCGGTCCTGACCGTCACCGAGTTCGAGGACGAGGCCGACGCGCTCCGGATCGCCAATGACAGCCCGTTCGGTCTCGCGGCCGGGATCTGGACCCGCGACGTGAAGAAGGCACACCGGTTGGCCCGGGCGATCCGGGCCGGGACCGTCTACGTGAACACCTTCGACACAGCCGATATCACCGTCCCGTTCGGCGGCTTCAAGCAATCGGGCTTCGGGCGCGACAAGGGCCTGGCCGCCCTCGACGGCTACACCCAGCTCAAGACCACGTGGCTGGACCTGTCCGGTGACTGATCGCTCCCGGCTCGCGCTCGTCCCGCCGCACATCCTCGCCCCACGAGCGGATCCGACGAGGTGGCCCGCTCAGCCGGCCAGATCGAGCCCAGCGAGCCCGGAATTCGCACGGATCTCTCGCTCGACGGGGATTCCGAGCACGTTCGCGGCCGATGCTGTCGCGTACGCTCGCCCCACGAGAATCGCTGCAAGGGCCACGAAGGAGCGACCGTGACCGACGCCGATCCCGGCATCGATCCCGAGCTTGTCGGACTCTCCGATCCGGCGTTGGCGACCGCCCCACGCCGGCGCGCCGGTGGCCGAGCGGGTCACGAGCGCCACGTCCTGCCCCAACAGCGCACCATCCAGCAGCCGCGCATCCGCTACGAACCAACCCGCGTGCTCTCCGAGGACGAGCTCGAGTCGATCCACGTCGCCTCGCTTCGGGTCCTGTCCGAGATCGGGATGGACTTCCTTGACGAGGGCGCGCGCGAGCTGCTCCGCGCCGCGGGCGCCCGGGTCGAGCCCGGCAGCGAGCGCGTCCGGTTCGACCCGGACATGGTCGTCGAGACGATCCGGACCGCGCCGTCGCAGTTCACGCTCCACGCGACGAACCCGGACCGCGCCCTCCAGATGGGCGGCAACTGGACCGCGTTCGGGACCGTGGGCAGCGCGCCGAACGTGGCCGACCTCGATCGCGGCCGGCGGGTCGGCAATCGCGACGACTA
>JBKJOK010000271.1:0-1843 GCA_046595595.1 Candidatus Limnocylindrales bacterium
GCCGAGGTCCAGGTCGTCCTCGACCCGATCGATCGGGTCTCGGTCGAGCGATTCGCAGCGGTCCTGCCGATCCTCGATGGGAGCTGATTCGCGCACGACAGGACCCTCCGGTACCGAAGTCAGGGGTCCAATTTCTGCGAAGAGCGTGCTAGCATCCCGCCGGCGATGCGACATTCGAATCAGGCCAGCCGCGGAAGCCGCCTGCCGTCATGGGCAGCGGTCCTGTTCGTGCTGATCGTCGCCGCGTGCGGCCAGACCGCGGCGCCATCGGCCCCACCGACTCCGATCCCGACCCCGGTGATCACGCCCGATCCTCACCTGACCGAGCCGGTGACGGCCGACCAGGTCTTCCGGATCCTCGCCTCGGCCAAGCTCGGGATGAAGGCCAACAACGCGACGCTGGGCGGCGGCAATCCGGACATCCTCAAGGTGATCAATGCCGACATCGGGAGCTGGCCGCTTCGGATCACCGAGTACCGCTCGTCGGCCGCATTGAAGAAGGACCTCGGCTGGAAGGCGGGCGCCGCGCCGGTCCGCAACGAGGCGCCGTACGGCTTCGCCGGGCTGAACGTTCTCGTCGAGTTCGGGCCGGTCAGCACCGCCGGCACGCCCAAGGCCCCGGAGGCCGACCGCCAGCAGGTCGCGGCCTCGATCGTCGCGGTGCTTGACCCGCTTCTCTGGCCGCTCACCCAGCACTCGGTCATGCTTGCCCCGGCCCGGACCGTCGTGCCGCCGCCGAGCGTTGCTCCCTCGGTCAAGCCGAGCAAGGCACCGAGCAAGGCCCCATGACCGGCCAGCGCAAGTCCGCCGGACGATCGGGCGAGGACGTCTCGGATCTCGACAAGCGGATCATCGAGCACCTCCAGCAGGACGGCCGCCGGCCGTACACCCAGATCGCGACCGATCTCGGCGTGTCCGAGGCCGCCGTCCGGGCGCGAACGAACCGGCTCGTCGAGCGCGGGATCCTCCAGGTCGTCGGCGTCACCGATCCGCTGAAGCTTGGCTTCCAGCAGATGGCGATGATCGGGATCCGCTGCGAGGCCGACCGGCTGATGGCGGTGGCGGCGAAATGCGCCGAGATGCCCGAGGTCGACTACGTCGTGATCACCGCCGGGGCATACGACATCCTGATCGAGACGGTATGCGAGGACAACGAGGGCCTGCTCCGGTTCCTCGCCGAGCGCCTGCGGACGATCGAGGGGGTCCGCGACACCGAGACGTTCGTGTACCTCCGGATGGTCAAGCAGTCCTACCAGTGGGGCACTCGCTAGACGGCGACTGGTGCGCCGCGGCACCCGTTCCCGGAGCCGATGGTCCTACCGGCGGCGTCCGACCGGCTACGATGCGGCCAGCGCGGGGGCACGTCCCCTGTCGCCCGTCACGTCCGTTCGCGAGGTCCAATCGTGCCGGTCGAGCCGGTCCAGACCCAGGCCTTGATCCTGATCGCCGTCATCGCCAACCTGCTGGTGATGGCCGCGGTCGTCGTGCCGCCGTTGCTGGGCCGGCGCGGGCCGTTCCAGTCGGGATCGGCCGGCTCGTCGGGGCCCGACGTTGCCGACCTCCAGCCGGCCGACCTGAGCGCGGTCGTCGGCGATCGGCACCTGGACTTCACCGACCTCGGCGGCGTTCCGCCCGGCGCCTACGACCGGGTCGTCCGGATCGTGTCGTGGGTGTTCATCCTTGCGACCTCGACGATCGTGGCCGTGACGGGGCTGTGGATCGATGCGCAGCCGGCGATCTTCGCCCTCCTCGCCGCCGCCGGCCTGTTCGTTCTCGTCGTCCACGACCTGCTGCCGACGGGCGCGCTCGGGACCGCCAAGTTCGTCCTCGAGGGCAGCGTCGC
>JBKJOK010000164.1:0-8421 GCA_046595595.1 Candidatus Limnocylindrales bacterium
GTGCCCGGCCGCGCTATGATCCGCCGACTTGCAGAGTGCATATTTCCTATGCACCCGATGCCGCCGCACGCGCACCAGGAGGCCGCCCGACGTGGACGCCGACGAGATCAGGACCGCCGTCGCTCACCAGGCCGCCGAGCGCGCCGCCGCCGAGCCGCCGTTCGTCAACCGGCGTGATCCGGCCCAGCTGCTCGGGCCGGATGGCGGCCCCGCGGTCAGCCGCCGGGCACCGATCTGGGAGGACGTTCCCGACGAGAAGTGGAATGACTGGCGCTGGCAGCTCAGCCACCGGGTCAACGACCTCGAGGAGATCGCCCAGATCCTCAACCTGACAGACGACGAGCGCGAGGGTTTGTCGGCCAAGGACAAGTTCCGGGTCGACATCACGCCGTACTTCATCAGCCTCATCGACCCCGACGACCCGAACGACCCGATCCGGCGCCAGGTGATCCCGCTCGGGCGCGAGCACGACGCCTTCACCGCGATGATGGAGGACTCCCTCGCCGAGGACCGCCACTCGCCGGTCCCGGGCCTCGTCCATCGCTATCCCGACCGGGTCCTGATGCTCGTCACGACCCAGTGCGCGAGCTACTGCCGGTACTGCACCCGGTCACGGATCGTGGGCGACCCGACCCAGAACTTCAACAGCCGCGACCACGAGGCCCAGCTCGAGTACCTGCGTCGGACCCCCCAGGTCCGCGACGTCCTGATCTCCGGCGGCGACGGCCTGACGCTCGCCCCGAAGCTGTTCGAGAAGATCCTGCGCGGCCTCCGCGAGATCCCCCACATCGAGATCATCCGGATCGGCTCGCGCGTGCCGGTCTTCCTGCCCCAGCGGATCGACGACGAGCTGTGCGCGATGCTCGAGAAGTACCACCCGCTCTGGATCAACCTCCACTTCAACCACCCGAACGAGATCACGCCCGAGGTCAGCCGGGCCGTCGACAAGCTGACGAAGGCCGGGCTGCCGGTCGGCAACCAGAGCGTCCTGCTCGCGGGCGTCAACGACTGCGTCCACATCCAGCGCTCGCTCGTCCACAAGCTCGTCGAGAACCGGATCCGGCCGTACTACCTGTACCAGTGCGACCTGGTCGAGGGCTCCGGACATTTCCGGACGCCGGTCGGCAAGGGCCTCGAGATCATGGAGGGCCTGCGCGGCCACACCTCCGGCTACGCGGTGCCGACGTTCGTGATCGACGCGCCCGGTGGCGGCGGCAAGATCCCGGTCATGCCCAACTACCTGATCAGCTACTCCGACCACAAGGTCGTCCTGCGCAACTACGAGGGCTACATCACGACCTACGAGGAGCCCCCGACCTACCAGCGCCACGACGAGGCGGCCTGCACGTATTGCCAGCACCAGCGCAACGAGCCCGGCCAGTCCGGCATCCTCGGGCTCCTTCAGGGCGAGCGGATGTGGATCGAGCCGAAGGGCTTCGAGGACGTCCACACCCGGGGCAACACCGAGGCGCACCGGCTCCAGGACCCCTCGAAGTGGGTCCCGTTCGGGGTCGGCGCGATCGAGGGCCAGGCGGCTCGGCCGTTGCGCGTCCTCGAGGGCGGCGATGGAGGCCCTTCCGCACTGGGCGACACCGAGCGGGCCGCGACCGACACGAACGCCGGCATCGTCGAGCCCGGCGACCTTGCGTCTGAGGAACAGCGGGCCGAGGCCGGAGCGGCCGCGCCGGTCTACGCGCCCGGTGAGGAGCCGCGGCCGCGTGACGGCGAGCCGACTGCATCGGCCCACGGCGAACTGCTGTAGTCCAGGCCGCATCGGCGTAACGGTCGACCGACCCAGTCGTTCTATGACTGAGGTGGCGTCGACCACCAGGGAGGGATGTCCATGGACGCGGTGCAGGCACGGATCGATGAATGGCTGCGAGCCGGGCTGATCGACGCCGAGACGGCGGCACGGCTCACAGCCGCTGAGGCGAGCCGCGGCGACGGCCAACGGACGCCCGCTTCGGTTGACGCGAAGGAGTCCGCCGCGCGGTCAGCCGCATTGGCCGATGTCTTTGGGCCGGGACCGACCATCGCCGAGATGTTCGCCTACCTCGGCGCCGGGTTCCTGCTTGCCGCCTGGACCAGCTTCGTGACCCGGCTGACGGGTGACGGATCCAACCTGAGCCAGGTGGCCGGCGGGCTCATGGTCGCGGCAGCCGTGCTCACCGGGCTGGGCCTGGTCCTCCGGCGCGGCGACGATCGCCGCCGGCGCGGAGCCGGCGTGGCATTCGTTGTCGCGACCGCCTATGCCGCCGCTGCCGCTGCCGGGTTCATCAACGGCCTCGATCCGGGGGGTCCGACCGGCTCACTCGTCGTCTCGATCGTCGCGATCGGCGTTGCCGCCGCCTTCCGGTTCCTCCATCCGGCACTGTTGACCCAGTTCGGGATCCTGGTCAGCGTGTCGGCGTTCGGTGGGCTCCTTCTGGACTGGCTCCGGTCGCAGCTCGCGCCGGTCAGCTTCAACGAGATGGGGGAGCCGGTCGGCGACATCCCCGACCCGATCTTCCTGGTCGTCGTTTCCGCCACGGTCTGGCTGTTGCTCGCTCTCGGGCTCGGCCTGCTCGCGCTGGCCGAACGAGCCGATCATCCCGCTGATCCGGCCGATGGCGCTGCGGGCCGCCGCGCCGCTCTGACGCGCGCGTGGGCGGGGATCGTTGGCGTGGCAGGTGTGGCGAGTGCCCTGACCCGCACCGACCTGTTGCCGGGCGGCGAATACGGTCGGGTGATCGAACCGTGGATTGCGCAGCTCGCTCTTCTGACGCTGGCCGGCCTGCTCGTCGAGCGGGCATTCCGGCGGAACTCGACCGCGTTCCTCTTTGCCGCAGGCCTCGGCCTGATCATCGCGCTGACGGACTTCAACTTCACGTTCCTGTCGTCGTCGACGGAGATCGGCCTTCTCATCGAGGGCGCGATCCTGCTTGCGGTCGGGGTCGTCGCCGACCGCGTCCGGAAGCGTCTGCCCGGCCAGAAGGGTGAGCCGACCGTGGTTGTCGGCGACGAGGACCCGCCCGAGATGGCCGGTTCGCCGACATGAGCGGTGACGTCGAATTGAGGTAGGGCCCGGATCGTCGATGGGGCCATCGCCCGATGGCGGCTCCGCGACTCTCGGCGAGTCTCCGTTCAGGCCGGACGCACGATCCGGCGTAGCGGAGATCGACCGATGAAGGCACTCACCTTGCTGCTCGGCGCGCGCGCCATCGACGTGGCGGAGTACAGCCAGCGCCGGAGACTGTCCGAGACCGACCTGCCGCCGATCGCCAGTACGCCCGAGCAGCGCGGCGCGTGGGCCCGCTGGGCGGCGGCCGGCCGGAGCGAGGCGGCCCGTGCCGCCCGACCGCAGTTCCGGCCGGGTCGGCCGGCCGCGGACGCCGACCCTGGCTGATCGCGCTGCCCTGACCGGCGCGGCCCCGGCGACGTCGGTGGCCCCTTGACGGTGGTCGCCGCGGACCGATCCGGACGGTTCCCCTGCGTGCTCGCCCGCCGTACCATCGGCGACGTGGCGACACGATCGAGCCCGATCACCGTGGGCCGCGAGCGAGAGCTGGCCCGGATCGACGACGCGCGCGAGCAGGCGGCCCAGGACCGCGCCGCGATCGTCATCGTTCGGGGCGAGGCGGGGATCGGCAAGACGCGCCTCGTGGCGGATGCGATCGAGCGGGCCCGTGGCGCCGGCTCGCCGATCCTCCACGGCGCGTGCCTCGACCTCCAGGGCGAGGGCCTGCCCTACCTGCCGTTCGTCGAGGCGCTTCGTAACTTTGCCCGGACCACCCCGCGCGAGCGGACGCTCGAGCTCCTCGGCCCGGCCCGCGCCGACCTCGGCCGAATCGTGCCCGAGATCGCGGCCCTCGCCGACGATCCCGATCCGGCCGCCACGCGAGCGACCGCCGCCGACGGAGGGACCGCCGGCGACGCCGGGACGGGCGCGCCGGCCGAGCCGCCGCAGACGTCTGTGGATCGAGCGCGTCTGTTCGAGCGGGTCCTCGGCTTCATCGACCGGCTCGGCGCCGAGCAGCCGGTCCTGGCGGTGGTCGAGGACGTCCAGTGGGTCGATCCGGCGACCCACGATCTGATCACATTCCTGGTCCGGAACGTCACCCGCGAGCGGCTCGTCGCCATCCTCACCTGCCGGACCGACGACCTCGCGCCTGGCCATCCGGTCCTCGGCTGGCTGGCCGAGCTTGGGCGGGCCCCGGGCGCCATCCGGATCGATCTCGGACGACTGGCCCGGCGCGACATCGAGCGCCAGCTGACGGCGATGCACGGGGGACCCGTCGAGGAGGAGGTCCTTCGGTCGATCTGGGAGCGCTCCGAAGGCCATCCGCTGTTCGCCGAGGAGCTCCTCGCCGCGGCCGGCGACCCGGAGCGGGTCGCACAGCCCGCCCTGGTCGAGGTGCTGCTCAGCCGCGTGGCGGCCCTCGACGCAGCGGCCCGGCCGATCGTCCGGGCCCTGGCCGTCGCCGGCGGTCCGGTCGACGAGCTCCTCCTCGGCCCGCTCCTGGAGCGGAGCGCTGCGGAGGTCGGGACGGCACTCCGCGAAGCAACGGCCGGCGGTGTGCTGGCGGTTCGCCCGGACGGCCGCTACGGCTTCCGCCATGAGCTGCTCCGGGAGATCGTCGAACGCGAGCTGTCGCTGGGCGAGCGGCGCGATCTCCACGAGCGGTTCGCCCGCGCCCTCGAGGCCACGCCCGAGCTGGCCGACGAGCGCCCTGCGGCGGCGACCGCGGAGCTGGCCCGCCACTGGGCGGCGGCGAATCGCCCGGTCGAGGCCCATCGTGCCGCCCTGGCCGCCGCCGCCGCGGCAGTCGCGGTCCACGCCTTCGCCGACGCCCACCGCCAGTTCGAGCGGGCCTTCGCCCTCGAGCCCAGGCTGCCGGCCGACGCGCTCCCCCCGCCGATCGAGCGAATCGACGCACGCCGCCGGGCGGCGACGGCGGCTGACCTGGGGGGCTCGCCCGATCGGGCGGGCGAGCTGATCCGAGCGGCGCTCGCGGCCGCCGAGGAGCATGGCGACCCGGTCGTGTCGGGTGTGCTGCACTCGCGGCTGGCGTTCCTGACCTGGGCCGTGGGCGATGGCGAGGCGGCGCTGGCCGAGCATCGGCAGGCGGTCGAGCTCGTCCCGGCCGAGCCGCCGTCAACCGCGCGGGCGGCGGTCCTCGGCGGCCTGGGCGGCGCCCTCATGGGCCTCGGCCGGTGGGCGGATTCGCGGCCGATCTGCGAGGCCGCGATCACCTGCGCCCTCGGTACCGGATCGGCCCGCGAGGAGAGTCGAGCCAGGATGAACCTCGGCTCGGCCCTCGTCGCGCTCGGCGACGTGGACGCCGGGATCGACGAACTGCGCCAGGCTCATGACCTCGCCGGACCGGATCCGAGCGAGCTGCGGGTCGTGATCGGCCACAACCTCGGGCTGAACCTGTTGGGCGCGGATCGCCTCGACGAAGCGCTCGCCGTCGCCCAGGCCGCCCGATCCGAAGCCCGGGCAGGCGGGCTCGAGCGCCGTTACGGGATGGAGCTGGCCGCCCTCGCGGCGGACGTCCTGGTCCGCCTCGGGCGCTGGGACGAAGCCGACGACGTGACGACCGAGGGCCTCGCCCTCGATCAGCGCGGCAAGGGCACGCCGTACCTGGCGGCAGTCCTGGCTCGGCTACTCGCCCGGCGCGGCCAGGTTGCCGATGCCCGTCGCCGCCTGGCCGTGATCGACGGTGGTCGGCTCGAAGCCGATCTCGCGGTGCTCCATGCGATCGTCGCCGCCGAGATCGCGCTCGGCGAGGGCCTCCCCGAGCTCGCCCTCGACGCTGTCGCCGCGGTCATCGACCCGTGGCTCGCGACGGGCGACGTCCTGTGGGGCGTGCCCCTCGTGACGCTCGGTCTGCGGGCCGCGGCCGAGCAGGCAGAGGCGCTCCGCGTGAACCACGATGCGTCTGCCCTGGCCGACCTCGAGGCCGGCGTCGGCTCGCTCCGCGAGCACGCCACGTCGCTCGCCAGCCGGGTGGTGTCGCCCGGCGCGGCGGCCTGGCTCACGACCGCCGAGGCCGAGCGGTCACGCCACGACGGAGCCCTCGACCCGGAGCTTTGGCGCCGGGCGATCGCGGCCTGGGATATCGCCATCGATCCCTACGAGGCGGCCTACGCCCGCTACCGATTCGCCGAGACGGAGCTGCGCCGAGCGGGGGTAAAGGCGGCGGTCGCGACCGAGCTCGTCGCGGCATGGCGGTCCACCGTCGCGCTCGGTGCAGCAGCCCTTCAGACCGCGATCGAGACGCTGGCTCGGCGCGCCCGGGTCCCGCTGACCGCCGACCCGGAGGCCGTCGCAGCGATCGCGTCTGGCCAGGTCGGCGCGGGCGAGGCGTCGGCGTCGCCGGTCGCGAACGGTCCGGGCCATCCCGCGGCCGGATCCGGTGAAAGACGGGGCCACGGGCTGTCGGCGCGTGAGGTGGAGGTCCTCCGGCTGGTCGCGGCGGGCCGCTCGAACGGCGAGATCGGCGACGAGCTCTTCATCACCCGCAAGACCGCCGGTGTCCACGTCACCCACATCCTCGACAAGCTGGGCGTATCGAACCGGGTCGAGGGGGCCATGGCGGCAGCCCGGCTCGGGTTGCTCGAGACGGACGCGGAGGCCACGCCCCAGCGGCGCCAATGACGCCGCCGCCGGATCGAGGAGAGGATCAGTCGATCGGGTCGTTCGGGTCGGGCTCCGGATCCGGCTCGGGTTCGATCAGGCCCGCGACACTGCGGACGACCTCCGAGTAGATCTGGACCGGAACTTTCCTGGCCGCCCGCTCGGCGTCGTCCTGGACGCCGATCAGGATGTCGCGAATGATCCGCCCCGTCGCGAGGTTCTCTTCCGAAACCCGTGCCACGACGGCGCGCAGCCCACCCGCCTTGTGGTCGGCGTGGTCGAAGGTCAGCCCCGAACTCCTCTTGCGGGAGTCGAGGAGGCGCGGATGGTAAGCGGCCAACGTGTCCAGCAGCGCGAGGTGCTTGCCGTGTTCGGGGACCAAGGCCAGCTCGCCCCCGAACTCGAGGTCGCTGCCACCGACCGCGACCAGGTCGATCCCGGCACCCGCGACAAGCTCGAGCACCTTGTCCACGTCCGCCGGCGACGACTTGGGTTGACACCGTACCTGGAGATGCATCGTGTGCGCCCTCCCGCATCCGTCCGTCCCGACGTCACGTCGGGACCGGTCCGGGCGAGCATCCTACGCCCCGACCGTCACCCGCCCGTTGTCGGCCTCAGCTCGGCTACGGGCAGGATCGCGGTCGGGTCGGTCGGGTCGGTCGGGCCGGGTCGGGTCGGGTCGGGTCGTGCTCGAGTCACGCACCGGCGCCGGCCGGCCGGCCGCCGAGGGCCGACCCGCCGAACAGGCGGACGCGGAGCTTGTGGCCGAGGCTAGAGAAGTCGATCGCACGCGGGCGATCGCTGGTGGCCTCGCGGACGAGGCGCTGGCGGGCGGCGTAGGCCAGCTCGTCGGCGATCTTCAGGCGGGCCAGCTCATGGGTCTGCATCGGATACACGGGTCGCCTCCTCGGGCTTGCGCTGTCGACGGGATGTCGACGTGAGCTCACCGTAGGCTCGAGGCGCCGGGCCGCCATCGGGTTGCGAGCGCACTCGACGTGGCGTGCTGCCTCAATGTCCCTGGCCGTCGCCGGGCGGGTGCCTTACGTCAACGAAGTGTTCGAGCATCCAGCTGGACCGCCGACCCCGCGCCCGATTTTGGCGCGCTGCCGCCGGCCGATCGTGCACAGAGTGGGTCAACCGACGGCTGGGCCATCGCTCGGACGACGTTGGTGCGGTGGGTGCATGGGATGTCGGCTCGTGGCGCGGATACGTCCGCCGTGGGCCGACGCCGGGACGTCCGAACGTCTGTTCATGCAGTCGGTGCACCAAACGCGCCCGGCCGGTCGAGTCGCCCGGTCCGGTTGGTTCGCGGCCTCTGAGTGAAGCAACAGGCCGTCGCGATCTCGCGCTGATCGGCTACTGTCAGTCCGTGGCTGATCGATCCAATCGGGATTCCGACCCCGCCGACCATCCCGGTGCGCCCGAACCCGGCACGCCCGAATCTGGCGCGCCCGAACCCGGTCAGCCCGCCCGGTCGCGTCGACGCCGAGGCCCCGGTGCGACCGAGGTGATCGGCAACGCGATCGTGGGCTTCGACTACGCGATCTTCCGGTCGACGAAGCCGCCGGCGATCCTCGTCGAGGCCGCCAAGCCGGTGCGCGGCCTGTCGGGCGAGGGCGGTCTCCTGCTCTCGATCGACTTCCCCGACGACGTGCCCGCGCCGGCCGTCCCGCCTCTGGCGTCGAAGGACGGGCTGGGGTAGGCTGGCAATCCCTACCAGTTTGCTCGGAGATCCCCGCGCCGCGATGCCCACCGAGAGCCCGTCGCCGTCCGTCAGCCCCGGCCTCGGTTCGCTCCGTCCC
>JBKJOK010000183.1:0-3338 GCA_046595595.1 Candidatus Limnocylindrales bacterium
GTCAGTCGCCGCGGGTCGCCGTGATCGAGAACGACAGCGGGACGCGCCCGCGGAGCTCGGGCCGGACGTCGCGGTGGCCGGCCCACCAGTCCACCGGGTGCTCCCGCACCGCCCCGAGGCGGAGGCCGGCCCGGAGCAGCGCGGTCACGATCTCGCCGAGCGTCCAGGCCCGGGCGAACTTCCAGCTCTGGTCGTCCTCGGCGAGCGACAGGTGGTCGATGTACTCGGGCGACCAGCCCTTCGACGCCTCGGCTCCGCCGAAGTAGTCGTAGTCGGTCGCCTGCCAGCGGCCGTCCGCGTCGGCATCGAACAGCCACTCGACGGGGTGGCCGTCGAAGATCACGAGCCGGCCGGTGGGGGCGAGGAGGCGGCGCAGGACGGCCGCCCAGGCATCAAGGTCCTGGAGCCAGATGATCGAACCGCGGCCGGTGTAGACGAGATCGCCGGTCCCGTCGAGCTCAGGCGGGGTGTCGAGGACGTCGGCCTCGATCCATGTCGCCGGCGCGCCGGTCGCCGCGCTCAGGCGCCGCGCCAGATCGAGCATCCGGGGGCTGATGTCGACCCCGACGACCTCCCGGGCGCCCGCGGTCCAGAGCGACAGGGTGTCGCGCCCGGCGGCGCACTGAAGGTGGATCGCCCGGTTCGTGCCCAGCCCGTCCGGTCCCACGCGGAGGTCGCCGATCAGGTCGTGCTCGACCGGGAAGAGGTTCGAGCCGCCGGCCCGGATCAGCGCGACCGCCTCGTCGAACCAGCCTTCGTAGCGCTCTGCGGCCTCATCCCAGGCGGCCCGGTTGGCGGTGTGCATCGCGCGCGGATCGGCCAGCTCGGCGGCCGTCGCGGGCCGGACATTCGGTGTTTGGGGCTCGTCGTTCATCGTCGCGGAGTCTAGCCGCCCGGGACTCTCGTCCACGGAACCGAGTCGGCCCGCGTCGTCATACCATCCCGGCATGATCGAACCGACCACGCCGGCCCTCGACGCGATCGCCGCCGCCGGCACGACCCACCGCGTCGTCCGCACGGAGCGCGCCTCGAGCGCCGAAGAATCCGCCCGGTTCCAGGGGATCGAGACCCGCCAGCTCCTGCGCACGATCGTCGTTCGTCGGGGCGACGACGACTACCTGTTCGTGCTCGTCCCGGCCGGCCGGCGCTTCGACTGGCCGAAGCTGCGCGAGCTGCTCGGGGTCCGGCGGATGACCCTGCCCGACGCCGACGAGGCACGGCTGGTCACCGGCTACGAGCGCTACACGATCACCCCGTTCGGATCGAGCCGGACGTGGCCGGTCATCGCCGACGCCGCGATCGTCGGCGAGCCGGTCGTGTCGATCGGCGGCGGCGGCTTCGGGATCAATCTCCACCTCGCCCCGGCCGACCTGATCGCGGCCCTCGAGGCGACGGTCGCCGACGTCAGCCAGCCCGAGCCGTCCGCCGACTGACGGCGACGGCGGCGCCGGCCCGCGCCGCCGGCTCTGCATCCTCAGCGGCCGAGCATCTCATCGAGGGTCACGAGGTCGTAGCCGGCGGACTCGAGCCCGGCGACGATCCGGGGCAGGGCCTCGAACGTCTCGAACCCGCCGAGGTGGATCAGGACGATCGATCCGTTCTGGGCCTTGCCGAGGACCTTCGCGATCATCTGGTCGGCAGTCGGGCCAGGCGGGTCGTTGGCGATCGGCCGCCAGTCGATGGTGTCGATGTCCCACATGACTGTCTTGCGATAGCCGGCCACGCCCACCGCGGCGAGGACGCCGGCGTCGTAGCCACCGCTCGGCGGGCGGAAGAACGGGTGCGGGTCCTGATCGCAGGACCGGGCCAGCGCCACTTCGGTCCGACGGAGCTCGTCGGCGATCTGGGCGTCCGTCAGGGTTCGGAAGTCGCGGTGGGTGTACGAATGGTTGCCAAGCGTGAACTGGCTGGGGTGGGCGTCGATGACGCGCAGGACCTGGCGGCCGGCATCGGTGTTGGGGCTGACGGCCATGGCCCCGGTCATGAAGATCGAGGCATGGACGTCGTGGGCGACGAGCCAGTCCATGATCTCGAGCGCATCGCCGACCCGGCCACCCATGTCGAGGGTGAGCGCGATCTCCGGGCGACTCCGGGAGCCGTGGGAGATCAGCCCACTCGCGGGGGCTGTGGGCGGCGGCGTCACCGCGGGGCGCAGGGTCGGAGCGGGCGTGACGACGGGCGTGGGGCTCGGGGTCGGATGGTGTGTGGGTCTTGCGGTCGGCGGCGCGGTCGGGTGGGCCGTCGGCAGAGGCGTCGGGGCCGAGGTAAGCGGCCGGTTCGCCGGCGCGGACGGCTCCTCGGTCGGAGCCGGGGCCGAGGTCGGCGGCCGGTTCGGCGGCGGCGTCGATCGCGCGTCGGCGCAGGCGGCCAGGATGACGATGGACGCGAGCACGATCAAAGCGGCGGAACGGTGGCGTCGGCGCGAGCCATTGGGTCGATGCATGTCGCTTGACTTCCTGTTGCGGTGGGCGACTGCCCGGTCCGTGCAGCATGGAACCGGTCGGTCGGCGGGTCATCACGGCCAGGTCACGGACCCGTAACCGTTCGCGCCGAACGCCGCGCCGCGACAGCCGCGCCGTGCCGCCGCGCGGCGACAGCCGCGCCGTTGCCGTCGCGCCGTCCGTCCAGCCGCGGGCGTCGCGTCGCGCGCTTCGCCTCTGCCGCCACTCGCGCCGACTCCTACACTGGCGATCCACTCCGTTCCGAGCCAGAGGTTGTCGCCCCGTGCCTCCGATCGACTTCGCGCTCCAGGCGGATCTCGCGATCCGGATGCTGATCGCGGCCGTTCTCGGCGCCGCCATCGGGCTCGAACGCGAGATCCACGAGCACCCGGCGGGGATGCGCACGCACCTGCTCGTGTCGCTCGGCTCGGCGATGTTCACCGAGCTCTCGATCGTCGCCTTCGCCGGGTCGCCGGCGCCGAACGGGTCTCTGCCGACCGACACGTCGCGTGTCGCCGCCCAGATCGTGTCGGGCATCGGCTTCCTCGGCGCCGGGGCGATCCTGAAGTACGGCACGTCGATCCGCGGCCTCACGACGGCGGCCAGCCTATGGACCGCCGCCGCGGTCGGGATGGCGGCGGGCGCGGGCGAGTGGCTGATCGCCGCGGTCGGGACGTTCATCGTCGTCTTCTCGCTGTGGCCCCTGAACGCCCTCGTGGCCCGGATCCATCGGCCCGGGCGCCACGACATCAAGCTCCGCTTGGAGGTCGGCCGGCTCGAGGCCCTCGGCGACGTGTCGCGACTGCTCGCCGATCGGCGAGTCGAGATGGCCGGGATCAACAGCCAGCGCATCGGCAAGGGCCGCTACGAGGTCGAGCTGGATCTGCACCTGCCGGC
>JBKJOK010000283.1:0-10627 GCA_046595595.1 Candidatus Limnocylindrales bacterium
TTGCTCTCGATGGCTGCCCAGAGTTCTGTCCGCGTGCCGTCGTAGCCGAGGGCCCAGATCCCGGCGCCGCGGAGGTTGTAGCTGTTGACGACGTCGTACTTCGCGCCGAGCGTCGCGGCGTCGTCGATGTACAGCTGGCGCCACGACGTGACGCAGCCGTAGGTCGCCGTGCAGTTCTCGCGCTTGTAGGCGGTCCACGCGACCTGCTCGGTCGCCTCGAGCCGGCGGCCGTACTGGGCGAGATAGCCGGCAGCCGTGCTGTAGATCACGGTCGTCGAGGCCCCGGTCTTCGTGCTGCTCGTGTTCGTGGCGTGGACGGCGTCGCTGCTCGTCGACCAGGCGCGCCCGTAGTACGGAACGCCGAGGATCAGCTTCGAAGGCGCGACCCGGGCCGTGTAGGCGGCCACCGTGTCGCGGATGTCATAGCCGGTCCGGGTGAGTGGGGCGATCGAGCCGACCGGGCTGGACGCGGACGATCGATAGTCGTAGCCCATGATGAAGATCGCGTCGGCGCCGCCCGGGGCGGTCGCATTCTCGATGGGGTAGTTGCCGATCGAGCCGGTCGTGTCGAAGGTCAGCTGGTAGCCGGAGTGGACCTTGTCGAGCTCGGCCCGGACCGAGCGGACGAGGGCGGTGAACTCGCCGTCGTAGGTCGAGGCGAGCGGCTCGAAGTCGAGGTTCACGCCGTCGGCGCCCCGGTCGCGGACGGCGGCCGCGATCTGGCGGGCGAGGTTGAGCCGGGCGGTCGACGAGCCAAGGAGCGCCTTCTGGCGATTGAGGCCGGACGTGTTCCAGCCGAAGCTCTGGACCGTCAGGACGACGCGTGTCTTGTTCGTGTGGGCGGCCGAGATGATGCTCGTCATCTTCGAGCTGGTCCAGCCGCTCCAGCCGACCGTCGTGGTCCCGTCGGCGTTCTTCTTCTGGAGGTTGCCGGCTGCGTCGGCGCCGACGCCGAAGTAGGCGATCGTGGAGATCTTCGAATAGTCGAGCCGCAGGGTGCTCGAGTTGACCTGCCAGTACGGCAGGAACCCGAAGATCTCGCGGCGCAGCCCGGTCGAGCTGACAACGGCGTCCGGGGTGGTCGTTCGCGCCGGCTCCGAGTCGGCGAACGACGCGTTGGTCGCGGGCGTCGCGGGCTCGGTCTCGGTCGGGACGTCGACCCCGCCGTCGGGGACGGCGAGGGACGGTTCGCTGGCGGGCGACGGGTCGGCGGCCGGCTGGACCGGGCCGGCGGCGGCTGTCGGACGATCGGCGAGCGACGGCTTGCCCTGGCGGCGCATCGAGGTCCCGTCGAGGCGGCCGTCGGGCAGGGCGGTCGGCCTGGAGCCACCGACCGGCCAGCGGTCCGAGGCACGCGGCTCGAAGCCGACGGTGACCCGGGCACCGGGCGTGAAGGCGATCCGGTCGCCGGCGTGGCGCTCGGCCTCTTCGTACTGGATCGAGGGTTGGAGGCCGGCGTTGGCGGCCGCGGCCGCGGCTTCGGGGTCGGCCGCCGAGGCGACGGCGCCCCGCTGCGGGCGGAACGCGGCGAGGTCGGCGTCGGGTGACGCGGGCACGACCGAGACGGGCGGAGCAGCCGGCGCAGATCGAGCGAGCTCCCGGATGGACGCGTCGGCAGCGGCAGCGACGGACCGAGCCGGGCTCGACGGGTTCCAGCCACCGGATCCGACGACGACGACGGCCAGGAAGGCGGTGATGGTTCGACCGCCGTTGCGGGTCAGGGAGCGGCGGAATCCGGATGCCACGGCGGTCCTCTTCGATCGAATGTCCGTCGCCCGGGCGACGACCCTCGTGGGTGCGTGCACGACGGTTTCGGCGCACCAGACTCGATCGACCTTAGGCCCGACGGAGGCTCCCGGACAGTCGGTCGATGGTCCTGTGTCGATGCAGTACGGTGGGTTTGGGTGTGGTCGGTGAGCGTGGCGACGAAGCGTGCGGGCCCGCCGCGGTGACAAGAGCGGCATGCCGAGCCGTCAGCTGAGCCGGTCAGCTGAGCGGCAGGATCCGGGTCGTCGCCTGGGAGATCCCGTCGGAGTCGCGGGCCCAGATCTTGATCGTGACCTTGCCGGCCGAGCCACCCGACTTCATCGTCAGCGTGGCCTTCGACACGCGGCTGTCGACCTTGGTCATCGTCACGGCCCAGGTCGCGTGGCCCGGCTGGGTGACGTACAGCCGAACGCTCGTCGAGAGGGGCTCGGCGGAGGTGACCGTGACCGTCATCCTGCCGCCGCGCTTCGGGGCAGAGGTGGAGGTCACGATCGCGAAGGCGTTCATCTCGACCTTGACGGTCTGGCTGATCGTGCGGGTCCCGTCGGTCGCGCTGACGTGTGAGGTGTAAATGCCCTTCAGCAGGACGGTGCCGTCGTCGCGCCTGCCGTTCCAGACCCAGGTCTGGGTGCCCGCGCCGATCGCGGCATCGGCCAGCTTCGTCGCGACGACCGCACCGGCGGCGGTGCGGATCGTCCACGTGGCGGTGACCGGCTTCGAGACGGCGAACGACAGGCTCGTCGTCGGCGCAAAGCGGTCGTTGTCGTGGGGGTAGAAGACCTTGACGGACGTCTTCACGTTGCTCAGGAAGCGGACGACTCGGACCGGGCGGCTCATGCCGGTGCCGCTGTTGCCGGCGGCGTCACGGGCGACGAAGTTCATCCGGTAGTCGCCGTCGGGGACGTAGGCGTTGCTGTTGTTCCGGCCGTCCCAGGTGACGCTGTTGGAGCCGGTCACGGTCGTCGTCGTCCAGGTCCGGACGGTGGCACCGGCGGCGTCGGCGACGCGGACGTAGAGGGATCCTGCCTCGGCGACCGAGACGGCGGTCGGGATCGTGTCGGCGACTGCGTCGCCGTTCGGGCTGAAGACGCCGACCGTCGAGGCGTCGGGGCTGATCGCGGTCACGTTCGGCCCGGCGGTATCGACGACGATCGTGCCACTTCCGGCCGCCACTCCGTTCTGCCAGGCGTCGACGCCGCGGACGGCCCAGGCGTAGGTCCCGTCCGGCACGGCCGCGCCGTCGACGAGGCCGTCCCAGGCGACCGTGAACGTGGCGCCGGTCCCCGCGCCATCCTCGACGACCGCGCCGGCTGCGTTCTTGATCGTGAGGGTCCAGGCGACCGACTCGGAGAAGACTCCGTTGATGGTCTGGGTGTCGGAGCGGTCGTCGCCGTTCGGCGAGAAGCGGCCGACACCGGTGTCGATCCCGACGAGGACCGGGGCCTTGCTGTCGCGCGGGGCGAGGGTCGAGGCCGACACGTTGCCGCTGATCGACGGGTCGTCGAGGCCGCTCACCTGGACGATCGCGGGGCTGGTCGTGGTCGCCGGGGTCGTGACCGCGACGGTCTTCAGGCGCGTCCCCGCGGGGAGGGCCAGGAGCCCGGTCGGGGCGGCCAGTGTCGTCGTGGTGGCCGGCGCGAGGACGCTCGCCCGGCCCGGGACGACGAGGCCGGTCGGATCGGTGCCGGTGTCGCCGACCGCTTTCGTGATGGCGGTGGTCGTCAGGGTCGGCGCGGTGACGAGCGATCGATAGAAGCCTGCGGTCGCCGAGTCAGGATCGGAGTACGCGCTGAAGCCCGGCGAGCGGGTCGAGGCGAACGTCGAGACGTTGTTGTTGAAGTTCGGGGCGGACTTCCAGGCGTCCACGATCGACTGGCCCGTCGTGAACATCGACCGGAGGTAGGCGGCCGGGCCCATGTGGCCGTCGGCGAGGACCGCCTTCGCGCCGCCCTTGAGAAAGCCCGCCGCGTAGTTGTCGATCCGCTGGCGGGCGACCGTCACGGTCGGCGCGGCGCCGCCGGGCTCGGAGTTGCCCGAGGCGTAGCACAGGCTGTGGAGCATGACGATCGCGTTCGGGGCCAGGCCGAGCTGGGCCATCGACGGCTCGCCGTAGTACTTGTTCTCGTAGTCGGTGAGGGTGCCGTCGCCGTTGAGGTCGGCGTTGAGCCCGAAGCCGTCCTTCGTCGTGAAGAGCGGGTCGTAGGTGTACGGGCTCGGCCAGCCGTTGCCGTGGCCGAAGTAGATGACGATGTTCGCGCCCGTCGTCGCAGCCTTGACCTTGGACCACGTCGCGTTCGGGCTGTAGACCTTCGTCACCTTTGCGGTGTGCTTGATCGCTTCGGCGTACGCCTCGTCGGCCTTCGACCGGTAGCTGGCCGTCGCGCCGTGGGTCGCCCCGACGATGATCACCACCTTGGCGGTGCTCGTCTGGACCGCGGCCACGGGCGCCGTGACCCCGACGGCCGTGGCGAGGGCGAGGGCGACGGCGGCGACAAGATTGCGCAATGCGGACTCCGACTCGGATGGGCCGTGGCGATGAGCTGCCGCGACCGGGGGATGAGTGCATCCGAAGCGTCGCCGCTGACGCGCGCCGAGCCAATCGCGGGATGGTCCCGCCGGTCATGGCCCCTTCGGCCCGCGCCGGGTACGGAACGTGGTGGAGGGGTGCGGTCGGGTGCGCGCGGCGGCCCGGGGGTGGTGCGCGGACGCCCTGCGGCGCCCCAGATCGAGTCCGGGCCGCGGTCAGTCGCGGAGGCTCGCCACCAGGTCCGCGAGCGACGGGTTGGAGTGGTCGCGGTCCGACAGAATGGGCCGTCCGTCGGGGGTGGCCGGGATCGTGGGCCACGGCACGGCGACGGCCGGATCGTCCCAGGCGAAGCCGAGCTCGTCGCTGCCGTCGAACTCGTTCGTGACGAGGTAGACCAGCTCGAGCGGCTCGAGGGCGAGGAAACCGTGTGCGACGCCGGTCGGGATGACGACCCACTCGTCGGCGACGAGATCGCGGGTCTCGACGACGGCCGTTCCCCTGCCCTCGATGACCGGCCGGACGTCGACGAGGGCGACCAACGCGCGCCCGGACGCGACGGTCCAGTAGTCGAGCTGGCGGCGGTGGTAGTGGAGGCCGCGCAGGACGCCGGCGGCCGAGCTCGACAGGTTGGCCTGGACGAAGCGCGGCTCGCTCCCGGCCGGAGCGCCCGTGTCGGTCTCGGTCAGGGTCGGGAACGCGGAGGCCCGCCACAGCTCCCGGAACGCGCCGCGGCTGTCGCCGTGGCGGGCGACCGCGCCGTAGCGAACGCCGGGCAGGGCCGACGGGGCGCGATCGAGGCTCGGCCGGGACCCGTTCATCGGCCGGCTGCCGCGGCCTTCGCCCGGTCGCGGACGAGGCTCGGCAGGTAGTCGGCCAGGGCCGCCTGCCACGGCCGGAGCGGCTCTTCGCCGGGCAGTGGGGTCGGTTCGAGCACCGCCCAGGCCGGGGGCGTCGAGGCGCGCGGCCACGTGGAGCCCGGGACGTCGTGGGTCGGAACGCCGACTCCGGCCTGGCGGAGCAGCTCGCGCGCCCACTCGGCCCGCGACGCAAGGCCAGCGTTCACCAGGTGATGCGTCCCGCCGACCGCGGCAGCGCCGATCAGCTCGGCGATCGCCTCGGCGACGTCATGGGTGTAGCTCGGCGAACCGATCTCGTCGGCGACGAGGCGGAGCGGCTCACCGCTCGCGAGCGCTCGGTCCGCGGCGGCCAGGATCTTGGCCGGGAAGTCGTTGCCGGGAGGTCCGTACAGCCAGGCGGTCCGGGCGATCCCGAGGGCTGGCCCGCCGCCCGCCACGGCGGCATAGGCCTCGCGCGCCGCGACCTCGCCTGTCAGCTTCGACGCGCCGTACGGGTTGATCGGGTTCGTCGGGTCGTCCGGGCCGTAGCCAACACCGTCGGTCCGGCGGCCATCGAAGACCTCGTTGGTCGAGACGACGATCAGGTCGATCCCGCGCTCGGCGGCGGCTGTGGCGAGGATCCCGGTCGCCGTGCCGTTGCGGCGCAGCGCCAGCTCCGGGTCGCGCGCGCAGCCATCCACGTCGGTCCAGGCCGCGCAGTGCACGACGACCTCGGGCCGGTCGCGCTCCAGCGTCCGCCCCACGCCCTCGGGCGCATCGAGGTCGAAGATCCCGCGACTCCAGGCGATCGGGCCGAAGGGTCCCGTGAACGGCGCCTCCTCGAGGGCCGCGACGACCGCCCGGCCGAGCCGGCCGCCCGCGCCCGTGACCGCGACGCGCACCGGGTCAGGCCTCCGTCGAGGCGGCCAGCCGGGCCCCGTACTGACGCTCGTAGTACGTGTCCCAGTCACCGGACCTGGCGGCGCGCCACCAGCCCTCGTTGTCGCGGAACCAGTCCACGGTCGCCGCCAGGCCGTCCTCGAACGCGGTCCGGTTGCGCCAGCCGAGCGTCGCCAGCTTCGACCCGTCGAGCGCGTAGCGCCGGTCGTGGCCCGGGCGATCGGGCACGGTCCGGACGAGCGACCACGGCTTGCCGAGCCGGTCCAGCAGGGCCGCGATCACGTCGCGGTTCACCATCTCCGCGGAGCCAGGGACGTTGTAGGTCTCGCCGCTCGCGCCGTGGCGCAGGACGTGGTCGATGGCCCCCGCGTGATCGGACACGAACAGCCAGTCGCGCTGCTGGAGCCCGTCGCCGTACATCGGCAGCGGCTGGTCGTCGATCGCGTTCGTCACGAACAGCGGGATCAGCTTCTCCGGGTGATGGAACGGCCCGTACGTGTTCGAGCCCCGGGTGACGACCGCGTCGACGCCATGGGTCACCGCGTAGCTCCCGACAAGGAGCTCCCCGGCGGCCTTGGCGGCCGAATAGGGCGAGCGCGGATCGAGCCGATCGGTCTCGACCGAGCGCCCGGCGGCGACCGAGCCGTAGACCTCGTCGGTCGAGACCTGGAGGTAGCGGATCGGTGGTTGGCCGGCGGCGGCCCGCTCAGCGGACGCGATGCGCACCGCCTCGAGCAGGACGTGGACGCCGATGACGCCCGTCCGGAGGAACGCCTCGGGATCGAGGATGCTGCGATCGACATGCGACTCGGCCGCGAAGTTGACGACCGCGTCGCTCGCGGCGACGAGCGGCTCGACCACATCGGCGTCGGCGATGTCGCCCTTGACGAAGTCGAATCGCGCGACCTGCTCGGGATCGGCCTCGACCGCCGCCAGGTTGGCCCGGTTGCCGGCGTAGGTCAGCTTGTCGAGAACCGTGATCCGGGCGCCGTCGCGGCGGGCCAGGATGTCCCGGACGTAGGCGCTGCCGATGAACCCGGCGCCGCCGGTCACGAGGATCCGGGCGTCCGGCGCGAGGCGCGCCGGACGGAGCGAGGTCGGGTCGGGGTTGGCCATGGCCGCTCTAGCCGACCGGTCGCGCAACGGGCGGCGCGAGACGCCCCGCATCGTCGTCGTCGCGGGCCAGCTCGGCGGCCCGGATCAGCGACGGAACCGTGCCGGCGTCGGCCCAGTGGCCGTCGTAGACCTTGCTGAACAGGCGACCATCCGGGACGTAATGATTGAGGACGTCGGTGATCTCGAACTCGCCGCGGCCCGACGGGGCGAGCGTGTCGATGACGGTGAACGCGTCGGGCCGGAGGAAGTAGACCCCGATCGGGATCAGGTCGCTCTTCGGCTGAGCCGGCTTCTCCTCGAACCCGATGACCCTGCCGTCGGCGTCGAGCTCGGCCACCCCGAACCGCTCCGGGTCGGGGACGCGGTAGAGGAGGGCCCCGGCGCCGGCGTCGCTCGCCTCGAACTGTGCCGCCGTGTCAGCGAGGGCCGGGCCGCGCAGGATGTTGTCGCCGAGGATGCAGCAGAACGAATCATTGCCGACGAAGTCACGGGCGAGGCCGATCGCGTGGGCGATGCCAAGCGCGCCGCGCTGGTATCGATACGTGAGATCGAGCCCGAAGTGGGCGCCATCCGCGAGCAGCTCGACCACGTCGCCGACGCTCTTGCCGCCGACGATGACCATCACCTCGCGAATGCCCATCCCGGCCAGCGTCTCGATCGGGTAGTAGATCATCGGCCGGTCGTAGATCGGGAGCAGGTGCTTGTTGGTCACGATCGTCAACGGGAACAGGCGCGTCGCGGTGCCGCCGGCGAGGACGATGCCTTTCACGCGGTCACGGTAGCAGAGGCGTGGCCGCGGGCCGGAGCGAGCTGGACGGCTCGATGCACGGCTGCTCGCCGCCGGGCAGGACGCCGCCCGGCCCGGTCTTGCTGCAGTCGATCGGTGTGTCGCCGGGATCGGGCAGGCCGCCGACGTAATCGAGAACGACCAGCACGTAGGCGATCTTCTCGAGGTCGACAGTCGGCTGGAGGTAGGCCGTCTGGACGACCGAGTTGGCATCGCGCCGGACGTCGCTGACCTCGCCGATCAGGAGACCCTTCGGGTAGGACGAGCGGATGACGCCGGCGACCTCGATGCCCGGGGTCAGGACCTGCTCGCCCGGCTGGACGGTCTCGGTGGAGTCGATGTTCTGCATGATCAGGGCGCCGCCGAGCTGGCCGATCACCTCGCCCGTTGCCTTGCTCGTCTCGGTCTGGCCGATGACCGTCGAGGTCCGGTCGCTGATCAGGGTCACGATCGCGAACGTGGGGCCCACCTCGGCGACCCGCCCGACCAGCGCGCCGCCCTCGGCCACCACGACGTCGCCCTTCTCGATCCCGTCATCGGTTCCCTTCGAGATCGTGACCGAGCGTCGAGCCTCGCTCGACTCGCGAGCGATCACCTCGGCGGCGGCCGTCTCGAACGTGAGCGAGTTGCGGAGCTGGAGGAGCCCGGTCAGCTGCTCGTTCTCGTCGATCAGGGCCTGCGCCCGGAGATTGTCGGCGGACAGCCGGTCGTTCTCGCGGCGGAGGGCGGAGTTGTCGGAGTGGAGCCGATCGATCTCGCCAACCGCCCCAACCATCCCGGCGACCGAGTCGGCGACGCCGTGGATCGCGCCCTGGACCGGGCGCAGCGCGTACGACACCGCGTTCTGGAACTCGGTCACGAGCGGGCTCGACGAGATCGCCATCAGGATCAGGCTGGCCGAGAGCAGGACGCTGAAGACCACGGCTCGGCGGCGGGCGGCGCGGGTCGCGAACATCGTCGTCATGGGGCGCGACGACTCAGCGCGGAGCCCGAGCGTAGGTGTCGGTAACCAGAACCCGGTCCATGGAGCCCGTGCCGAGCTCCTCGAGGACGATCCCGGTGCCGCGGGCGACGCACGTCAGCGGGTCGTCGGCGATGTGGACCGGCATCTGGGTCGCATCGGCAACACGCCGGTCGAGGCCGGACAGGAGGGCGCCACCACCGGCCAGGACGATGCCCTGGTCCATGATGTCGGCGACCAGCTCCGGCGGGGTCTCCTCGATCGTGTCCTTGATGGTGTCGACGATCTGGGCGACCGACGGCTCGATCGCCTCGCGGATCTGGTCGGCGCCGACCTCGACGCTGCGCGGCAGGCCGGTCAGGAGGTCGCGGCCGCGGAGCGAGACGCGCTGGGTGTCCCAGTCGCCGGGGTAGGCCGATGCGATCGCGATCTTGATGTCCTCTGCGGTCCGCTCGCCGAGGAAGAGGTTGTACTCGCGCCGGGCGAACGCGACGATGTCCTGGTCCATCTCATCGCCGCCGATCCGGATCGAGCGCGACACGACGATCCCGCCGAGGCTGATGACCGCGACCTCGGTGGTCCCGCCGCCGATGTCGACGATCAGGCTCCCGGACGGCTCGCTGACGGGCAGGCCGGCCCCGATCGCGGCGGCCATCGGCTCCTCGATCAGGCGCGCCCAGCGGGCGCCGGCGTTCATCGCAGCGTCGCGGACGGCCCGCTTCTCCACTTCCGTGACGCCGGACGGGATGCCGAGCAGCATCCGCGGCCGGGGGATCAACCCGACCCGGTCGTGGACCTTGTGGACGAAGTACTTGATCATCTGCTCGGTCACGTCGAAGTCGCTGATCACGCCGTCACGCAAGGGGCGGATCGCGATGATGCTGGCCGGGGTCCGGCCGACCATCCGCTTGGCCTCTGCGCCGATCGCGAGGACCCGCTTCGTCTTGGCGTCGATCGCGACCACCGACGGCTCGCTCATCACGATGCCACGGTCGCGGACGTGGACGAGGGTGTTGGCGGTACCGAGATCGATCCCGATGTCGCGGGAGAAGAGGCCGAGGAAGCGGTCGAGCATGAGGGCGGGCAGGTCCTTCGCGGTTGCGGGTCGGGTCGAATCGCAGCGGCTCCGCAGGGCCAGGCGGTGCGGATCGCGCGCTCGGAAGTCGGTCCGGGGAAGCCCGGGCAGTATACCCGGCTCGCTCGAACCCGCCGTTGCGACCGCCGCGCTCGTCGCCACGCGGCGCGGGACGGGTGCCCACATCGGAGCGGCGCGCCGGAGGCTCGCGCCCAGTCCGATCGCTGATCAGCCTCATTGATCGCCTGAGCGCCGGACGAGCGTGGCCTCGTCGCGGATCGAGCCAATCCTGGAGGATTCTGTCGGGCGGGGGGCTCGCTCGCAGCCGATGTGATCAGCGACACCGATCAGCCGGGACGGAGCATGGAGCGACCCTGCCGCGCGGGGGCCTCGCGCAGGAAGCCGTCAGCCCGCCCGGCGCGCCGGCCGCTCGAAGCTCACCCCGCGGTCGCGGAGCGACACGAACGCGTCGTGGCCGACGACGAGGTGGTCAAGCAGGTCGATGTCGAGGAGGCGGCCGGCGGCGAGCGCCTCGGCTGTGAGGTGGAGGTCGTCCGGCGACGGGGTGGGATCGCCGCTGGGATGGTTGTGAACCAGGATCACGCCGCTCGCGTTGAGCCGGACGGCGTCGCGGAACAGCTCCCCGACCCGGACCAGC
>JBKJOK010000288.1:0-3814 GCA_046595595.1 Candidatus Limnocylindrales bacterium
GTTCGAACGCTCGGCCGGAGTCGCGTGACCCCACGCCGGAAACGCCTTGTCGGCCGCCTGGACCGCCCGATCGACGTCCTCGGCCGCACTCTTGGGGACCTTCGCGATCACCTGGTCATTGGCCGGGTTGATCACGTCGAGCGTTTCGCCCGACGCCGAGTCGGTCCACTCCCCGCCGATGAACTGCTGATATGTCTTGACGGCCTCGAGCGTGTCGGTCATGGCGGGGCTCTCCTGTCGGTGACGTCGGCGGGCCGTGGCCCGGGGAAGGTGGACCGAGGTGGTCGAGCCATTGTGCCCCCGCACCGGCATGCATGGCGTACTAGCGATCGGTCCGTCTCACGCGGCGGGTCAGGCGGCGGACGCCCGGTCCGCGTCGATCTCCCGCTCGGCCCGCGGCGCTCGCGACGCCCGCCACCACGGGATCGTGAGGCGCTCGGCAAGGACGACCAGCCCGTACAGCCCGATGCTGAGGGCGGCGGTCAGGACGATCGCCGCGAAGACAAGATCGGTCCGGAACGAGCGCTGGCTGAGCTGCATCCAGATCCCGAGGCCGGCCGTCGCCCCGACGTACTCCCCGATGACCGCGGCAACGACTGCGTATGTGGCCGAGATTCGCAGGCCCGTGAACAACCCCGGCAGGGCCGACGGCCAGCGGAGCTTGCGAAAAGTCTGGCCAGCCGACGCCCCGAACGACCGCATCAGGTCCGTGGCATCAGCGGTCGTCGAGGCGAACCCGCCGAGCAGGGCGATCGTGATCGGGAAGAAGGTGACGAGCACGACGACGAGGACCTTGGGCAGGAGCCCGAACCCGAACCACACGACGATCAGCGGGGCGATGGCCACGATTGGCACGGTCTGTGACCCGACGAGGAGCGGTTCGACGGCGCTCCGTGCCGATGTCGAGCGGTCGAGCGCGATCGCAACACCGATCGCAGCCATGATCGAGATCGCGAAGCCGACGACCGTCTCGAGGATCGTCGGGATCGCGTGGCGGACGGCTTCGACGCGGAACTCCCAGAGTGAACCGAGGACCTGGCTCGGGGCGGGCAGGACGAACGGGCTGACGCCCGACGAGCGCGCGTATGCCTCCCACGCACCGAGCAGGAGGGCGACGAGGATGACCGGCGGGCCGAACCGTCGAGCCGCCTGTCGGCCGGTCGATTCGACGCCGGTGCCGTCCATCAGGGCAGGAAGTCGTTCGTGAACAGGCGTCCGTAGTCGGGCGCGGTGGCCAACGGCTTGCCGGCGCTGTCGACGAGGAGGCCCTGCCCGTACAGGAAGGCCGAGTACGCGGTCCAGCGCTCGAGCGTCTGCGTCCCGAATGTTCCGCGTGCGTCAACGAGGTAGCGGCCCTCGGCGAGGAAGCGCTGGCTGGCCACCGGAAGCTGCTTGTTCGCGTCGAACACGCCCGGATTCTCGGCCACGAGGATCGCCGCCGCATCGTCGGGGTGATCGGCGGCGAACTGGAAGCCCTTGACGGTCGCGGTCACGAATCGGCGAGCCGCCTCGGGTTCCTTTTCGAGCCACTGCCGGTCGCAGGCAAGGACCACCTGGTAGAACTCGGGAAAGCCGTAGTCCGCGAACTGGAAGTAGCGGAGCTTGATGCCACGCAGCCCGGCCTCGACGCCTTCCCAGGCGGTGAACGGGATCGTGAAGTCGGCCTTCCGGTTGTAGAGCGCCTCGTAGGCCGCCGCGTCGAGCATGGCCGACGTGAAGACGCCGGTTCCGCCGTCGGCCTTGATGACCGCCTTCAACGTCGGTGCCTCGTTCGGGTAGCCGAAGCCCGCGTACGTCTTGCCGTCGAGGTCGCGCGGGCGCTGGATCGGGCCGTCGGCGAGGACCCCGATCGCCGACGCGGTCTTCTGGAGGATCGCGGCGACGCTGACGATGTCGGCCCCCGCCGAGACTGCGAAGGTCATCGAGTCCTGGAAGCTGATCCCGCAGTCGGCCTGGTGCGCGGCGAGGAGGGTCTCCGGGGTGGCCGAGGCGTAAGGCAGGATCCGCAGGTCGATGGCGGCCTCGTCGTACCAGCCCCTTGAACGCGCGACGAAGAACCCGGTGTGGTTCGTGTTGGGCGTCCAGTCGAGGGCCAGCCGGACGGTTGCGGGCGCGGCCGACGAGGACGGATCGACGTGGAAGGCCGGCGCAGAGGCCGAGGGCACGATGGCGGGCGGACCGGACGAGCCGGACGAGCCGCAGCCGGCGACGACGACGAGGGCGATGACGACGGTGAGCAGTGGGCGGAGCGGGTTCACGGTACGAGACCTCGATGTTCGATTCAGAACGGTGCCGCCCCAGGAGATACCGGGACGGCAGCATCGAGTCTCATGGGCCTGCTTCCTTCGCTGGGATGATCCAGATCAGGTTCGGCGGGTCTGTGGTCGGGCCACACTCTCAGCGCATTCGCGCTCCCCGGAGGCGGTATTCAATTGCGCCGGAGTCTAGCACCGGCACCGGAATCGCCCTCTGGGCTCAGGCGAGTGTCGTCCGCAGCCACTCCACGGCGTCGCCGATGACCGCCGGCCCTTCAGGCTCGTTATGGCTCTCGTGGCGGAGATCCGGCAGGGTCCGCCGGGTGACGGACGCGACGTCGGCCAGCGGAGCGCTCGAGGCCGTCGGGACCAGGCGGTCCGCCTCGCCGTGATAGACCAGCGTCCGGATCGAGAGCCTGCCCAGCTCGGCCCCGACGCGGCTCTGTTCGGCGAGCGCTGCGGCCCCGAATCGCGTCGTCGTCACGTGCGTGTTCAGCGGATCGGTGAGGTAGTCCAGCCCGACGGCCGGGTCATGCGACAGGAGCGTCCCGTCGAGGTCGTTGTTGACCGTCATCTTCGGCGCGACCGAGGCGAGGGCCCGGACGAGGATGCGCTTCCAGCCGGGGATGGTGGCGGCGAGGGCTGGCGCGCTCAGGACGAGGGCGTCCGGCATTGGCCGAAGGCGATCGGGGACTGCGTAGCCAAGCGCGATCAGTCCGCCGAGCGAGTGACCAAAGAACGCGACCGGCCGCTCGGGCGCACCGCGCCGAACGGCCATCAGGACCTCCTCGAGATCGTCGTGGTTCAGGCTCCAACGCTCGACGTACGCCCGTCGGCCGGCCGACCCACCGAAGCCGCGCTGGTCGTAGGCGTGGACGGCCAGACCGGCGGCGGCCAGCCACTGCCCGACGCGCTCGTAGCGCCCGGAGTGCTCGGCGATCCCGTGGATGAGGACGATCGACGCCCAGGGGTCGCCCGCGAGCGGCCAGTGCCGGGTCACCAGATCCGTGCCGTCGCGGGCCGTCAGGTGCCCCGTCCACGAAGGGTCGCCTGCGGCGGCAGGAGTCGGGGTCGTCGTCAGCCATGTCGTCATCGGCTCCATCGTAGGCGCGCCAGCCGCTACGCTGCCTGACATGTCGGTGTGGAGCGAGGTCGGCGATCGAGTCTTCACGCGGCGCTATGCGTTCTACGACCAGAACATCGTCACGGTCCTCGGCGATGACGGTGTCCTGATCGTGGACACCCGGATCTCGCATCGCCAGGCCGACGAAGTCCTGAGCGACCTCCGCGAGCTGACGCCGCTCCCCGTCCGGGCCGTCGTCAACACCCATGGCCACAACGACCACGCGTTCGGCAACCACCGGTTCCGGCCGGCGCCGATCTGGGGTCACGAGCGCTGCGCCCGGATGGTCCGCGACACGGGTGTCGCCCAGGTGGCGCGCCTGACCATCGCGATGCCGGACCTCGCCGACGACCTCGCGGCCGTCATCCTCGACCCGCCGGACCGGGTCTTCGAGACAGAGACGACCGTGCCGTTCGACGCCGGCGGCCGGCTCGTC
>JBKJOK010000318.1:0-5986 GCA_046595595.1 Candidatus Limnocylindrales bacterium
AGGAGGTCCGGGTCCGTCTCACGGGCGACCTGAACGCCCGAGCGGACGAGACACTCGCGAATGCCTATGCGCAGGTCGCAGCTCTCGGCCCGCGCCGGATCAGCCTCGACTTCGGGCAGGTGGGCTACATCAACAGCACGGGCATCGCCCTCGTCGTCCGGCTGCTGGCGGACGCCCGACGCGATGGCCGGACGGTCCGGGCCATCGGCCTGACGGAGCACTACCAGGAGATCTTCCGGATCACGCGCCTGTCCGACTTCATGGAAATCGTCGAAGGAGACGTCGCATGAGTGCCACCGTCATCGAGCTCGACCAGGAGGGTCCGGCGTCCATCCTGCGTATCGAAGGCGACATCACCTCCGCCAGCGAACCCGACCTCATGGCCGCCTACGCCCTCGCGGCGGCGAATGGCTCGTCCGCGGTCATCCTCGACTTCCGCAAGCTCGAGTACATGAACAGCGGTGGCATCGGGCTCCTCGTGACGCTCCTCGTCCGCGCCCAGCGCAGCGGCGGACGGCTCATCGCGACAGGCCTGTCCGAACACTACCGCGAGATCTTCTCGCTGACCCGCCTGGATGAGGCGATCGAGATCCACGACGACGAAAAGGCGGCCATGGCGGCCGCCACCGCCTGATTCGGCCAGACCGCGAGACCGAGGAGAACCTGCGATGACCGAGCCGAACGGCAGCCCGCCGACCAACGGCGGCGTTCCGACCAATCGCGACGCCGCGAACTGGGCACGACCGGTCGACCGCCTGTCGGCGGCCGGGGTGGCAGGCGCGAAGGACGATGCGGTGACGGGCAGGCGGGTGTCCGGCCCGCTCCAGGGCTTCGGCCAGCTGTGGCAGAAGACGTTCACGGTCCGCCTCGACGGCGCCGACATCTCCCCGACCGACCTCATCGCCCTCTGGAAGGAGCGCTTCCCGACCTTCTGGCCCAAGGGCCAGCGGTTCTACGCCCCGTTGTCCGGCATCGCGCCGGGCGAGGTCGCCCTGCTCGAGATCGAGCCGTTGCCCGGGGCGCCGGTCAGGTTCTCCACCGGCGTGCTCGTCCTCTACGCAGACGACGAGTCGTTCACGTTCATGAGCCCCGAAGGCCATATCCTGTCGGCATGGATCACCTTCTCCGCCCGGCGCGACGGCGACGTGACGATCGCTCAGGCGCAGGCCCTGGAACGCCCGTCCGACCCGTTCGACGAACTGGCCTACATGCTCGGCGGCAACCGCCAGAACAACCGGTTCTGGGAGGCGACCCTGCGCAACCTCGCGGCCGCGGTCGGGGTCGCGGCGCCGGTCGTCGAGACCCAGGTCGTATGCATCGACAAACGACGCCAGTGGCGGTACGTCCGGAATCTGCGCAACAGCGCCTCGATCCGCACGGTTCGTCGAACCCTCGGCGCACCCATCCGAAGGCTGACCGGCCGGGGGTGAGGCCGAGAGACCCGTTCGGCGAGCGTCTGGATCCGGGGCCGCGAATGAGCGCGAGGCAGTCGTCGCGGGTCGCGTGGGATGTCTTCCGGCCTCGCTGGCCGCGATGTTCGTGGCCCTCGTCCTCTGGGTGATCGGCATCGGCGAGTCCGTGACGGCGGACATCTTCCTCTATCCCGCCGCCTACCTCGCGTTCGAGGCGGTCGGCGCGCTGATCCTCAGCCGCATCACCGGCGGCGACACCCTACCCGCCGCGCTCTCGACGCTCGCGATCGCGGCCCGTTCACATGCCCTCAGGCGGGCTCGGCCAGCTCCGATTCAGCCGACGCCAGCGTCGCCGACTTCGCTCGCACGGCCAGGATCGCCAGTGCCACGAGCAACGTCACGCCCATGACCGGTGCCCCGATTCGCTTGATCTCGGACGTGTCGACGATGAGCCCGACGACGAACACCAACAGCCCCAGATTCACGCCCCAGAAGATCACGTGGCCGATCCACGACCGGCGCGCCGCCTCGTCCAGGACCAGCAGGCTGAGCAGGCCGAGCATGATGTTCGTGATCACCCCGATGTAGACCGCGTGGTCGCTGGCGAAGAGGACATTGAGCGGGAGGGCGGCGGGGTCAGGGTTCGCGGCAGCGATGAACGAGAAGACCAGATACATGAACAGGATGAGCGCGCCGACGACCCAGACGGATGCCGCGCCGACGTGACGGATCGGATCGGCGTCGAGCCAGCCGACGCGCAGGGACCGCGGCCAGATCCGGACGACGAAGAGGACGACCGCCACGAGCTGGGTGAGGAGATAGATCCCGCCGGCTGCCTGTGCGGCCCCGGCGAGGAGGCCGAGCGAGATGACGAGGCCGCCGATGAAGAGGGCGAGGACCTGGACGAGCCCAGCCCGGGGCAGGCCGCGAGTGCCGAGAATGCGCCACTCGATGAGCCCGAAGGCAACGAGCACGAGATAGCCGAATGTCATCGCCGAGGCATGGGCGCCGATCCCGTCGCCGGACAGGATCGTCAACCCGAGCGCGAACTGGATCTGGAGCAGGACGCCGATGACGGCGCCGTAGGCGAACGAGGTCAGCCCGAGAACGAAGGCGAGGCGCGGCAGCGAGCGCTCGCCGGCGAGGAACTGGCGCCAGACCCAGACCAGCAGCCAGGCGATGGCGACGAGCAGCAACGTTCCGCCGACGGCCCGCGCGGGGAACGAGCCCGTGTAGAAGGCCGCCACGTAGATCGGGACGAGGATCGCCAGAGCGAGCATGAGCCGCCGGTCGGCGGCCCGGAACAACAGGAACGACGACGCGACGATCGTGAGGGTCAGCCAGCCGATCGTCCCCGCGTGGACGTGGGTCAGGAGCTGGTTGCGGTCGAACTCGACGGCGTCGGCGCCGTTGAGGATGCCGATCCCGATGTTGAGCACGAACACGGCCATGGCGACGAGGAACAGGTCGCGGGCGGCAACGGCCCACGACGGAGCACCACGAAGGTCAGACATCCCGATCCCTCCCTCTTTCACACGTTCGCGGCTGTCGGGACCGCGAATCTTGGCGTTGGCAGTATGCGCGGCCCCGCGCCACCCAAATGGCGACCCGGTGCCTCGGACGTCATAGCCCTGGCGAGCTGAGTCGATCTCGTCGGTGTGCTCGTCGGCCCAGATGATGAGTTCGGTGATCGTCGACAGCAGCGTCCGGCCCATCGACGGGTAGGGTGCGCACGGCCCGAATCAGCGAACGCCTGGCTTCGCCGACCCGCGTCGTAACGATCCCCGGACGGTCCGCCCGCAGGATCGGACCATCCGCTCCGCGAGAGAATTCGAATGACCGCGAACCCGACCGAGCCGATCGCCGAGTCCACTCCCCGCCAAACCGATGCCGACAGCTGGGCGAAGCCGGTTGGCCGCCTCGCCGTAACAGCGGAGCACGGGACTCGCACGCCGGCTCGTCGTCCCACGCTCCGCGTTGCGGCCGTGGCAGCACTCATCCTCACGGTAGGCCTCGGCGCGCTCAGCACCCTGCTGTTCCTCGCCGCGTTCCGGTTCCGATCCGACTGGTTCGCCGATCCGGCGTTGGTCGTGACTGGCGGACCCACCTCGGCGGCACTCTTCAAATGGGCGGCCTTGACGGATCTGTTCAGTTACTACCTGCCGACAGCGGTCGTGGCACTCGCGCTGTGGCTGGCCCTCCGGCGCCGCGGACCGGTCCTCGCCACAGCCGCCCTGGGCGCGGCGTCGGGATATGTCCTGGTCGGCGGTGTCGGTGCGGCCGCGCTGGCGATGGCCGGCGCCCCGTTGATCGACGCCCACGCTGCGCCCGGTTCCGACCAGGCCGCGATCGCCACGACCTTCGCCACACTCATCGACGTCGTCTTCCGGGCGGTCTGGCAGCTGGTCGACGGCATCCTGCTGAGCGTCTGGATGGTCGCGACCGGGCTGCTGGTCAGATCGGAACAGCCCGGGTTCGGCCGCCTGAGCCTGATCCTCGGCGGGCTGTTCGCGACCGTAACGGGGCTGAACATGCTCGGCCTCGGAGCTGTCCGTGACGTCGGGCTCGGGATCGTATTCATCGCTTGGGCCGCCTGGTCGGCCTGGCTCGCGGTGATGATCTGGCGCCGACGGCCGCCATTCGAGATCCTCGACGCGTAGCTCTCCGTGACGCGAGTCACGGCCGGTCCGTAGCGATTCCCGGACGGGAGCCGAGCACGATGGGGGCCAACCGCTACGCGAGAGGTCACGATGAACGCAAGACCAACCGAGCCGACCGCCGAGGACACGGCCCATCGAACGGATGTCGACAGCTGGGCAAGGCCAGTCGAGCGCCTCGCAGTGTCCGACCCGGCCGGCGGGGGCCTCGCCGCGACCGTCGCGGGCCGGCGGGTCGCGGGCCCACTGCAGGGATTCGGGCAGATGTGGCAGAAGACGTTCCGCGTCCGTCTCCCGGCCGAGCCTGGTCTGACGCCCGAGTCCGTGGTGGCGACCTGGAAGGCCGAGTTCCCGACCTTCTGGCCCAAGGGCAACACGTTCTATGCCCCACTGGCGGGCATCCGCCCGGGCGAGGTCGCGCTCCTCTCGGTCAGTGCGGCAGGGCCGGTCAAGCTGCACACCGGCGTGCTCGTCCTGTATGCGGACGACGAGGCGTTCACGCTGATGACGCCGGAGGGACACATGCTCGCGGCCTGGATCACGTTCAGCGCGTCGCGGGCCGCCGACGGGGCCATCATCGTGCAGGCGCAGGCACTCGAGCGGGCCAGCGACCCACTCTTCGAGCTGGGGCTCATGTTCGGTGGTCAGCGCGCCAACAACCGGTTCTGGCAGACGACACTCGCGAACGTCGCGGCGCGGTTCGGCGCGATCGACGCCGACGTCGAGACCGAGATCACCTGCATCGATCGTCGGCGCCAATGGCGGCACGCTGGCAACGTCCGCTACAACGCCGGGATCCGTGCGGCGCTGCATACGGTCGGGGCGCCCCTTCGATCCATCGGCCGACGCCGTTGACGGAGGTGCGGTCCACGCATCGTCGACGTTCGCCCCGTCGAACGGCATACCCTGTGGGCGTGGATCGCCTCCGTCGCCCGGTGCTGAGGTCGGTCGCCGCATGACGACGCCCGGCCTCGACGCGGTCGTGATCGGGGCTGGTCCCAACGGTCTCGCGGCGGCCCTCACCCTGGCCCGTGCCGGTCGCTCGGTCCGGGTCTACGAGGCGGCCCCCACGATCGGTGGGGGCACGCGCACGCAGGAGCTGACCCTCCCCGGGTTCCGCCACGACGTGTGCTCCACGATCCTGCCGCTAACCGCGGCGTCGCCGTTCTTTCGGACCGTGGACCTCGCCGCGCACGGAGTGGAGCTGGTCCACCCGGACGCTCCACTGGCGCACGCCCTGGACGGCGGCCGCGCCGTGGTCCTTGAGCGGTCCGTGGCGGCCACCGCGGCAGGGCTGGACGACCTGCACGATGCCCATGTCTGGCGCGCTCTCTTCGGGCCACTGACCCGGGACGCTGGCAAGTTGTCCGGGGAACTGCTCCGGCCAGTCGTGCACTTCCCCCGCCACCCCATCGCGCTCGCCCGATTCGGCCTTCCGGCGTTGCGTTCGGCCGCCGGTCTTGCCGACTCCCGGTTCCGGGGCGACTCGGCCCGAGCCCTCTTCGGCGGGCTCGCAGCGCACTCCATGCTCCCGCTAAGCGCACCGCTGTCCGCGTCGTTCGGACTGGTCCTCGGCCTGTATGCCCACGCCGTCGGCTGGCCGATGATTCGGGGTGGTTCGGCGGCCGTGGCGGACGCGCTGGCTGTGGAGATTCGGGCGCTGGGTGGCGAGATCGTGGTCGGGCAGCGGATCGGGTCGCTCGCGGATCTGCCGTCATCGCGGGTCGTCGTCTTCGACACGACACCCCAGGCCCTCGCGGCCATCGCCGGCGACCGGTTACCGGCGGGAACCCGTAGACGCTACGAGCGATTCCGGTTCGGGCCCGGTGTGTTCAAGGTGGACTGGGCGCTGGACGGGCCCATCCCATGGACCGCGGATGGCCTGCGTCGCGCGGCGACCATCCATCTGGGCGGGTC
>JBKJOK010000193.1:0-2988 GCA_046595595.1 Candidatus Limnocylindrales bacterium
GCCGAGGGCTGAGGGCGGCCGGCCGATCGCGCAGGGATCGCGGGCCAGCAGTTCCGGGCGACTACGGGGCCGGGATTTCGATCGAGAGCAGCCAGCCGATCGCGGTCACGATCAGCCACAGCACCCCGAACAGGACCGCGCCCAGCCCGAGCACGATGAGCCGGTCGTCACGGGTGGACGCTCCCGGCTCGAGGGCGTGGCGTCGGAACAGCGCCAGGTTCCGGGCGTTCGAACGTGACACGACGTCGAACAGGTCACCGAGCACCGGGACGAACCCGAGGATCAGGTCGGCCGAGGTGTTCAGGACCATCCGGGCCACGACCACGCGCGGCACGCCGAACCGGGTCGCCTCCGCGATCAGCCAGAACCCGACGACGCCCGATACCGCGTCGCCGACGACCGGGATCAGCCCAACGATCGGGTCCAGCCCGATCCGGTGGCTCGTCCCGGGTACCACGACCAGGTCGTCGAGGAGACGGCTGACGAGCGAGAAGCGCCGTTCGAACGCGCGAAACCGCTCGGATCGCTCGTCACCGAGGACCTCGCCCCGGACGCTCCGCGGTGGATCGCCGGCCGCGGATCGGTTCAAGCTGCCGGGCGCCTCGCCCGGGTCAGAGGGTCGTGGCGTTGAACGTGTCGCAGTCATCCGGATTGCCGGACTCGTAGCCGGTCGTGAACCAGCGGACTCGCTGCTCGGAGGTCCCGTGGCTGAAGCTGTCGGGATCGACCCCGCCGCCGCTCGACTGCTGAATGTGATCGTCGCCGACCGCCGCGGCCGCGGCGTCGGCAGCGGCGATCTGCTCGGCGGTCAGGGGCTTGATGTACCCGGTGGACTGGGCGTTGTTGGCCCAGACGCCGGCATAGCAGTCGGCCTGCAGTTCCGTCCTGACCGACCGGCTCGTCGGTCCGGTGTCGTTGCCCCCCGGCTTGAGGTCGCCCACGAGGTCCTGGACGTGGTGGCCGTACTCGTGGGCGAGGACGTACGCCCTGGCGAACGGCGCGTCCTTGGCGCCGAACCGGTCCTCGAGTTCCTTGAAGAACGTCAGGTCGATGTACACGTTCTTGTCGGCCGGGCAATAGAAGGGTCCGGTCGCCGACGTCGCGCCTCCGCAGCCGGTGGAGACGTTGCCGCTGAACAGGACGGTCTCGGCCTTTTCGTAGCCCTGGAGCGCGCCGGTCCAGTACTTCTCGATGCTGTTGACGTAGCCGATGATCTGGCAGTCCTCGCGCTCGTTTGCGTCGGCGCCGGTCTGGCATGAGGCGAGAGCCGAGCTGTTCGGGCCGTTGACGTCCGGTCCGGAGCCGGAGCCTGAGCCGTCGCCGAGCAGGGCGCCCGGGTTGCCGCCGAGCAGGATGTAGATGATCGTGATGACGAGGCCGAGCCCGCCGCCGCCGACCGCCAGGCCGCCCCGGCCGCCCATCCGGCTGCCGCCGCCGCGGGCGTCGGTCACCGACGTGGGATCGAGTCGGGCGTTCGGATCGAATGTCATGGCTGGACTTGACCTCCGGGCACTGGGAACCGCTGGAGTTGTAGCGGATCGTTCACCACCAGACGCCCATCGCGCAACGGATCGCTCGTCGCAAACGTATTGCGGCTGGCCGCTGTCGTGGCCTCGCGCGGCGTCGGATTCACGGCCTGGCTGACGGCCCGCGGATCAACTGATGACAGGATCTGACAGGTATGTCCGGCATGATCGTCCGGTGAGAGAAGCGGTCGATCGATCGCCCGATGACGAGGTGCGTAGATGTTCCACTTGGAGACGCTGGCGCGGACGATCCATGCCGATCGGGTCCGCGACATGGAGCGCGCCGCAACCGAACGGCGGCTGCTCGCGCGCGACGATGACGCACCCGAATCGGCCGGTCCGGTCGTGGCGCGATCGACGCTGACCCGGCCGGCGACCCCCGCTTCGGCGGCCCGTGGGTCGACCCGCACGGCGCCATGCGACGGATCCGCCGGGATCCCGGCCTAGAGGTTGACCGTCTGCGCCGCGGGCTCGGGCTGCGCGGCAGGAGCCGGCTCGTAGTGACTGGCGACGCGCCTCGCCTGGGCGGCGATCCGCTCGCGCAGTTCGACCGGCTCGAGGAGCTCGCAGTCTGGTCCGACCGCGAGGATCTGGCTGACGACCTCGTTTGGCCAGTCGAGCGTGACCCGGACGTGGAGCCAGCCGTCGGGATCGGGCCGGTCGAGACGTTCCAGGGTGTCGTACGGCCGGTCGGCGATCACGCCGCGGAGGCGTGGCAGGCGATGGGCGGCGATGCGCAGGACCACCGCGATCCGGGGCGTGTCCCGTTCGTACGCCGCCGACGACTCCGTCCAGAACGCGGCGAGGTCGAACCCGAGAGGACGCTCGAACGGGTCGTCGAGCGGCGTCACCCGGGTCACCCGCGACGCGCGGTAGGTCCGTGGCTGGCCGTCGGCTGCTGCGACGAGGTACCAGACGCCGGCCTTCAGGACGACGCCGAGTGGCTCGAGGACCCGATCGACCGTCTTGTCGCCGCGGTCATAGCCGATCTCGATCCGCCGGCTCTCCCAGACCGCCTCGGACAGCAGGCCGAGCAACGGCACCGGCTCGTCCGCGTGATACCAGGCGGCCGCGTCGAGGTGGAAGCGCTCGACGAGACGCGACGCCCGTGCCCGGAGCTCCACCGGCAGGGAGGCCAGCACCTTCAACTGCGCGGCGGCGACGACCGTGCCAAGACCGAGTTCGGCGGCCGGACCCGGCAGGCCCGACAGGAACAGCGCCTCTGCCTCGTCGGCGGTCATGCCGGTCAGGCGCGTCCGATAGCCATCGACCAGGCGAATCCCGCCGTGCGGCCCGCGGTCGGCGTAGATCGGGACGCCCGAGGCGCTCAGGGCGTCGACATCGCGATGGATCGTCCGGACCGAGACCTCGAGTTCACGCGCCAGCTCGGCCGCCGTCTGGCCGCCGCGGGACTGGAGCAGGAGCAGGAGCGAGACGAGGCGGGAAGCGCGCATCATCGCCA
>JBKJOK010000217.1:0-1098 GCA_046595595.1 Candidatus Limnocylindrales bacterium
GACCGACGAGTCGGCGTCCCCGCCGATCGCCCGGACGGCCGGCCGTGGGACGCCGGTCCAGCGTCTCCGCGTGGTCGGCCTCGAGATCGTATCGTGGCTCGCCTGCCGGCTGCCCGAGCGCCTCGCGATCGCCCTCGCCGGACTCGTCGGCTGGATCTGGTACAAGGCGGCCCCGGAGCGGGCGGCGCAGGCTCGCCGGAACCTCGCCCGGGTCGCCGCCGTGCTTGATGGGCGTGGCGCGGGCAGCCCCCTCGTCCGGGCCGCCGCGCGCGACCCGCGCGCCCTCGAGCGGATCGTCGTCTCCGCCTTCCGCCACGACGCCCGCTACTACCTCGAGGTGCTCCGCGTCCCGAGCCTGACCCCGGCCATCTTCGAACGTCAGGTCATCGTCGAGACGCCCGAGACCGTCGAGGCGGCGTTCGCAGGTGGTGCGGTGATCTTCGTGTCCGCCCACCTCGGTCCGATCGAGCTGCCCGGCCTGTACCTCGCGCACCGCTCCGGGCGGACGTTCGTCGCGCCGATGGAGACCGTCGACGACCCGCCCCTCCAGGCATGGTTCGAGCGGACCCGTGGCTCGCTCGGAGTCCGGATCGTCGGCCTGCGGGCGGCCCGGCGGGCGCTCCAGGCGGCGCTCAAGGCCGGCGAGCCGGTCGGAATCGTGGCTGACCGGGACATCGCCGGCGGCGGCATGCCGATCGAGCTGTTCGGATCGCCTGCTCGGTTGCCGATCGGACCGGCCCTCGTCGCGATCGAGAGTGGCGCCCCGCTCTACGCCGTGGGGGTGCGGCGGCTGGCGGACGGGCGCGTGGCAGGACGGCTGCTGCCGATCCGGATCGCGACCGACGGGACCCGTCGGGAACGGATCTCGGCCACGCTCCGGGCGATGGCCGTGGCGTTCGAGTCGCTGATCACCGACGCTCCCGAGCAGTGGTCGGCGGTGTTCTTCCCGATCTGGCCGGACCTCGCCGGCGAGGCCGCCAAGGAGGGCACCGAGCCCGCGATCGACGAGGGCGCGCCGTGACCGACCGCCTCGGCCGGGCCGACTTGCACATCCACACCCAGGCCTCCGACGGCATCGACCCGATCGCGACGATTCTC
>JBKJOK010000252.1:0-2033 GCA_046595595.1 Candidatus Limnocylindrales bacterium
CCGGCCGCGATCCGGGACGAGATCCGGCCCGGCGTTCCGCGCGTCTCGCCGCTCCGGGCGGAAGCGCAGCGCGTTGCCGGCCACCTTGGCGGCACGGCATCGCTGCCCACGATCGCGCCCGCCGAGCCGATCCCGACCTACGACGAGCCCGACGGCTTCGCGGCTGCCTCGGGCGCCGGCTTCGCGGAGCCCGATGACGAGCCGGCCCTGCCCGACGAGGCCCGCGCCCGGGCTGCCCAGGCATCGGCCGCGCCGACGTCCCAGGTCGAGAGCCAGCCCGACCAGGTGCTCCACGTCCGGTTCGGTGCCGCGTCCTCGGATCGCCTCGTTCCCGCGATGGAGGCGTTCAAGATCCTCCTCCGCGAGCGGCCCGGCGGCACGCGCGTCGTGCTCCACGTGCCGGCCCCGACCGGCGGCGGATCGCTGCCGATGGAGCTCAGCCGGAGAGTCGCGTACGACGCCGAGCTCCTGTCCGAGGTCCGCCGCCGTCTCGGCGAGGGCCTCGTCGACCTGACCCTCGGTTGACGCTCGGTACCCTGTCACGGTGAGCGAGCTCGTCGATGCGGTCCGGACCCGGCCGTCCGTCGATGACGCCGCCGCGGCTCAAGTCCTTGCCCGTCATTGGGGGATCGCGGGCGACCTCCGGACCCTGCCGAGCGAACGCGACCGCAACTTCGCGGTGGCGGTCGACGGGCAGCCCCGGTTCGTGCTCAAGATCTCGAACGCGAACGAGGACCCGGCGTTCCTCGACCTCCAGCACCGGGCGATGGAACGCCTCGCCGCGGCCGGGGTCCCGTGCCAGCTCCCGGTTCCGAGTCGAGATGGTCGTGAGGTCGTCGACATCGGAGGTCCCGGCGCGCCGAGCCTCGCCCGCGTCCTGACCTGGCTGCCCGGCCGGCCGCTCGCCACGATCCCGCCCGCCGAACGTTCGGACGCCCTCCTCGGCGACCTCGGCCGGGTCATGGGTCGGACCGCCTCGACCCTCCAGGGCTTCAACCATCCCGCCGCCCAGCGCGACTTCCAGTGGTCCGCCGAGCAGGACCTCGCCGTGATCGCCGCCCATGCCGGAGCCGTCACGAGTCCGGAACGCGCGGCGCTCCTGGCGGCCTGGCAGGTCCGGCTCGCCCCGCTGGCGGACCAGTTCGCTTCTCTCCGTCATGGCGTCATCCACAACGATGCGAACGACCACAATGTCCTCGTCGCCGACGACGGTGGCTCGATCAGCGGCCTGCTCGACCTCGGCGACGCCGTCTGGTCGATCCTCGTCAATGAGCTCGCGGTGGCGGCCGCCTATGCCGCCCTCGGCGCGAACGATCCGCTCGCGGTGATCGAGTGGGTGCGCGCCGGCTTCGAGACGGCCCTGCCGCTGACCGACATCGAGGCCGACGTCCTTCTCGATCTCGTCGCCCTCCGGCTGGCCACGAGCGTGAGCCTCAGTGCCCACCAATCGCGGCTCGCGCCCGACGATCCGTACCTGACCGTGTCGGAGGCGCCCGCCTGGGCGCTGCTCGAACGCCTCGCCGCGATCGCGCCGCGATGACCGCCGACGACATCATCAACGCGCGCCGTGCCCATCTGGGGCCGTCGCTGTCGCTGAGCTACCGGACGCCGCTCCACATCGTCCGCGGCGAGGGCGCGTATCTGTACGCCGCCGACGGCCGGGCCTACCTCGATTGCGTCAACAACGTCGCCCACGTCGGGCACGCCCACCCGCACGTTGTGGACGCAGGTGTCGCCCAGATGCGGGTCCTGAACACGAACACGCGCTATCTCCACGAGAACATCGTCCGCTACGCCGAGCGGCTGACCGCGCTCCTGCCCGACCATCTCGAGGTCTGCTTCTTCACGAACTCGGGCAGCGAGGCGAATGAGCTGGCGCTCCGGCTGGCCCGGGCGGCGACCGGCCGCCCAGACGTCACCACGGTCGACATCGCGTACCACGGCAACACCCAGCGGCTCATCGAGATCAGCCCGTACAAGTTCAACGGGCCGGGCGGAGCCGGGCGCCGCGACGACGTCCGGGTCGTGCCGCT
>JBKJOK010000268.1:0-6774 GCA_046595595.1 Candidatus Limnocylindrales bacterium
TCGGCGAACGGCTCCCAACCCGGCGCCGGCGGCACCGAGAGATTCGGGATGAGGACGGTCGCCATGCCCGCCGCCTTCGCCGCCCGCAGGCCGTTGAGCGAGTCCTCGACGACGAGCACCTCCCCGGGCAGGACTCCGATCCGACCGGCTGCGGCGAGGAAGACGTCCGGCGCCGGCTTGCCGTGCGCGACCTCATCGGAGGAGACGACGGCGTCGAACAGGTCGGTCAGGCCGGTCGCCGCGAGGGCGGCGTCGATCACCCTTCGGTGCGAGGACGAGGCCAGCGCAGTCCGGCGATCCGCGGCGATCCGCCGGACGGCCTCCACGGCTCCCGCGATCGTGGGCGGCCCATCGCGCTCGTAGCGGCCGACGACGCCGTTGACGATGGCTGCCTCGATGTCCGCGTCGGCCAGGTCAAGGTCGAGGCGTTCGCGCATCGTGGCCGACCACTGGGCCGAGTTGCTGCCCATGACGGCGTGCTGGTCGGCTTGCGTCCATGGCCGTCCATGATCGCTGGCGAACGCCTGCCGGACCTCGTCCCACCAGATCTCCGAGTCGACGATGACCCCGTCGAGATCGAAGATGACGGCCCGGATCAACGAGCCGTGCCTGTCGGCCGGTTCAGCGGGACGTGCCACTCGACAGGGCATTCGGGGCGGATCGGCCTGAACCGGAGGGCTTCGTTCCGGCCCTGACGGCCGGCCTGGCCGGGGCCTTCGCGCCCCCGAATCCGGGCGCCGGATTGGCGGGGGCCGTGCCGGGCTGGACGGCCTTGCCGGTCACCCGCGGACCGCCGCGTCGGCTGGTCTCCTCGATCGGCGGCAGCGGCCGGCCGTCGATGGCCGCGATGACCCGCAGGGCGAACGCCGCGACTCGATCGGCTTCGACGTCCACACCGCGCAGGACCTGGCCTTCGACCTGGAAGCTGAGCATCCGATGACCGCCCTGGGTCTCGACCGACAGCTCGCCGATCGCGACGCGGTTCCAGCGAACGAGCTTGGTCGTCGCCCGCGGGCCTTCGCCCGGAACGTTGGACCGAACGAAGGTCAGGATCAGCCCGGGATCGGTCGGGACCAGGATCGAGTAGCGGTTGCCCGGCTCGTCGCCCCAGGCCACCCAGCAATGCGGATCTGGACCGGCCCCCAGGGCGGTCAGGACGGGGTCGACGACCGCCGCCACCTTCGCCGCGGCCGCGTCCTTGTGGGGTGCCGCCGACCGCCACTCGCTGAGTCGCATCACCACCTCTGCCGCGCGTCGCGCCACGACCGCCGGGCGCACTGGGTCGGCCCGAGGCTAGCACAGTCCTGTACCGTTGCCGTCGCGATCCGGAGGAGGGTGATACGGCATGCAGTTCGATCGACGGTTGGTCGGATTCGGGCTGTTCCTGATCACGGTCGGAGCAGTCATGGTCGCCGTCCGCCAGGGCGTGCTGGCCGAGGCGACGGCCGGCCGGGCGTGGTCCCTGTGGCCCATGATCCTGGTCGGGATCGGGCTGTCCATCGCCCTCGATCGGCGGCCGGGCGCAGCCCTCGGCGGCCTCGTGCTGGCGGTCACGTTCGGGGCCATCGTCGGCGGAATCGCATCGACCGGCTCGTTCGGATTCAGCGGGATCTGCAGCGGCGAGTCGGACCGCGGGACGGCCTTCGCCGAGACATCGGGCGAGCTGGCCGATCGGGCCCGGGTCACGATCAAGCAGGACTGTGGCGACCTGACGGTGACCACGGCGCCGGGCTCGACCTGGAACCTGTCGGGCGTCGCCTCGGACAGTCGCCAGCCGCGTCTCGATGCCCGGCCCGACGCGCTCACGATCGACTCGAGCGAATCAACCGGCTTCGGCTTCGATGGCCGGACGGCCTGGGCTGTCGTCCTGCCGCGAGATCCCCTCCTCGACCTCGACATCGAGGCAAATGCCGGCGACGGCCGGCTGACCCTCGCCGGGGCCCGCCTGGCTCGCCTCTCGATCCAGCGCAACGCCGGATCGGTCGACATCGACCTGCGCGAGATCGCCGCCCTCGACGAGCTGACCGTCGACATCAACGCCGGATCCGGGACGCTCCGCCTGCCGGCCATGAGCCTCGACGGCGCCCTGAGCGTCAACGCCGGCTCGATCGCGATCTGCAGCGCGCCCGGGACCGGCCTGCGGATCCGCCTCGAGGGCAGCTTCGCCGCCGCCAACGACTTCGACGAGCACGACCTGACCGAGGTCGGCGGCGCGTGGGAGACGGCCGGCTACGCGACGGCCGAGGTCCGGATCGCGCTCCGGGCCGAGGTGAACGCCGGGAGCCTGTCGCTCGATCCCGTCCGAACATGCGCCGGCTGATCGCGACTCAGTCGACGCCGCGATGACGATCCCGAACGAGGCTGCCTTCGCCGGGTTCGCGGGCGCCGGAATCGTGGCCGGCATCGCCCTGCTCGTCCGGGGCATGCTCTCCTTTCGCTCGGCCGGGCGGATCAGCGGCACGTCGGCGTCGCGAATCGCCAGCCTCGCGGTCGGCGAGGTCCTCGTGACCGGTGCCGCCGAGCCGATCGAGCTGACCCTGGTCTCGCCGCTCCAGAGCGGGCCAGCCTGATGACCTTCGAACGCGACGTGCTGACCGCGGTCACCGAGGCGCGGGCGGGGTTCTCGCCGGCGGCGCAGATCCCCGACCAGGCTGCGACGTCGGCGGTCACGACCCGGGCGGTCCGGACGCTGCTCGCGACGGTCGAGCGCTATCCAGAGGTCCGATCGGCGGCCAACGTCCTCGCCCTCCAATCGGAGATCGAGCGCCTCGAGTCGATGATCGCTGACCGGCGCGAGCTCTACAACGATCAGGTCTACCGCTACGACACGCGGATCGGGCAGGTGCCCGGCGTCTGGCTGGCCGGATTGTTCGGATGGACGACGCGGCCGTTCTTCGATGCGCCGCCCGAGGCCGCCGGGGTCCCGTCGACGCGCCTCGAGGACGAGGCAGGGCCGGCGTGACCGACGACCTCGTTCGGACCCGTCTCGTCCTGGCCCGCCACGGCGAGACCGAATGGTCGAAGTCAGGCCAGCACACCGGCCGGACGGACATTCCGCTGACCGAGCTCGGGCGTGAGCAGGCCCGCCGGCTCGGGGCCGCCCTCGACGGTCGGACGTTCAGCAAGGTTGTGTCGAGCCCGCTCGTGCGCGCCCTCGACACCTGCCGCCTGGCGGGCTTCGGCGACGTGGTCGTCGTCGATCCCGAGCTCCAGGAGTGGGACTACGGCGTGTACGAGGGCCGGCGCCGGGTCGACATCGCCCGCGACGAGCCGGGCTGGACGGTCTGGAGCCGCCCGATCCGCGACGGCGAGAGCCTCGCCGAGCTGGGCGACCGGGCCGACCGGGTGATCGCGGGCCTGCTCGCCACCGGGGGCGACGTGCTCGTCTTCTCGCACGGCCACTTCCTGCGCGTGCTGGCAGCCCGCTGGATCGAGACGCCGCCGCTCACCGCGAGCCGGCTCGAGCTGGCCACCGCGACGATCTCGGAGCTCGGCTGGGAGACCGATCGCCGGGTGATCGAGGCCTGGAACGAGGCCGGACACCTGGGCTGAGACCCCGGGTCGGGGGCCTCGGGCCGCTCGGACCGACTCGCCCGGTTCCAATGGCCCGGGCGGCCGGCGGCGATCCAAGGCACCCTGTAAGACATGCCCCTCGAGACGATCGACCACGGCCCCGGTGCGCCGGCGACGGCCGACATCGCCAACCAGACCGACACCGATCCGGACACCGGCCTGACCGACGTCGAGGCCGGCCGACGCCTGCACGCGGACGGTCCGAACGAGGTCGAGCCGCCACCTCGACCGACCCTGCCGAAGCTGGTCCTCGAGGCGATGTCCGAGCCGTTCGTGATCCTGCTCCTCCTCGCCGGGGTGGGCGCGATCCTCCTCGGCGAGGTGCGCGACGGGATCCTCGTGCTCGGCGGCCTGATCCCGATCGTCGGCGCCGACGTCGTGACCGAGTACCGGGCCGAGCGCGCCCTCGCCGAGCTGCGCGCCGCGGCGGCTCCGCGGGCGATCGTCCGGCGCGACGGTCGCGTGCTCGACATCGACGCCGCCGAGGTCGTCCGGGGCGACGTCGTCCTCGTCCGGGCCGGGGACATCGTGCCGGCCGACATGCGCCTGACTGCGGCCGTCGGGCTCGCGTTCGATCGCAGCCTCCTGACCGGTGAGTCGGTGCCCGAGGACGCCATCCTGAGCCCCGATCCGACCGCTCCGCCCGGCGGCCATCCCCGGGAGATCGGATTCGCTGGAACGAGCGTGGTCCGCGGCAGCGGCGCCGGGCTCGTCGTCGCGACGGGCGCACTGACGGCGCTCGGCCGGATCGCCGACAGCCTGGGCTCGGCGCCGTCGCGGCGTTCCCCGCTCCAGCGCGAGCTCGATCGCCTCGTCCGGATCCTGCTCGTCGTCGCGATCGGGCTGATCGCGATCACCGTCGGGGCGGGGTTCCTGCGCGGTCATCCGGCCGGGGCGAACCTCCTCGCCGGGATCTCGGCCGCGATCGCGGCGATCCCCGAGGAGCCGCCGATCCTGCTGGCGGTCATCCTCGGCTTCGGCGCCCACCGACTTCTGCGCCGGAACGTCCTGGTCCGGCGCCTGTCCGCCGAGGAGACCCTCGGCGCGGTCGACCTGATCCTGACCGACAAGACCGGCACCCTGACCGAGAACCGCCTGGCCCTGACCGACGTCCTCCGACCCGCCGGGTCCGTTGCGCCGGGCGAGGAGCGGCGGCGCCTCGTCGAGCTCGGTCTCCGCGCCGAGGATGACGCCTGGCGGGCCGATCGGTTCGGCGCTCCGCGCGGCTCGTTCGCCCGGGCGTTGGGCGTCGGGCTCGAGGAGCTCGGCGGCAGCCCCACCCTCGACCCGGCGGATCTCGTCGATTCGCAGCCACCCGGCGACGGCCGGCCGTTCGCGACCACCTCCGCCCGCCGCGCCGGCCGGGTCGAGCATGTCGCCCTCGGTGCGCCGGAAGCGGTGCTGGGCCTCTGCCCGAGTCTGTCGGAGACGGAACTCGACGGGTGGCGCGGTCTCGTGGCCGGCGAAGCGGACCGTGGTGGGCGGCTGGTGCTCCTCGCCCGGTCGCTCGATGACGAACCGTGGCGGCCGGAGGCCGTCCTGGCCTTCGCCGACCCGCTCCGAGCCGGCGTCCATGACGCCATGGCGACAACGCGGACGGCCGGCATCCAGACGATCGTCGTCACCGGCGATCACCCGGCGACCGCCCGGGCGATCGCGCGCGAGGCTGGTCTCGACATCGACCTCGTGATCACGGGCGCCGAGCTCGGGACCTGGGACGACGCCCGGCTCGATGCCGAGCTGGCGTCGCTCGACGTCGTGGCCCGTGCCCGGCCCGAGGACAAGCTCCGACTCGTCGAGGCCGCCCGCCGGACGTCCCGGACCGTGGCCGTGACCGGCGACGGCGTGAACGACGCGCCGGCGTTGACCCACAGCGACGTCGCGGTCGCGATGGGCAGCGGCTCGGCGGTCGCGAAGGGCGCGTCGGACCTGGTCCTCAACGACGATTCGTTCGCGACTCTGGTCTACGCGATCCGCGACGGGCGGCGGATCGTCGCGAACGTCCAGAAGGGCCTCGTGTTCCTCGTCTCGACCCATGTCGCCCTGCTCGGCTTCATCCTCGTGGCCACGCTCCTCGGAGCGGGCCAGCCGCTTCTGCCGATCCAGATCCTGTGGCTGGAGCTGTTCATCGATCTCTCGACGTCGGTGGCGTTCGAGCGCGAAGCCGACGAGCCCGGAGCGATGTCCGTTGCGCCGCGCCGCCGGAGCGTGCCGCTCCTGACGACCGGGCTCCTCCTCCGGATCGCCGCCGCCGGAGGCTTCAGCGCGCTTGCCGCGGTCGTGCTCTTCTTCAGCGAACCGACCGGGAGCGACCATGCCCGCTGGCTGGCGTTCACGGCGCTCGTCGTCGCCCAGGCCGTGCGGGCCTACGGCAACCGGAGCCTGACCCGGCCGCTCACGGCCCTCGGATCGAACCGGGTCCTGCTCGGTGCGGCGATCGCGGTCGTCGCCATCCAGTTCGCGATCCCGGCGGTCCCGGCCCTCGCCGAGATCTTCCGGGCGACCCCGCTCGACGGCCGGGATTGGCTGATCATCGCGGCGATCGCCGTCGCCCCGCTGCTCGTCGCCGAGCTGGTTCGTCGGACGACTGGCCGCACCTGGGTCGCCTGATCAGGCGGCGTGGAGTGCCGGTTCACGGTAGAATTCTTGTCCGCGCGACCGTCGCGTCCCGTCTTCGCATGGTCGATGGCCCCTCTCGGACCGGCCTGCGTCGGCCGATCGTCAGCTCCGGGAGGATTGCCCATGTCCAACGGCACCATGCGTCCGCCGCGTCCCGCCGCAAAGCCGGCCGATGAGCCGCTCAAGCACGTGATCGCGGAGTACAAGCACCAGGCCCAGACGATCACGTGCGTCTGCGGCTGGCACGGCAAGAGCTCCTCGCTCGACGGCCGGACCTCCGAGTGGACCACCCACCTGGCGGCGTTCCGGACCAAGCCCCGCTGACGCCGTCGCGGCGTCATCGCCGCGGACCGACCGTCACCCGTCACCGACCCGACCGGCGCGAACCCACGCCGGTCGTTCGATTCCGGTCGCCGACGCCGCCCCTGACGCCGCCCAGTCGCGGGCCGACCCTCAGGCGAGCCCGCGCTTCTTCTCGAGCACGATCTGCTGGACCTGGGTGATCCCGGTCGCGAAGCCGGCCTCGCTGATCGCGAGGTAGTACTCCCACATCCGGATGAAGCGCTCGTCGAAGCCCTGGGC
>JBKJOK010000177.1:0-3373 GCA_046595595.1 Candidatus Limnocylindrales bacterium
TCGACCATCGCCGGCACGGCCTCGAGCGTTGCGAGGGCGATGAATGCGAACCGGGGCGACAGGCCGCGCCGCTCCAGGTCGAGCACGAAACTGCGTGGCTCGGTCGTCAGTCCGAACAGGCCGATCGCGGTCGAGATCGCGAACAGCCGGACGAGGGTCTGACCGGCGAAGTCGACGCCTTCAAGGGTTGCGTCGAACGGGCCGATCGTGAACAGGACCGTTGTTCCCGCTCGGGTGAAGACGCTGACGAGGACGACCGAGATCGCGATCGGCAGGGTCAACAGGAGCGAGATCCGGACGAGCCGCCCGGCGACCCCGGCGATCACCGCCGCCGGCAGAATCGCGAAGGCGATGAGCGCGAGCGGACCGAGGTAGCCGCCGAGGACGAAGGCCCCGATCGACTCGACCGTCGCGATGACGGCCTTCGTGAGCGGGTTCAGGCGGTGATAGGGCGACGGGGCCGGCGGAGCCAGCCCGGCGAGGAAGGTGGCGTCGTCCGCCGAGAGCGTGGCGCCGCCGCCGCCGGTCGCGGGGTCGATGGGCTACCCCTCCGCGAGGCCGACCGCCTGCTCGCCCTGTGGGAAGCGGGCGACGAAGCGGCGGCTGAGAGCGCCGAGGATCGCGAACACGACGAAGAACGTAATCGTCTTGTCGATCGGATCGGACAGGAGGCCCTGCTTCAGGACTGCGGTCCCGAGGTCGTCGCCGGCTTGCTGAAACGCGGCGACGAGGAGGTCCGTGCCGGATCCCGTGACCCCACCGAACACGATCGCCGAGATCGGCGCAGAGATGATCGCCGACACGATCCCGCAGGCGAGGCCGGCGACGAAGACGTATGCGGCGCCGAGGTCGCGCTTCACGAACAGCAGGGCAAGGAGGCCGAGGACGGCTCCGACGAGGAGCAGGGCGACGAGCCAGCCGAGGATCACGAAGATCGCGTTCGGCGCAGGCGTCCCCGCAATCGGTTGGGCGAAGAACGTCAGTTCCAGGATTTTGAGCTCGCTGTTGGTGTAGAAGGGCACGAACCCATAGATCCCGATGACCGCCACGATCGCGACGACCACGAGCGCTCCGATCGCCAGCCGCTCGTTCGAGGTGTCCGGCCGGCTGCGGAAGAACCCGAGCCGGCCGAAGACGCCGGCGAGCAGCCCGATCTCGACCGCGACGATGAAGAACGGCGCGGCGTAGTCGGAGTGGAACGGAGCCGGCAGGACGTAGGTCCAGATCAGGTTCGCGAGCCCGCCGGTCAGGGCGCCGGCGAGCGGCCCGGCGAGGACGCCGACGAGGATCGTCCCGATCGAGTCGAGGTAGACCGGGACCTTGAGGGCCGCAGAGACGGTCTGGCCCAGGATGATGTTGATCGCGATCGCGATCGGGATCAGGACGATCGTCCGCGTGTCGAACTGTGACGTGATCGACTCGAGGCGACCGGTCTGGAAGTACTCCGTGGCCGCATAGGCAAGGAACGCGACGAGCAACGCAGCCCCGAACAGGATGATGATCGTGTTCTGGGCCGCGATCAGACCGGTGTTCGGGTCCGGGGTCAGGTCGAGCGGTCCGGAGATGTTCAGGCCGATCACCACCACGACGAAGAACGCGATGATCCCGACGAGCGCACGGACCCAGCTGGCCGCCATGTGACCTCCTCCATGCCGTCCGGGTCCGTCGTCTCCGCGCCGTCCCGGCTCAACCCTCCGCGGGTAGTGTGCTACGTCGGACGCTCCGCCGCCAGCCTTCCGACGCGCTCCACGAGGCGGCGCAGGAACTCCGGCGCGTCGGCTTCCACCGCCACGTCGACATTCGGCGGTCGGCCCCACACGCCGCGCCAGTCGGCCACGGTCTCGCCCGTCGTCAGCGTCCCGCCCAGCTCGACGTCGACCGTCACCGCCTGCGTCCGGATCAGGGACGGGTCGAGGGCGGCCGCGACCGCCAGCGGATCGTGGATGAACGCGCCGTAGAACCCGTCGTAGTGGGCGTGGAACTCCATGTAGAAGCGAAGAGCATCGGCGACGTAGCGGACGATCGGGTTGCTCGCGACCGAGAGCGTCGCGCGCATCGGGTCCTGGCCGCGGGCCAGCGCCAGCGAGTCGTCCGGCGTGCTGCCGGCGGCCCGGGCGAGGGCGACCACGTGGTCGGGCGTGATCTTCGCCTGCTCGGTGACGTCGAGGCCGAGGGCGACGGGCCGTGGGTGGCCATGCTCCGCCGCCGATTCGCCCCAGGCCGTGAACGCGATCTTTGCGGCGTCGGGGTCGGAGTGGATGTTCCACTCGGTGGTCGGCGCGGTGTTGCCCGGGTGGCGGTACGCGCCGCCCATCAGCGTCCAGCCCTTGAGCAGGCGGGGCAGAGCCGGCTCGCGGAGGAGCGCGAGAGCCAGGTTCGTCAGCGGCCCCAGGGTGACGAGGGTGATCTCACCCGGCCGGCGGCGCGCTTCCTCGAGGATCACGTCCACGCCGTTGCGTTCGCTCAGCGGCCGGCTCGGCGGCGGCAGCTCGGCGTGGCCGAGACCCTTTGGGCCGTGGGTCTCGGGCGCCGTCTCGATCGCCTTGACGAGGGGCCGGTCGCGACCGAGCGCGACCTCGACGTCGGTCCGGCCGGCAAGCTCCAGGACGGCACGCGTGTTCCGTTCGACCTGGTGGGCGTCGACATTGCCGCCGACACAGGTCACCGCGACGAGCTCGGCCTCGGGCGAGGCCGCGGCATAGAGGAGGGCGAGCGAATCGTCGATCCCGGTGTCGACGTCGAGGATCAGCGGGACGGTCGTCATCCCCGGACGGTAGCGCACCGTCACGCCGGCCGGAGAGTGGCGGCTCGTCCCCGGGGCGCCAGTTCAGAGATCGCGAACCTGCCGGACCGCGCGACTCGACCGGGCCGGGCGCGTTTGGTGCACCGACTGCATGAACGGACGTCCGGACGGCCGGCGTAAGCCCATGACGGACGTGATTCGCGCCTCCGCCCGTCATTCCGTGCATCCAACGCATCAAACGTCCTCGGAGCGATGGCCCAGCCGTCCGTTGACCCACTCGGCGCATGATCGGCCGGCGGCGGGCCTCGAGGCCTCAGGCCGCGATGTGCCGGTCGCGGGCGATGCGCGTCGGCGCGTACGGCAGCACGAGCACGTACTTGCCCGAGAACGCAGAGAGAGTTGCCGTCGTCGGGCTGCCGACCGGTGCGCCCGCCCAGGTCCCACGCCGGCGCGGGACGAACTGCTTGCCGAGGACCGACGGCGTCAAGGCTTCACGCGGCTTCGGGCTCGGCCCCCACGTCTTCGAGCCGTACGGGTAGAGCGGGTCGAGGATGATCGCCCGAGTGACGGTGTAGTCGTCGGTCACGCGTGGGTCGGCGGTCGCGTGGAACCCGCTCATCACCCAGGCGT
>JBKJOK010000057.1:0-2904 GCA_046595595.1 Candidatus Limnocylindrales bacterium
TGAGATCGAGCCGGGCGGTCGCGCAGCGCGAGGACCGGCGCAGGCCGGTGACGTGGCGCGCGACGAAGTCGGCTGCGGCCTCGTCGGCGAAGGGCTGGCGGGCCTGGTCGTTGCCGACGATCCCGTAGAACCACTGGTGGGCGGTCTCGTGAGCCACGAGATACGTGAGGCTGCCGGCTCCGCCCGGGATCCACGTCAGGCCCGGCGATTCCATCCCGTAGCCACCGGCGGTCTGAGCGAGGTCGTACGTCTTCCAGGGGTACGGCCCGAGCAGCGCCGCCTCCTTCGCCAGCGCCGACTTCGCGGCCGCCATCACCGACGACGTCGCGAACCCCGGCCGGCCCCAGACATGGACCACCACGCCGCCGACCGTGGCCGAGGTCAGGCGGTAGTCGGGCGCCCCGGTGATCGCGAAATCGCGGACGTTGCGCGCCTCGAAGATCTTCGTCGTCCCGGTCCCGCCGACCTGCTCGCCGGTCGTCGCCCAGCGGATGACGCGGTCGCTGACGATCGTGACCCGGACGCGCGGGCTGACCGGGGTCACGAACGGATCGCCGTGGTTCGGGCGGGTGAAGGCGGTCGATCGGCTGATCCACGGCAGCCAGCGGTGGGCCTGGAGGATCCCGTTGACCCGGGTGAACAGCCAGTTCGAGCCCGCGAGGTCGCTGCGCAGGGTCGCCCGGTAGTCGATCCGGACGACGACCCGAGCGCCGGGCTGGAGGACCCCGCCGAGCGGCACGGTGATCGTCTGGTCGTTGACCGTGGCCGAGACCGCCCGGCCGTCGGACCGGGCGAGGGTGACCGTCAACCGGCCGAGCCGGGCGGCGATCGTGTTCAGCTCGAGGCGGTCGATCGCCTTGCCGGAGGTGTTCGTGATCGTCATCGTCGAGGAGACCCGAAAACTGCGCGTCCCGAAGTCGAGCCGGACGGTCGCGTCGTACTCGGCGGTCAGGGCCATGCTCGTGGCGTTGACGGCCCCGGGCACGATCCCATCGGCCGTCGGCGGCGCCGAGCCAACCGGATCGCTCGGGACGACGGGCGACGCCGTGTCGGGCGGGACCGAGGCGGGCGGGACCGAGGCGGACGGACCAGTCGGTGGGATCGCCGAATCGGTGGCCGGCGCCGGTGGCGGATGCACGGCCGGGCCGGACCCCGCCGGGCCAGACCCCGCCGGGCCGATCGTGGTTGCCGCCGAGGCGATCGCCGTGCCTGCCCCGAGCCGGCCGACGCCGAGCACGACCGGGACGATCAACAGGACGGCAAGGGCGAGCAGCCAGCCCGCAGGCGAGCGGCGGAATCGGGGCATGACCGCATCGTACGTTCGATGGTGTCGATCGGTCGACCCGCCGATAGACTGGGACGATGGCGACGATCGAGTCATCGGCCTCGTTCGCGACCGCGGGTCCGGTCGGGGGTCCGGCGGGCGACCCGGCCCCCAGCGACCCGGCTTCTGGCGCCCGACTGCTGGCGGCGATCCGCGTCGAGCTGCCCGGCCTGCGACTCCTCGACGACCCGACCGACCGCGAGGCGTTCCGCAACGACGAGACGGCCTATCTCCACGCCGGCCTGCCGCTCGCGGTCGCCCTGCCGGAGACGACGGCCGAGGTCTCGACCCTCGTCCGGCTCGCCGCCGAGCACCGGGTCCCGGTCGTGCCGCGCGGTGCCGGGTCCGGCCTGTCCGGCGGCGCGGCCGGGATCGAAGGCGGGCTGACGATCGCCCTGACCCGGATGAACCGCGTCGTCGAGATCGACCGGGCGAACCTCGTCGTTGTCACCCAGCCGGGAATCCTGAACGCGGAGCTCAAGGCCGCGGTGGCCGCGGAGGGCCTGTTCTACGCGCCGGATCCCGCAAGCTACGAGATCTGCTCGATTGGCGGCAACCTCGGCACGAACGCCGGCGGCCTGTGTTGCGTGAAGTACGGCCAGACCCGCGACAGCGTCCTCGGTCTCGAGGTCGTCCTCGCCGACGGCCGGGTGATCCGGACCGGCGGCCGATCCGTGAAGGACGTCGCCGGCTACGCCCTGACCCACCTGTTCGTCGGCTCGCAGGGCACGCTCGGGATCATCACCGAGGCTACCCTCCGGCTCCATGTCGCGCCGCCGCCGCGGTCGACGATGCTCGCCTTCTTCCCGTCCTTGCCCGCGGCGGGCGAGGCCGTCGCGGCGATCATCGGCGCCGGTCTCCATCCGGTGACCCTCGAGCTCCTGGATCACGAGACGATCCTCGCGGTCGACGACGCGTTCGCCCTGGGGCTGGAGCGGGACGCCGCGGCGATGCTCCTCGTCGAGAGCGACCTGCCCGCGGCCGCGGCTGCGGCCGAACTCGCGCTCGCATTCGAGGCATGCGAGGCCGTGGGAGCCTTCAGCGTGGTCCGGGCCGAGGACCCCACCGAGGCCGACTGGCTGCGCCAAGCTCGTCGTCTCGCGCTTCGCGCTCTCGAGCGTCAGGGGACCGTCCGGATGGAGGACGTCGGCGTCCCGCGCGGCCGGGTGCCGGAGCTGCTCGTCGCGATCCAGGCCGCCGCCGACCGGCACGGCGTCCGGGTCGCGACCTTCGGTCATGCCGGCGACGGCAACCTCCACCCGAATTTCATCTTCGGCCATGACGACCCGCGCGCGGCCGACCTGACCGAAGTCGTCCGAAACGAGATCTTCGCGGCGGCGATCGCGCTCGGCGGCACGGTCACGGCCGAGCACGGGATCGGGCTGTCGCGGCGCGACGCCCTCGTGGACCAGGTGGGACCCGACGTGATCGGCGTGATGCGCTCCATCAAGGCGGCCCTCGACCCGCTGGGAATCCTGAACCCGGGCCGGGTGATTTGACCCATCGCTGCGCGGCCGGGTGCCGGAGCTGCTCGTCGCGATCCAGGCCGCCGCCGACCGGCACGGCGTCCGGGTCGCGAC
>JBKJOK010000158.1:0-3241 GCA_046595595.1 Candidatus Limnocylindrales bacterium
TCGCCCGACGACAGCCTCTCAGCCAACCGACGCGACCTCGCCGCCGAACCGCTCCGCGGCTGCGACCAGCGCCGCGACCGTCGGCTCCTCGAAGAACAGGGCCAGGTGCTCGACGCCGAGGGCTGCGAACTTCGCCACCTCGGCGGCAACATCGTCCGCCGACCCGCGCATCGCGTAGGGGCGGGGCTCGCCGGACCGGACCGGTTCGTCGAAGGCGACCCGGACCCGCGCCGACAGCGTCGGGATCGGGCGCCCGGCGGCCTCGGCGGCGGCCCGGATGACGGGGATCCGACCGGCCAGCGACTCGGGCGAGGCGGCCGACGAGTGGTAGCCGTCGGCGAGGCGTCCGGTCCGCTCCAGTGCGGCATCGACCCGCCCGCCGACCCAGATCGGCAGGTTCGCGCCCTGCGGCGGCAGGGGTCCGAAGGCGTAGTCGCGGACGTCGTGGAAGCGCCCGACGAACGGCTCGCCGGACCCTCCCCAGAGATGCCGCCACAGCCCGATCGTCTCCTCGAGGTAGGCGCCCCGGACCGCGAACCGCTCCGCCATCCCCAGATTTTCGAACTCGGCTCTGCTCCAGCCGATGCCGATCCCGGCGATCACCCGGCCGCCGCTCAGGGCGTCGAGGGTCGCGAGCTCCTTGGCGAGGACGATCGCATTCCGCTGCGGGACGACGATCACCGACGTCCCGAGCCGAACGGTGGGGTAGCGGGCGCCGACCCAGGCCAGGGTCTGGATGACGTCGTAGTTCAGGCGGTAGTCGGCCGCGTCGGCCGAGTTGTCGACGAGGACGTGATCGGTCGTCCAGACGGCCTCCCAGCCGAGCCGCTCGGCAGCCGCGGCAGCCGCATCGATGGCCTCGGGCGAGGCAAGATTCGTGAAGTTGGGAAGGCACAGGCCATAGCGCATGGGCGGATGGTAACGGCGACTCCTTGACGGAAGGGCGTGCGGCGGTATGGTCTGTGATGAAGACCGTGTCAGGTACCGAGCTACGACGCCGACCAACCGAGGTCCTCGCCCGCGTCGAGTCGGGGGAGTCGCTACTGGTGACACGTCGCGGTAAGCCGTCCGCGGTGTTGCTGGGATACGACAGGGTCCTGCCGGTCACCAAGGCCACCGGGGCCCCGGAGCCGCGAGGCTAACCGCCGCACGGGCGCTCGGTCGGGCCACGGAGTCAGAGAGCCCGCGTGCCATCAACCCAGCTTGCTGGTATAGTGGGGCCATGAAGGCCACATTCGACCTCGATCAGGATCTGTATCGGGCCATCAAGGTGGAGGCCGCGCGAAACGATCGCTCGGTCAAGGACGTCGTCGAGGAAGCTCTCAACGCGTGGCTGGAGGCGCTTGAAGACGCCGAGGACATCGCGGCCGCGGATCTGGCGAGGGCAGAGTACGAACGTGAGGGCGGCATCTCCGCGGAGGAGGTCTTCGCGAAGCTGGCCGCCGAGCACAAGGCGGCTTACGGTTCGCCCGAGTGACCCGACGGGAGTACCGGGTCGAATTTGCCCGAGCGGCCATCCGCGAACTCGGGAGGCTCCGAGCGGATGAAGCAGTTCGGCTCCGGAATCCCATCTTCGAGCTGTCGTTCGAGCCCAGACCGGTCGGCGTGCGACCCGTGGTCGGAACCCCATACCTTCGGATCAGGATTGGAGACCTTCGCGTCGTCTACCTCGTCGATGACGAGCTCCTCCTCGTCGTGATTGAGCGGATCGGGAGGCGATCGGAGAGCACCTACCGCCGGATCTGACCCTGCCGCCTACCATTCGGGCCATGCCCAACCGACTCGCCGGCGAGACCAGCCCGTACCTCCTCCAGCACGCCCACAACCCCGTTGACTGGTACCCGTGGGGACCCGAGGCGCTGGCCCGGGCGCGCGAGCTGGACCGCCCGATCTTCCTGTCGATCGGGTACGCGGCCTGCCACTGGTGCCACGTCATGGAGCGCGAGAGCTTCGAGGACGCGGCCACGGCTGCCGACCTGAACCGGGACTTCGTTGCGATCAAGGTGGATCGCGAGGAACGGCCCGACCTCGACCAGGTCTACATGGGCGCGGTCCAGGCGATGACCGGCCAGGGCGGCTGGCCGATGAGCGTGTTCCTGACGCCCGACGGGCAGCCCTTCTACGGCGGGACCTACTTCCCGCCCGAGCCGCACCACGGCCTGCCGTCATTCCGCCAGGTCCTGTCCGGAGCTGCCCGGGCCTGGCGCGAGCAGCGGCTCGAGGTCGTGGCGGCGGGCAAGCGGCTGGTCGACACCCTCGTCGAGCAGACTCGCCTGCCCACTGACGGGGCGCTGCCGACCGCCGCCGACCTCGCGGCCACCGTCGACGCCCTGCACTCCCGGTTCGATTCGCTCAACGGGAGCTGGGGCGGGGCGCCGAAGTTCCCCCAACCGATGACCCTCGACTTCCTTCTCCGGCGGATGGCGGCCGGCGACTCCCGACCGAGCGCGATGGTCCGCTACACGCTCGATCGGATGGCTGACGGCGGGATTCGCGATCAGCTCGGTGGCGGCTTCCATCGCTACGCCACGGACCCGATCTGGCTCGTCCCCCACTTCGAGCAGATGCTCTACGACAACGCCCAGCTCGCCCGGACGTACCTGCGGGCCTGGACCGTGACCGGCGAGGCGCGCTACCGCGACATCGCGGTCGGGGTGCTCGAGTACCTCCTCCGCGAGCTCCGTCGCGCGGACGGCACGTTCGCCGCGAGCCAGGACGCCGACACCGACGGGGTCGAGGGCTCGACGTTCACGTGGACTGCGGCCGAGATCCGCGAAGTCGTCGACGACGACGCGCCGCTGTTCACGGCCACCTACGGCGTCCGCGACGGGGGCAACTGGGAGGGTCGGACGATCCTGTCGCGGCTCCAGCCGGCGGCGGCCGAGGACGGGACCGTGGACGCCGGGCGGGAGGCGCGGCTGGCGGAGGCGCGTTCGCGCCTGCTCGCGCGGCGGGCGACTCGACCCCAGCCCGCGCGGGACGACAAGGCGCTCGCGGCATGGAACGGGCTCGCGATCGGGGCCCTCGCCGATGCGGCGAGGCTCCTGCCGGACCCCGACGGCGGGCGCTATCGGGCGGCCGCGATCCAGGCGGCCGATGCGATCCTCGAGGGACTCCGTCGCGCCGACGGTCGGCTCGGGCGCTCGTGGAAGGACGGACGCTCGACGGGGGAGGGCGTCCTCGAGGACTACGCCGACCTCGCCGACGGCCTGCTCGCCCTGTACGAGGCGACGTTCGACGA
>JBKJOK010000280.1:0-10320 GCA_046595595.1 Candidatus Limnocylindrales bacterium
TGGAACCGCGTGCCGGCTCGGGACGTCCCCGGGCCGGGCCGCCACAGCGCGGCCAATGGGGAGAACGCACATGCGCACGTTCGCTCGAACGAATCGACGGATCCTTTGGATCGTTACCGGATTGCTCCTGGTGGGGATCGTTGTCGGTGTCGCCGGATGCGGGGGTTCCGCCGCGTCGACGCCCGGCGCCCAGGGAGCCCCGGCTGCGCAACCCGCCGCGTCGGCGGGCGCAGTCGGCGGCAATGGCTCGCCGGTCGGCGGCACTGGCTCGCAGGTCGGCGGCTCCGGCCAGGACGCCGTGGTCGATGACACGAAGATCGTCCGGACCGGCTTCCTTCAGCTCACGGTCGCCAATCCGGATCAGGCGGTCCTCGCCGCACGCGACGCGATCCGCGGGCTGGGCGGCTACATCGGGGCATCGCAGGCGCAGCGGAGCGACGACAAGATCGTCGCCAGCGTGACCTATCGGATCCCGGTCGCTCGTTGGGAGGATGCGCTCGATGCCATCCGCCACCTCGGAACCGAGATCGGTGAGCAGACCAACGCGGTCGAGGTCACCGGCCAGCTTGTCGACCTCGAGGCCCGGATCCGCAACCTGAGGGCCAGCGAGGTCGCGCTCGTCGGCTACGTGGAGAAGGCTGCGAAGACCTCTGACCTGCTCGAAATCGAGGCACGCCTGACCGACACCCGCGGCCAGATCGAACAGCTCACGGCTCAACAGGCGGCCCTCGCCGACCAGGCCGCGATGGCGACGCTCACGGTCACCTTCGGGACGGAGCTCGTTGCCGTGACCGAGGCGGCCGCCAAGTGGAACCCGGCGGCCGAAGTGGATCGAGCGTCGGCCACGCTCATCGCCGTCGGCCAGGCCCTCGCCAGCTTCCTCATCGTGTTCGCGATCGTCTGGCTGCCGATCCTCGCCGGTCTCGCAGTGCTCGGGTTCGTCGCCCTGACGATCGCCCGTCGGCTGGGCTGGCGACGCCGCGTCGACCTCCCACCGGTGGGCCCGGCCGGCTAGCGGGCCGGAAGGCCGTCGAGCGCCTGGCGGGCGAGCTCCCGCCCGAGATTCCAGGCCGGCCAGCCCGTGGCGTCGGGCTCGGCGAGGGCAAGCCGTCGCGCTTCGAGCCAGCCCCGGAGACGCATCCGGTCCTGCTCGTCGAGCGCCGGCAGGACCTGGATGAAGGCCGGCACCGCGTCGTCGCCGAGCGCCTGCGACGCGTAGGAGATGTCGAGCCCGCTCTGGCCGTCGGGCGGGACGAGGGCCGGATTCAGCACGCGGGCGACGTTCTCCTCGGCAATGACCCGCGACGGTCCGGCCACGTTCATCCCGATCAGGACGGCGACCGCGGCGATCGCCAGGCCGTGCAGGAGGAAGCCCATCCGGTTCCGGGCGAGGAGGACGATCGTGATCGCGATCCCGGCCCCCAGCCAGACGATCGAGGCGAGGACGTAGAACCGGAGCTCGGTCCAGCCGTATGCGTCCTGGTAGATCCGGAGGCGGATCAGGGCAGAGACGAGGACGGCCGCGGTGAGCGCGGCGAGCACGATCCCGGCGCCGACGAGGGCGATGGTCCGGCGGGCGGCGATCGCATGGACGACCGCGAGGAGCCCACCCGCCAGGACGGCGACCCAGACCAGCTCGAAGAACCCACTCCGGGCGTACTGGGCATAGGCGAGGCCGGTGACCGCGAGGCTGTCCTGGCCGCCGAACAGGTAGCCCACCTGGAGCACGACAAAGATGCCGAACAGGACGTCGACCGCGACGAGGATCGTGGCCGCCTCGATTGCGCCCAGCCGGAGGATCGGCAGCCGCTCCCCATCGCGGGCCACCGGCGACGACAAGCCGGCTGCGGCGGCGCCGAGCGACTGCGCGGCTGGCGGTCGGGCCGAGGCAGGGGGCGCTTCGGACGCTCCGGGTTCGTTGACGATCGAGCCGGCGGCGACCGCCAGGAGCCCGCCAACCCCCCAGGCGACGAAGAAGGCGAGGGCGAGCCGGAGCGGCAGCATTCCGAGATCGACGTCCCAGGTGAACAGGCGCCCCATGAGTCGGTCGAACGCGAGGTCAGCCGCCGAGAACAGGCCCGCGAACACGATCAGCATCGGGATCGCGAGGAGGAGCCCGCGCGCGACCGGGCCGGCCCACGGCGGGAGCCGGCGCGTGATCGCCCCGGGATCGGACACCCCGTCCGTCCGGCCGACGACAGCCGCGGCCCGCAGGACTCCGATCCCGATCCAGCCGAGCACGAGGAACCCGAGCTCGACGATCCGGATTGCGGATTGCCGGGTGACCGCGGCGCCGGAGATCGCTGCGACCGACGCGCCGACGAGGGCGCACAGCGCGGTAATGTCGAGGAGAAGGAGCACCGGGTCGGCGCGTACGGCGACGGCCAGGCCGAGGACGATCGAGGCCAGCGGAAGCCACCAGTCGGCGCGATCGATTGCCTTGTCGCGCGGCCGGATCGCGACCGCGGCGGCGATCACGGCGATCGTCAGGATCAGGACGTTGATCCCGAGCAGCGTGTCGAACAGGAGCGCCTGCCCGACGAGGCCGATCGTGGCCGCGGTGACGAGAATCCGGAGGGCGACGGGTCGGGTCATGTGGGCTCCGGTGGCGACGCAAGCGGGCGTGGGATCTGGCGGCGGAGCGACCCGAGTCGAGGTCGCACCCGGTTCGGATCGCTGGATCAGGCTGCCAACCCGAGACGGCCGGGCGCGCGCTCGTGTTGCGCCGCGACGTCGGGCCCGCCGGGCCTGCCTCGGCGTGGCAGCATTCGTGTCGATGACCGAGCAGGCCGAGCGCTACGACCGGATCGCCGAGGGCTACGCCCGCTGGTGGGCGCCCGTGATCGCGCCCGCCGCCCTGACCGTGCTCGACGAGATCGAGGCCGTAGTCGCCGCCGGGGCGCGCCACATCCTCGATGTCGGGACCGGGACGGGGACCCTCGCGATCACGATCCTGAAGCGCTGGCCGGAGGTCCGGGTCAGCGCGATCGACGCGTCGGCGGGGATGGCCGAGGCCGCCGGCAGCGAGGCCGATCGCCTGCTCACGGCCGACGAGCGATCACGCCTGGACATCCAGGTCGCCTTCGCCGACGATCTCCGCCTCGCCCAGGGCAGCGTCGACGTCGCCGTCTCGTCGTTCGTCCTGCAGCTCGTTCCGAATCGGTTCCTGGCCCTGCGCGAGGTCCGGCGCGTCCTCCGGCCAGGCGGCACGGTCGCGTGGGTGTCGTGGCTGGCCCACGACGAGCCGTGGGCGCTCGACGCGGACTTCGACGCCGCCCTGGTCGACGCCGGCGAAGAGCCGCGCGAGTGGTCCGATCGACCCGGTGACCTGGTCAGCCCGGCAAGCGCAACCGCCCAGATGCGGCGGGCCGGGTTCGCCGACGTGCGGGCCAGTGCGGGCCTGCTCGAGCATCCGTTCGACATCGACGGCTACATCGGGTTCATGGCCGAGTTCGACGAGGAGGACCTCGTCCAGGGCATGCCGCCCGACATCCGGGCCCGGTTCGATGGCGCGCTCCTCAGGCGGGTCACGGCGCGCCGGCCGGACGAGCGCGTGCTCCGTCTGCCGACGGTCGTCGTGCGCGGCGTGCGCGGCGTGCGCGGCGTGCGCGGCTGAGGTTCCGGCGGAGAAACAGTGTGACCGACCTGGTCATGGAGTCGTGGCAGGACTCGTACGGCATGTTTGTCGCGCGTCGGGCGCTGCGAAACGGGTCAGCCGAGCGTGGAACCTGCGGCCCGCGACGCTTGAACTGCCCGAATCAGGTCAGGATGACGCCGTAAGAGTCACCGGTTGACTCGCTGACGAAGTCGGCGCCGGACTATTCGCCGGACCACGCGCCCGCCGGACCCCGCGGCGCGCGACGCTGAATCCAGGGGCCCGGGATCAGCTCTCCGTGCTGTCGCCCGAACCGGAATCGCCGGAGTCGCCGCCCTCGGCGGTCTCGCCCTCGGCGCCCTCGGCCGGCTCCTCGCCCTCGGCGGTCTCGGCAGCGGCCACGGCCTCCTCGGCCTCGAGCGCGGCCTCTTCGGCCTGGAGGCGGGACGCGAGCACCTTGGCCACGACCTCCTCGGGATCGGTCAGGAGGGTGACGTCGTCAGGGATCGCGAGGTCGGACACGTGGATGGCCGCTTCGAAGTCGACGAGCGACTCGATCGAGTACTCGATCGACTGGGGCAGGTGGTCCGGCAGCGCCTTGACCTTGACCGACTCGAGCTGGTGCATGAGCGTGCCGTTGAGGTTCTCGATCGCATTCGAGGTTCCGATCGGGACCAACGGGACGTCGACCGTCAGCTCCTCGGTCATCCGGACCAGGAACAGGTCCACGTGCAGCGGTCGTCGATGGACCGGGTGGACCTGGACGCCGTGGACGAGCACCGGGCGGGCCTTCTTGCCGTCGACCGACAGGTCGATCAGCGCGTTCTGGCCGGCTTTGCGGCGGAGGAGCTCGAACTCGTGGTAGTCGAGCGAGACATTCTCGGAGCCGAGTCCGTTGCCGAACACGACCGCCGGCAGGCGACCCTCGCGACGGAGGTTGGCGACCTTCTTGCCGATCAGCTCGCGCGGCTCGGCCGCGAGGCTCAGGCGGTTCGACGTGGCAGTGGACATCGGGTGGATCCTCGGTTGGGACGGCTCGGGACGGGCGCGACTCGCCGACGGGTGCTGTCGGGGCGCCCGGAACGGCGCACACCTTATCACGGGAACGGCGGATTCCACCTTCCGAGGTCCGTCCTCGCCCGGATTCGGCCAAGTCGCCACCGGGGGAACGCTGGGCGCGATCTGCCGGTCGAGAGAGCCCGGCCTGCCGTGAATCCACATCTGTTGCTGCGGCTGCGACGCTCGATCCCGACCGCCGCGCGCCACAGACCGCGGCCGGACCGAGCCCGATGTTCCGTCCATGACCGTCTGGCCACCTGCCCGCGTGCCCGCGTGCCCGGCTCGGCCCGGCCCGGCGCCGGCGGCGGCGCGCCCGGTACGCGGCGGGCCGGTGTACAGTCGGGCGGCCATGAGCGCCACCATCCTGATCGTCGAGGACGAGTTCGCGGTCGCCCGCGGGATCCAGTACGCCCTCCAGCAGGAGGGCTACCAGGTCGCGGTGGCCAAGAGCGGCGAGGAAGGCCTCGACTTCGCCACGAACCAGGCCCCGGATCTCGTCGTGCTCGACGTCCGCCTGCCCGGCATGGACGGCTTCGAGGTCCTCCGTCGCCTCCGGGCGTCGGGCTCCAAGGCGCCGGTCCTCGTGCTCACCGCGCGCGACGACGAGGTCGACAAGGTGATCGGGCTCGAGCTCGGCGCCGACGACTACCTGACCAAGCCGTTCGGCCTGCGCGAGCTGATGAGCCGGATCAAGGCGCTCCTGCGGCGGGCGTACGGCGACCTCAGCGACGCCGCCGGCGGCCGGGTCATCCGCCACGGCGACCTCGTGATCGACCTCGAGCGGCGCCGGGTCCAGCGCGGCGATCGCCGGATCAGCCTGACCCCGACCGAGTTCGAGATCCTCCGTCACCTCGCCTCGCGCCCGGGCCGGGTCTACACTCGGAGCGAGCTCCTCGAGCTCCTTCGCGACTACGAGGCGCTCGACCAGGACGAGAAGACGATCAACGTCCACGTCAGCCATCTCCGGGACAAGATCGAGGACGACCCGGCCGTGCCGGCATTCGTGATGACGGTCCGCGGCGTCGGCTACGCGTTCGCCGAGCGGTAGCGCGGGCACGGTCACGGACGACACGCCAGCCCCGGGCGACCCGCTCCCGGGCGCACCGCTCGACGCCGCCCAGCTCGACGCCGCCCAGCTCGACGGACCGTCGGCCGCGGGCACGGCCCGACCCCGCGGACGCGTCCGTGTCCATCGCCCGCGGCTCGTCCCGAAGGTGATCCGGAAGCTCACCCCGCGGACGCTCCAGGGCCGGCTGACCCTCGGCTTCGCCGGCGTCGTCGCCCTCAGCCTCTTCCTCGTCACGATCTTCGTCCTGAACCGGCTCGACGACGAGTTCCGCTCGCAACAGCAGGTCGAGCTCCGCGCCCGGACCGAGCGCGTCGCGGCCTATGTCGACTCGCTGGCCCGCCAGATCATGGCCGATCAGCCGGTCGTCACCGCCGACAACCGCGTCGCTCGGCCCGTCGCGGCCGCCCTGTCGTCAGAGATCTTCGGGCGCCTGATCGCGGATCTCCTGGCCGAGGCCGACGTCGACATCATCCTCGGCCTGCCGACCGTCGGCAGCGGCGACGCGATCGGCTTCGTGCCCGCCCCGAACGGCCGGTTCCACATCGCCGTCTCGTCGCCCGGTCGGCCGGGCCTGACGAAGGAGACCCTCCAGGCCGAGCCGCGCGAGATCTCGGCCGACTGGAGCGCCCAGCCGTTCGTGATCTTCGTCCAGCTCTCGAACCCGTACACATTCCGCCAGACCGCGATCGACAACGTCACCACCGTGACCGCAGCCGTCGGCACGCTTGCGCTCGGGATCGCGGTGATCGTGGCCGCCGCGATGGCTCTCCGCGTGACGACCCCGCTGCGCCGGCTGACCGAGGCCTCGCGGGCGCTGGCCGAGGGTGACCTCACGAGCCGGATCCCGCGATCGAAGACGGGTGCCGGATCGTCCGAGCTCCAGGAGCTCGCCACCCAGTTCAACGCGATGGCCGACCAGCTCCAGGAGAGCGTCGAGATCATCCGGCGCGATCGCGACCGGAGCCGCGACTTCCTGGCCGACGTGTCGCACGAGCTGCGGACGCCGATCGCGGCCCTCCTCACGTTCAACGAGCTGCTCACCGAGCGGGCCGGCGACGACCCGACGGCCCGCGCCGAGTTCCTCGAGAGCAGCCGGGTCCAGCTCGAGCGGCTCGACTGGCTCGCCCAGAACCTGCTCGAGCTGTCGAAGCTCGACTCCGGGCTCGTGCTCCTCGACCTCCGCCCGGACGACTTGCGGGCGGCCGTCGAGACCGCGATCGAGCAGGCCGGGCCGGCGGCCAGGCGGCGCGGGGTGACGCTCTCACTTGAGCCGGCCAGCGCGCCGATCCGGCTCCGCCACGACCCCCAGCGGATCGGCCAGGTGGTGACGAACCTCGTCGGCAACGCGATCAAGTTCACCGACCCCGGCGGCTCCGTCCGGGTCCGGGCCGCGCCGGTGCGGGACGGCGGGGCGACCATCGAGGTGGTCGACAGCGGGATCGGGATCGAGCCCGCCGAGCTGCCCCGGATCTTCGAGCGCTTCTACCGCGGCTCGCTGTCGAACGAGGCCCGCGGCAGCGGCAGCGGCCTCGGCCTCGCGATCGTTCACTCCATCGTGGACATGCACCGCGGCACCGTCGAGGTCGCGAGCCGGCGGGGCGCCGGGACCACGTTCACGGTCACGCTGCCGGCAGATCCGCGGCGCGAACCCGGCCCGATCGCCGGCACGACCCCGATCGAGACCGGGCTCCCGCCGCGGCCGACGACGGAGGGAAGTGGCGCCGACGCACCGAAGATGGCGGATTCTTCACCGGCCGGGGCGCCCGGCCTGAACCGCGAGACCCCAGGCTAGGGCACGATGAGAAGCCAAACCTGGCGCGTGGACCGATCCGTCCCGGCGCCTGTCAGGATGAGACCGACCCCATGACCGATCAGCCGACCGACCCGCGCGACGAGACCCAGCCGCACGATCGCGGCGCGTGGCCGCAGGCAACGCCCGATCCATGGCGCCCCGCCGAACCCGACCCGTGGCGCCCGGCCCCGACCCCCGGCCCGGTGGTTCCGTCGGCCCAGTCGGACACGGAGGCCGCCTTGTTCTCGCCGGCGCCGGAGCCCCGGACGGACTGGTCCCGGGCGCGCTGGGTCGACCCCGAGCCAACCCCCGAGCGCTGGTTCGAGACCGCGGCCATGACCCCGCCCTCGCCCGTCGCCCCTCCGCCGAACCGGGCCGGTGCCGGCGGCGGAACCGTCCTCGCGGCGGCCCTCTTCGCCGCCGTCCTCGCCTCGGGCGGCACGGTCCTCGCTCTGAACGCGAGTGGCGCACTCGACCGTCCGGCCGCCACCGGCTCGAGCCAGGCGCCGAACTCGGCCACGATCAAACAGCCGGTGACCCTCGACGAATCCTCGGCGATCATCGACGTCGCTGCCAAGGCCGGACCGTCGGTCGTCCGGATCACCACCGAGGGCGTCGATCCGAGCGGCGTCGTCCAGCAGCAGCAGCAGGGCGTCGGGTCCGGTCTCATCTTCGACGCGAAGGGTTGGATCCTCACCAATCGCCACGTCGTGGCCGGGACGACGAGTCTGATCGTCGAGCTCCAGGACGGGACTGAATACCCGGGCAAGGTTTATGGGATCGACACGCTGACCGATCTCGCGATCGTCAAGGTCGAGGCGACCGGCCTGTCGGCGATCTCAATGGGCGATTCCGACGGCCTCAAGGTCGGTGAGCTCGTCGTCGCGATCGGCAGCCCGCTCGGGACCTTCTCGAACAGCGTGACGAGCGGGATCGTGTCAGCCATGGGCCGCCGGATCACGACCGATGGCGGCGACCTCCGCAACCTGATCCAGACGGACGCCGCGATCAATCCCGGGAACAGCGGCGGGCCGCTCCTCGACTCGACCGGCGCCGTCATCGGCGTGAACACCGCGATCGCCCGCGACTCGACCGGGATCGGCTTCTCGATCCCGATCAACGTCGCCCGCCCGATCATGCGCCAGGCCCTCGCCGGCGAGACGCTGGCCCGGCCCTACATCGGGATCCAGTACTACGCGATCGACGCCAAGCTCCAGAAGGAGCAATCGCTCGCCGCGGCCAGCGGAGCATGGGTCCGGATCCTGGACGAGGCGACGGGCACCCCGACCGACGGGAACGCGGTGAAGGCCGGCAGCCCGGCCCACGCCGCCGGCATCCAGACCAACGACATCGTCGTCGCGATCAACGGCCAGGCGATCGACGCCGAGCACCCGCTCGATGCGGTCCTGACCCAGTTCGCGCCGGGCGACACGATCACGCTCGAGATCCTGCGCGGCGCGGACCGCGTCTCGGTCCTGGTCACCCTCGGCGTGCGGCCGTCGAACGCCGGCTGATCGTCGTCCGGTCGGCCCGGGGAGCGGCGGTCAGCCCGGGGAGCGGCGGCGCCAGATCTCGACCCCGGCATAATCGAGCGGTCCGCCGAGCTTGACGGCCGGCTTGCGGACCCGGACGCCGACCTCGGTCACGGGGAAGTCCGCGAGGATCTCGTGGCTGATCGCCTCGGCCAGGGCCTCGAGCAGGCGGTATGACGTGGACTCGACGATCTGGCGGACGACTTCGTAGACCTTGCTGTAGTCAACCGACTGCTCGAGGTCATCGTCGACGCCGGCCGGCTGGAGGTTGAGCGCGAGCTCGACGTCGACCTCGAACGGCTGGGGCGCCTCGAGCTCATGGTCGTAGTAGCCGTGCCGGCCCTGGAGCTGAAGGTTGTGGAGCACGATCCGGTCGCTCAGGGCAGGGCTCCTTCGTGGCGAGGGGTCGCGGTCGCGGTTGCGCGGGTTGCGCGGGTTGCGCGGGTTGCGCCGCGGACGATCGCGTCGGCCATCCGGGCGGCCCGGACATTCTCGCGGACATCGTGGACCCGCACGAGATCGACGCCGGCGGCGATCCCGAGTGCGGTGGTCACGAGCGTCGCCTCGACCCGCTCGTCGGGCGGCAGGTCGAGGACCTTGCCCAGGGTCGACTTGCGCGACGTCCCGAGCAGGATCGGCCGGCCGAGGGAACGGAGATCGCCCAGGCCACGCAGCAGCTCGAGGTTGTGTTCGGCGGTCTTGCCGAAGCCGAAGCCGGGATCGACGAGGATCGCGTCGCGCTCGACGCCGGCCCGGACCGCTCGCCCGATCGCGGTCTCGAGATCGGCGACGACCTCGGCGAGCAGGTTCACGTAGTGCGCCTCGGCTCGGTTGTGCATCAGCACGATCGGGACGCCGCGGTCGGCCGCGAGCCGGAGCAGGCCATCGTCGGGCGACACGCCCCACACGTCGTTGATCAGGTTGGCCCCCGCGTCGAGGGCGGCGGCGGCCACCGCGACCTTCATGGTGTCGATGCTGAGGGGCGTGTCCGGCAGGGCCGACCGCAGTGCCGCGACGACCGGGCCGACCCTTGCGATCTCGTCGTCGTCGGCGACGGGGTCGTGGCCCGGTCGGGTCGATTCGCCGCCGATGTCGAGGATGTCGGCGCCGTCTGCGACCATCCGCCGACCACGCTCCAGCGCGGCGGAAGCCGGATCGGGAGACATGAGGAGGCCGTCGCCGGAGAACGAGTCGGGCGTGACGTTGAGGATGCCCATGACCCAGGTCCGGGCGCCCCAGGAGAACAGGCGCGGGCCGATCCGGAGGGGTGCGG
>JBKJOK010000368.1:0-3668 GCA_046595595.1 Candidatus Limnocylindrales bacterium
TCGGCCTTCTACGGGCCGTTCCGCGAGGCGGCCGACAGCGCCCCCGCGTTCGGCGATCGGCGCTCCTACCAGATGGATCCGGCCAACGGCCGCGAGGCGCTCCGCGAGATGGACCTCGACGTTGCGGAGGGCGCCGACATCCTGCTCGTCAAGCCGGCCCTGCCCGGGCTCGATCTCGTCGCCGCGGCACGGGCCCGTTACGACGTCCCGATCGCCGCCTATCAGGTGTCCGGCGAGTTCGCGATGATCGCCGCGGCCGCCGAGCGGGGCTGGATCGATGGCCGGCGGGCGATGACCGAGGCCGTGACCGGGATCGTCCGGGCCGGTGCCGGGATCGTGATCAGTTACGCGGCGGCCGATCTCGCGGTGTGGATCCGGGAGGAGCGATGACGGCCGACGAGCAGGTCTACGTCCAGGCCCTCGCGCTCGGGCTCGACCCGGCGTGGCGCCGGCTCGGCGATGAGGCGCGCCGCGCCGATGGCCGCGCGTTTGCCGCGAGCGCCGGGATCGGGGATGCCCACGGGAGCGCGACCGGCGTCCGGACGATCACGTACTCGTCGATCGGGCTCGAACCCGGGGTGGACCTCCTGTTGTGGCGGATGGCCCCGAGCGTCGATGCCCTCGAACAGGCGGCCGCCGCCGACCTGAGCGCCGGGTTCGGCCGCTGGCTGACCGTCCGGCACTCCCTGATCGGCCGGATCGGGCCGTCGCAGTACGTCCGCAAGCCGACCGGTCAGGAGCAGTCGCTGTTCGACGGCGAGCGGTCGCGCTATCTCGTCGTCTATCCGTTCACGAAGTCGACCGACTGGTACCTCCTCTCGAAGGAGGCCCGCCAGGGGGTGATGAACGAGCACATGCGGGTCGGCCACGACTACCCGACGATCCGCCAGGCGCTCGCCTACTCGTTCGGGCTCGATTCGCAGGACTTCGTCGTCGCCTACGAGACCGACGACCTCGTGGCCTTCGGCGACCTCGTCCGGGCGCTGCGCTCGACCGAGAGCCGGCGCTCGACGGTCAACGACACCCCGATCCTGCTCGGGATCCATCGCCCGCTCGACGAGATCCTCGCGTTCCTGGGGGCCGCATGACTCCAGCGGCTCAGGGCCCGCGGACGGCCGCCCTCGTCGCGCGCGCGGAGGGCCTGTTCCCGGGCGGCGTGAACAGCCCGGTTCGCGCGTTCGGCTCGGTCGGCCGGCCGCCCGTCGTCCTCGCCAGCGGCTCGGGTCCCCACGTCCGCGACGCCGACGGCCGGACCTACATCGACTACATCGGGGCGTGGGGGCCGGCGATCCTCGGTCACGGCGACCCCGCGGTCATCGCCGCGATCACGGCCGCCGCGGCGGACGGCCTGGCCCTCGGCGCCACCCATCCGCTCGAGATCGAGCTGGGTGAGGCGATCCGATCGGCCATGCCGTCGCTGGAGCGGCTGCGCTTCACCTCGTCGGGCACCGAGGCCGTCATGAGCGCGCTCCGGCTCGCCCGGGCGGCCACCGCCCGGGACCTCGTCGTCAAGTTCGCGGGCGGTTACCACGGCCACGTGGACGGCCTCCTCGTCGAGGCCGGCTCCGGGGTCGCGACCCAGGCGATCGCGGGTAGCGCCGGCGTGTCCGCCGCCGTCGCGGCCACCACGATTGTCCTGCCGTTCAACGACCCGACGTCGGTCACCCTGGCGTTCGCCGAGCATGCCGGCCGGATCGCGGCCGTGATCGTCGAGCCGGTCGTGGCGAACGCGGGAGTCATCGCCCCGAGTCCGGGCTTCCTCGAGCATCTCCGCGAGACGACCCGGGCCGACGGCGCGTTGCTCATCTTCGACGAGGTGATCACCGGCTTCCGCCTCGGGCTCGGCGGGGCGCAGGCGCGGTTCGGGATCCGGCCCGACCTCACGACCCTCGGCAAGATCATCGGCGGCGGGATGCCCATCGGTGCGTACGGCGGCCGGGCGGACCTGATGCGCCTCGTCGCGCCGGTGGGGCCGGTCTACCAGGCGGGCACCCTGTCCGGCCACCCGCTGTCGATGGCGGCGGGCCTCGCCACGCTCGGCCAGCTGACGCCGGATCACTACGTCGCCCTCGAGGAGACGGTCGCCGAGCTCGCCGCCGGCCTCGAAGCGGCGGCCGCCGATGCGGGCCGCGACGTGGTCGCCGTAGCCCGCGCCGGGACCCTGCTCACGGTGTTCTTCCGGCGTTCAGTTCCCGTCGACGCGGCGGACGCATTCACCTCGGATCGCGCGGCGTACGCCCGGTTCTTCGGCGCGATGCTCGACCTGGGAGTCCTGTTGCCGCCGTCCCAGTTCGAGGCCTGGTTCCCATCGATGTCCCACGGTCCGGTCGAGATCGACGCGACGATCGCCGCTGCCCGGGTCGCCTTCAAGGAGTCCGCATGAACGACCGTTTCCTGCGCGCCTGCCGGCGCCAACCCGTCGACGCCACCCCGGTCTGGTTCATGCGCCAGGCGGGTCGGTCGTTCGCCGCCTACCGCAAGCTCCGCGAGCGCTACGGCATCCTCGAGCTGGCCAAGACCCCCGACCTGTGCGCCGAGGTCACGCTGATGCCGGTCCGCGACCTCGGCGTCGATGCCGCGGTCCTGTTCGCTGACATCATGCTGCCGCTCGAGCCGATGGGCGTCAGCCTCCGGATCGAGCCGGACATCGGCCCGATCATCGACAACCCGATCCGGTCCGCCGCCGACGTCGCCGCGCTCCGTCCCTTCGATCCGGCGGAGGTCGCGTTCACCCTCGACGCGATCCGGCTCGTCCGGCGCGAGCTGGCGGGCTCGGCCGGGGTCATTGGCTTCTCGGGCGCCCCGTTCACGCTCGCCTGCTACCTGATCGAGGGCCGGCCGTCGCGCGACTTCGCCCTGGCCAAGGCGTTCATGTACCGCGAGCCGGCAGCCTGGCACGACCTGATGGATCGCCTCTCGACGATGATCGTGGCCTACCTCCGAGCCCAGGCGGACGCCGGTGCGGACGCCGTCCAGCTCTTCGACAGCTGGGTGGGTGGCCTCGGGCCGGCCGACTATCGGACGTACGTCCAGCCCCATGTCCGGCGAATCCTCGACGCCCTGGACGACGTGCCGACGATCCACTTCGGGACGGGCACCGCGGCTCTCCTCGAACTGATGGCCGAGGCCGGCGGCGACGTCATCGGGCTCGACCACCGGGTGTCGCTCGGCGACGGCTGGCGCCGGGTCGGGGCCGACCGCGGGGTCCAGGGCAATCTCGATTCCGCCCGGCTCCTGGCGGGCTGGGACGCCACGCGCGAGGGGGCACTGGCCGAGCTGGCCGAGGCCGATCGGCGACCCGGGCACATCTTCAACCTGGGCCACGGCGTGCTGCCCCAGACCGACACCGACCTGCTCCGCCGCCTGGTCGACCTCGTCCACGAGGAGACAGCCCGGACGCCGTCCGCGGCTATGGGGAGCGGTTCGTGAGCCGCGCGGCCAGGACGGGTGTCCTGCTGATGACCTACGGCTCGCCCGACTCACTCGAACGGGCCGACGTCGCGGCGTACCTGGCCCGTGTTCGCGGCGGGCGCGAGCCGGACCCCGAGCTCATCGACGAGTTCACCCGGCGCTACCGGGTCATCGGTGGGTCGCCGCTGATCGGGATCACCCGCGACCAGGCGGCGGCCCTCGCGGCCGTCCTCGGGTCGCCGGTCGAGGTCGGGATG
>JBKJOK010000024.1:0-29686 GCA_046595595.1 Candidatus Limnocylindrales bacterium
GAAGATCCTCCTCGTCGAGGACGACGAGCGCCTCAGCCGATCGCTGGCCCGTCTCCTCGAGCAGGATCGCCACAACGTCGAAGTCGCGCCCGACGGTGAGACCGGCGTCGACATCGCCCTCGGCGAGAACGGAATCGACGTCGTGATCCTCGACCTCGGCCTGCCCGACATCTCCGGCCTCGAGGTGGCCCGCCGGATCCGGCGCGAGAAGCGCGAGCTCGCGATCCTGATGCTGACCGCCCGGGACACCGTGAACGACCGGGTCAGCGGTCTCGATTCGGGCGCAGACGACTACGTCGTGAAGCCGTTCTCGTACGACGAGCTGGCGGCCCGCCTGCGTGCCCTGGCCCGGCGCGCCGAGGGGGCCGCCCGCCGTCCGGAGCCCAGGCTGGTCGCCGGCCCGATCTCGCTCGACGAGGCAGCCCGGACAGTGACAGTCCACGAGAAGCCGGTTGACCTGAGCCCGCGCGAGTTCTCGCTTCTCGAGTCGCTCCTGCGCCATCCCGGCCAGGCGCTCAGTCGCGACCAGCTCCTCGACCGGGCCTGGCCGTTCGGGGTGGCGGTCACGCCGAACGCGGTCGATGCCTACATCCACTACCTCCGGACCAAGCTCGGTTCGGAGGGCGACCGGATCGAGACCGTACGCGGGGTGGGGTACCGTCTGAACAATGCCTGACGGAGCCGCGACGCCACTCGACGGCGACCCGGCCGACCAGCGCGCGCTGGCGGCCGACGGCCGGCTGATCCGGGACGTGCGCCTGCGGCTGGTCCTGTGGAGCGGCCTGACGACGCTCGTCGTCCTCGCCGTCCTCGGATTCGCCCTCTACGCCGTCGCCGCCCAATCCCTCGAAACGACCGGACGCACCCAGCTCGACGCCCGCGCGCTCGCGTTCCGCCAGCGTCCCGATCCGGGTGACGGCCCGGGCCAGGGGTTCAGCTTCGGGGGCAGCTCATCCGGGACGTTCGCCCTCCTCGCCGACGACGACGGCGAGCCCGTCGGACGGGGCAGCCTGTCGGTCCCCGACGGCCTCCCGATCCCGGCCGGCATCGACGCGGCCCGGATCGCCGGCACGGACTTCCGGACCACGGAGATCGAAGGACTGCCGCTCCGCGTCCGGACCGAGAAGGCCCGGTCCACGACCGGCCAGGTCCTCTACATCCAGGTAATCCAGGATCGCTCGGCCGAGCTGAAGACGCTCGACGCGATCCGGACGGTCCTGCTCGTCGGCGGCCTCGTCGTCGTCCTCGTCGCGTTCGGCTTCGGCGGCTTCTACGCCCGGCGCGCCCTCGTCCCGATCCGCGAGTCGCTCGTCCAGCAGCGCGCGTCGCTCCGGCGCCAGCGCGAGTTCGCGGCCGACGCGAGCCATGAGCTGCGCACGCCCCTGACCGTGATCCGGAGCTCGGTCGAGCACCTCCGCCGGAATCGTGGCGAGTCTGCGGCGGCCGCCGCGGCCCTCGACGACATCGAGGCCGAGGTCGGCCACCTGACATCGCTCGTCGAGGATCTCCTGCTCCTGGCCCGCTCCGACTCAGGCGCGATCAGCCTGACCCGACTGCCCGTCGATCTCGGCGACATCGCCGCCGACGGCGCCGGCGCACTCGTCAAGACGGCGGCGGCCCGAGGCGTTCAGCTCGGGCTCGACCCCGAGCCGGCGATGGTCGAGGGCGATCAGGCGCGCCTCCGCCAGCTGACGGTGATCCTCGTCGACAACGCGATCCGGCATACCCCGCGCGGAGGCACCGTCCGGGTCCGCATCCGGGGGGATCGGCGCGAGGCGCTCCTCGAGGTCGACGATGACGGACCCGGGATCCGGCCCGAGGACATGGCTCACGTGTTCGAGCGATTCTGGCGGGCGCCGGGCGCGGCTGCCGGCGGGACCGGGCTCGGCCTGGCGATCGCCAAGTCGATCGTGGACCTCCACGACGGCCGGATCACGGTCTCGAATCGGCCGGAGGGCGGCGCCCGGTTCACGATCCGCCTGCCCGCCGCCGGCGTGCCGCCGGCGCCCGCAACCGAGACCGGCGGCGTCCTCGCCTCGGAGCAGACCGCCTGATCCAGAACGGCCGGGCAAATTCTCAGGACAGCCTCAGACGGCCGGCCGACGATCTCGTCATCGCCCCTGTTCGCAGACCGGAGACACCACCATGACTGACGACACTCGTCCCTCGCCGACCGATTCGGCCGCACCCGTGACCCCCGTCCTCGATGGACCGGCGGCGATGCCGCCGGAGTCTGCGACCCGGCCGACCAGCTTCACCGGCCGGACGCCGCGCAGGGGCGAGTCGCTGCGGGCAGGCATGATCGTCGGGACCGGCCTGGTCGTCGCCCTCGGCGCGGCCGTGGCGATGGGCGCCTCGCCGGCGGCGTCCGGCGCAGCCGGAGCCTCCGGGGCGCCGACCGTTCCCGCCGAGGTCAGCGGCTCGAATCTGCGCGGCGGGCCGGGCTTGTTCCCCGGCGGGCCGGGCGCCGACTTCGGGCGCGGCGGCCCCGGCAAGGGCGACGGCCGCGGCTTCGGCCAGGTCTCGGTGACCGCGATCTCGGGGTCGAGCGTCTCGCTCGCGACCGAGGACGGCTGGACCCGGACGATCACCACCACGAGCGCCACGACGATCACTCGCGGCGGAGCGGCGGCCACGCTCGCCGATCTCGAGGTCGGTGACGAGATCCACTTCCGGCAGACACGCAACGTCGACGCCACCTACACGATCACCGCGATCGAGATCGTCCTGCCCCACGCGGCCGGAACGGTAGCCGCGGTCGCCGCCGACACGATCACGATCACGCTGCGCGACGGCACGACCCAGGCGATCACGACGACCGGGACCACCGCCTACCGGACCGGCAAGGCGGCCGGCGCCCGGGCCGACGTGAAGGTCGGAACGGTGATCGTCGCGATCGGCGAGAAGGCCGCCGACGGCAGCCTCACGGCAACGTCGGTGGACGTCCGTTTGCCGCACGTCCAGGGCACCGTGACAGCGACCACGGCCGACACGATCACGATCAGCCGGCGGGACGGCACCACGCTCACGATCCACGTCTCCTCGGACACCACGTTCCAGGTCCCGGGCGACGCCGCGGCGACCCTCGCCGACGTCAAGGCCGGGATGGCGATCGGCGTCGCCGGCACCCAGCGCGCCGACGGCTCGATCGACGCGACCGAGGTTCACGCCGGCAAGTTCGGCGGCCGTGGCCACGACGGCACCACGCCGGACGGCACCACGCCCGACGGCACCACGCCCGACGCCTCCGCTGCGCCCGACGCAACGACCGGCACGGACGGCTGACCTCGGTACCCGTGACCGGAGAACCCGCGATGACCCCCGACGACAGCGACCAGACCACCGATCCGGCCCAGGCCGATCCGTTCGGCCGATCCACCAGCGCGCTCCCGCCGGCCACGGCCTGGAGGACGGACTGGGCGACGACGACGCCCGAACCGCCCCGTCCCGGCTCCGGCTGGGAGGCGCCGTTCACCACGGGCATGCCCGCCACGCCCACGACCCCGTTCGTCAAACCTCTCCGGCCCGTCCAGCCGGCCGCCAGGTCGGTCCGGCGCCGGACCTTCGGGACCGTCTTCGGCGCGGCGCTGCTGTCGGCCCTGCTCGCCTCGGGATCGACGGTCGCGATCGTCGGGCTGGTGGCCCCCGCCGTTGCTCCGGCTGCGGCGTCGGCCTCGCCCAACGCCAACGTCACGACGACCGGCGGCACCACGACGGTCGAGCAGACCGACATCAGCGGCGTGGTCGCCGCGGTCCGCGACTCCGTTGTGACCCTGACGTCGGAGGTCACCACGAATCGGGGCCGCTTCGGCGGAACAGCCACCGGAGTCGGGACCGGGATCGTCCTCACGTCCGACGGCTATGCCCTCACGAACCGTCACGTCGTGGAGGGGTCGCAATCGTTGACCGCGACGATGGCCGACGGCACGGAGTACGCGGCGACGGTCGTGACGACGTCGGACACCGAGGACCTCGCACTCGTGAAGATCGAGGCGACAGGCCTGAAGACCGCCACGATCGGCGAGTCCGGCGCCGTCAAGGTCGGCCAGACCGCGATCGCGATCGGCAGCCCGCTCGGGACCTACACCGAGACCGTGACCAAGGGCATCATCTCCGCGCTCGATCGCACGATCACCGTCCAGGACGAACAGTCCGGGCGGCCCGTCACCCTGAAGGGCCTGATCCAGACCGACGCCGCCATCAACCCGGGCAACAGCGGCGGGCCGCTCCTGAACGCGGCCGGCGAGGTCGTCGGCGTGAACACGGCGACCGCGTCGAGCGCCGAGGGACTCGGCTTCGCGATCCCGATCAAGGAAGCGACGAGCCTGATCGCCCAGGCCCGGGCAGCCTCGATCGCCTAGTCCGTCGCGGCTCCGCCAGCGGCGACCGAGGCGGCCTGTTCGGCGAGGATCACGTCCTCGCGGGCGTTGATCCGGACGAGCATCGGCCCGGATCGGCCCACAACGACGGAATCGGGGGTCTCCGGATCCCCGCTCTGACCGATGTCGTCGACGATCGCGGGGTCGACTCCGAGGGTGGCGAGGCGCCCGCCGATTCGGCGCCGGATCGGTCCGGCGTTGGCGCCGATCCCGCCGGTGAACACGATCGCGTCCAGCCGGTCCAGGGCCGTCGCCGCGGCAGCGATCCCCGAGGCGGCGCGCCGGACGAAGACCGCCAGCGCGAGCCGCGCCGCGTCGTCGTCGGCGGCCTCAGCCGCGAGCAGCACCCGGACGTCGGACGAACGACCCGACAGGCCGAGCAGACCCGATCGGTGATCCAGGTCCTCCGCAAGCTCGACAACCGACCGACGTCCATCGCGAAGGAGGGCGAGAAGGACGCCAGGGTCGAGTGAACCGGCGCGAGTTCCCATCACGAGGCCCTCAAGCGGGGTCATCCCCATCGACGTTTCGACCGACCGACCGCCCGCGACGGCCGTCACCGAGCAGCCGTTGCCCAGATGTGCGACGACGAGGCGCAGCTCCGAGACCGGTCGCTCGAGGAGCTGGGCGGTGCTCCGCGTCGCCCATTCCACGGACAAGCCGTGGAATCCGTAGCGGCGGACCCCCCACGCCTGTGCCCAGCGGGCGGGCACGGCATACCGGATCGCGTCCTCGGGCAGGAGCGCATGGAACGCAGTGTCGAATGAGGCCACATGGATCGCTCCCGGGAGTGCCGCGCGCCCGGCCCGGATCGTCGCGGCGGCCAGGCGGTTGTGGAGCGGCGCGAGGACGGCGAGCCCGTCGATGGCGGCCAGCACGTCGTCGTCGATTCTGACAGGACCGGTGAACCGGGTTCCGCCGTGCACAACTCGGTAGCCGACCGCCTCGATCGTCGTGGGATCGACGTCCGGTCGCAGGCCGTCAACCGTCTCGGCCACCACCGCCCCGATGTCGGCTCCGCGGCTGGCGTCGGACCCGAGATCCAGCTCGACCTCGGCGCGTGGCGTGACGTCGGGCGGCTCCAGGACGGCCGCCTTCAGCGAGCTCGAGCCGGCATTGAGGACCAGGACCCGCATCGCGGTTGGGCCGGCTCAGCCGGACCAGGTCCAGTCGCGGATCTCGGCCGGGTCATCGCCGATCTCGCGGGCGTGGGCCCGGGCCGCCTCGCGAGCCGCGACCATCCGCGCCCGGACCTCGGCCGCCCGCGGGCCCAGGCCCGGCACCCGGTCGATCACGTCCATCACGAGGTGGAAGCGGTCGAGATCGTTGCGCATGACCATGTCGAACGGCGTCGTGACCGTGCCCTCCTCCTTGTAACCGCGGACGTGGAGATTGTCGTGGTTCGTCCGGCGGTACGTCAGGCGGTGGATCAGCCACGGGTAGCCGTGGTACGCGAACACGATCGGCCGATCCGCGGTGAACAGCGCGTCGAAGGCGGCGTCCGACATTCCGTGGGGATGCTCGCTCTCGGGCTGGAGACGCATCAGGTCGACGACGTTGACGAAGCGCAGCCGGAGGTCGGGCAGCTCTGCCCGCAGGATCGCCGCGGCGGCGAGGGCCTCGAGGGTCGGCACGTCGCCGGCGCAGGCGAGGACAACGTCCGGCTCGCCGACGCCGGTCCCCGCCCAGTTCCACGCCCCGATCCCGCGGGTGCAGTGGTCGATCGCCGCATCCATCGCGAGGAACGTCGGCGCCGGTTGCTTGCCGGCGACGACGACGTTGATGTAGTGCCGCGAGCGCAGGCAGTGATCGGCGACGGACAGGAGCGTGTTCGCGTCGGGCGGGAGGTAGACCCGGACGACCTCGGCCTTCTTGTTCACCACGTGATCGATGAAGCCCGGATCCTGGTGGCTGAAGCCGTTGTGATCCTGGCGCCAGACGTGGCTCGTCAGCAGGTAGTTGAGCGACGGCAGGGGACGGCGCCACGGGATCTCGCGGGTCATCTTCAGCCACTTCGCGTGCTGGTTGACCATCGAGTCGACGATATGGATGAACGCCTCGTAGCAGTCGAACAGGCCGTGCCGACCAGTCAGGGTGTAGCCCTCGAGCCAGCCCTGGCAGTTGTGCTCCGAGAGCATTTCCACGACCCGCCCGGTCGGGGCCAGGCCGTCGTCGCTCGCGAGAATCTCCTCCTGCCAGACCCGGTCGGTGGCCTCGAACACCGCGCCGAGTCGGTTCGAGGCTGTCTCGTCGGGGCCGAAGATCCGGAACGTCGTCGGGTTCGCCCGGATCACGTCGCGGAGCCACGTCCCGAGGACGCGGGTCGCCTCGGCCGTCCCGGACGCCGGCCGCTCGATCGGGACCGCGTAGTCCCGGAAGTCGGGCAGGACGAGGTCCGTCGACGCCGCCCCGCCGCCGTTCGTGATCGGGTTGGCGCTCAGCCTGCGGTCACCGCGCGGCGAGAGGGCGAGGATCTCCGGTCGCGGCGCGCCATTCGCCTCGAACAGCTCGTCGGGCCGATAGGTCCGCAGCCACTCCTCGAGCAGGACGCGTCGATCGGGTCGGGTCCGGACGTCGCCGAACGGGACCTGGTGCGAGCGCCAGTTGCCCTCGGCCGGCTTGCCGTCGACGGTCTTCGGGCCGGTCCAGCCCTTCGGGGTGCGGAGGACGATCATCGGCCAGATCGGGCGCTTGTCGACGCCGTCGATCCGGGCCCCACGCTGGATCGCCGCGATCGTGTCGAGCGTCCGGTCGAGGGCCGCCGCAAGCGCCTGGTGGACGACCGCCGGATCGTCGCCGCTGACCAGGATCGGGTCGTAGCCGTGTCCCTTGAAGAAGTCGACCAACTCGGCCTCGGGGATCCGGGCCAGGACCGTGGGACTGGCGATCTTGTAGCCGTTGAGGTGGAGGATCGGGACGACGACCCCATCGGTCCGCGGGCTGAGGAACTTGTTGCCGTGCCAGCCGGCGGCCAGCGGCCCGGTCTCGGCCTCGCCGTCGCCGACGACGCAGAAGACGACGAGGTCGGGCGCGTCGAAGGCGGCCCCGAATGCGTGCGAGAGTGCGTACCCGAGCTCGCCGCCCTCGTGGATGCTGCCGGGCGTCTCGGGCGTCACGTGCGACCCGATCCCGCCGGGAAACGAGAACTGCCTGAACAGCTTCGCCATCCCGGCCGCGTCCATCGTGATGTCCGGGTACTGCTCGGTGTACGTGCCCTCGAGCCAGGCGTTGGCGACCGCCGCCGGACCGCCATGGCCGGGGCCGATGATCCAGATCGCGTTGAGGTCGCGAGCGGCGATCACCCGATTCAGGTGGGCGTTGATGAAATTGAGGCCCGGCGTCGTCCCCCAGTGCCCGAGGAGTCGAACCTTGACGTGCTCCTCGAGCAGGGGCTCACGCAGGAGCGGGTTGTCGAGCAGGTAGATCTGGCCGACCGAGAGGTAGTTGGCGGCTCGCCACCAAGCGTCGATTCGCTGAAGTTCTGCGGGTTCGAGGGGCAAGCCCGACGGCGGCGCGTCCTTCGGCGTGAGCGTGGCCATCGGGTCCGACCTCCAGTCGAATTCATGGGCATCGTCCGAGCCCGTCGATCCAGATCTCCAGCCTAGCTGGCCCGGGCCGGGCAGGCCACCAGCGGGCACCGCGATCCGCGAGTGAACGCCGTTGACACCGGACCAGGAAGGGTCCGGCCGCGATGCGTTCGGTCCGATCGGACCCCGGCTGCGGGCCGTTCGACCCCTCGTCGCTGCGGCAGCCTGCGCCTACCGTAGCGACATGGACCTGAACGCGACGCGCGTCGTCGACCAGCCGGGATACCGACGCACGGCGCCCGATCCCCGAACCGACCGCGCCGGCCGGCCGGCCGAGGTCGTCCGGATCCGGCCGATCGATCCTGCCGACCAGACCGCCCTCCAGTCGTTCTACGCGGGGCTGTCGGAAGAGAGTCGCCGAACCCGGTTCTTCGGCCCGACCGCGGGCATCGGCGCACCCCAGTCGAGCTGGTTCTGTACGCCCGACCACGACCACCGCGAGGGGTTCGTGGCCGTCCTGGCGTCCGCCACGGGTCCCGACCGCCTGGTCGGCCATGTCTGTGTCGAGCCGGACGACCCCGGCAGCGCCGAGGTGGCCGTCGCCGTTGCGGACGACCTGCAAGGCCGAGGGATCGGCCGTCGGCTCGTCGAGCGGGCCGTCGCCTGGGCCCGGATCGACGGGCTCGAGCAGCTGACGGCAACGATGCTGGCCGGCAACCCCGCGATCCAGCGCCTCCTCACCGACCTGGACCTGCCGAGCACGTCGCGCCCGATCGGCGCCGGCGTCGTCGAGATCCGCATCGATCTGCGGTCCGGGATCCGCCCTGCCTGATCGCGGGCCTTCGGTCCATTCGGCCCGCCGAGTCGTGACCTCCGACCGTCGTCGTGACCGGCCCCCCGGGCGATCCTCGAAGCGATGCCGGCATCCGTCGCTCGTCAGAGCCGCCGGCGCACCGGAGGTCTGGTCATGAAGCGAATCCTGCTGGCCTACGACGGCGGCGAGCCCGCCCGTCGAGCCCTCGATACGGCGGTCGAGCTCGCGACGAAGTTCGGAGCGCCCATCGGCGTCATCAGCGTCGTCCCGATCCGGACAAGCGCGATGGGTGTGAACCCGTGGGACGAGCGCCAGGTTCACGAGGATGCCCTGCGCGACGCCCAGGCCCGCCTCCGCGAGCACGGCATCGAGGCCGAGCTGATCGAGCCGTACGGCGATCCGGCAACGACCATCGAGCGGATCGCCGCCGAGCGGTCCTACGACACGATCGTGATCGGCTCGCGTGGCCAGGGCGCGCTCGGCCGGTTCCTGACCGGCAGCGTCAGCCAGCACGTCGCGAGCCATAGCGACGCCACCGTGATCGTCACCCACTGATCAGCGCACAACCGTACAGGTGACGTGATGGATGAGCCGTTCAACCTGGTCCTGTTCTCGGGAACCGACGACAAGTTGACCGCAGCCGCCGTGTTGAGCGCCGGCGCGGCCGCCCTCGGCCGGCCCGTGAACATCTTCCTGCAGTACTGGGCCCTCGACGCGTTCCGGATCGACCGGATCGGCCGCTCGCACGGGCTCGCCCCGGAGGCCGGAGACGAAGGTCTCCGTCACGTGCAGGCGCTCGCAGCCGCCGGCCAGCAGAGCTGGGCCGAGACCTTCCGGCAGGTCAAGGAGCTCGGCGGCGTCGACATCGAGGCGTGCTCGCTGTCGATGGATCTGCTCGGTATCGAGCAAGAGGATCTCGATCCGCTCGTCGATGGCGTCGCCGGCATCACCACCTTCCACCTCAATGCCGGCAACGGTCAGGTGGTCTTCATCTGACCCACTCCGCCCGAGCCGGGCGCAACCAGGAGACATGCCATGGCCATCGTCCAGATCGACCGGACCCTCGACGCGCGAGGGCTGGCCTGTCCGATGCCGATCGTCAAGACCGCCCAGCTCATGAAGCTGATGGCGGCCGGCGAGACGCTCGAGGTCGTCGCCACCGACGCCGGCTCCATCAAGGACTTCGAGGCCTGGTCGCGGACGACCGGCAACGCCCTCCTGGAATCCAGCTCCGACGCGGCCGTCTACCGCTTCGTCCTGCAGAAGGTCGCACGGTGACTGTCATGACCTTCATTGCCGAACCCCCCGTCGCGTCCACTGCGCCACCGGCCGCGTCGCCCGAAACCGCTCCCGATCCCGCCGCGGCGATCGTGCCCGCCCGCACCCGGGAAATGGTCATCGTCAACTGGTCGGGCGAGCTCGATCGGATCTGGCCGACCCTGATCCTGGCCTCGGCGGCCGCCGCGTCCGGCGTCCAGTGCAAGGTCTTCGTGACCTTCTGGGGCCTGCTCCCGTTCGTCAAGGACGGCGTCCGGATCACCGGTGGCAACTGGAAGCAGCGAATGCTGTCGGCGATGAACCGACCCGGGATCGACCACCTGAAGCTCACCAAGATGAACTTTCTGGGGATGGGTCCGTGGATGATGGGAACGCTCCGCAGGCAGTACCAGATTGCATCGCCACGCGAGCTCCTCGAGGCCTGCCAGGCCCTCGGCGTCGAGTTCATCCCGTGCCAGATGTCGATGGACATGTTCGGCCTCAAGCGCGAGGACCTCATCGACGGGATGGGCGACCCGGCCGGAGCCGCGACCGCCATCGAGATCATGACCGAGGCCGACGCCTCCCTGTTCATCTAGCACCACCGCCGGGGACGACCTCGTCCTCCCAGGAAGGAACCACCGCCATGGTCAGTCCCACGAACGCTCCGGTCGCCGAGGCACCGGTCGCCGACATGTCGATCACCCGGATGATCGACGCCCGCGGCAGCTACTGTCCGGGTCCCCTCATGGAGCTGATCCGGGCGATCCGGGAAGGCCAGGTCGGTGACGTCCTGGAAGTGCGCTCGTCGGACAAGGGCAGCCGGGCCGACATCCCGAAGTGGATCGAGAAGGCCGGCCATCGGTTGATCGGCGTCACGGCCCGCGACGGCTACGACGAGATCGTCGTCGAGAAGCGGCGCTAGGCCGACCGATGGACCGCACCCTCATCCTCGGCGGCGGCGTCGGCGGGACGCTCACCGCCAACCTCCTCGCCCGCAAGCTCCGTCGCGAGCTCAAGGCCGGGACGGCCACGATCACCGTGGTCGACCTGACCGGTGAGCATGTCTACCAGCCCGGGTTCATGTACATCGCGATGGGCGGCGAGCGAGCCGCGAACCTCCATCGCCCCGAGCGCGGCCTGCTCGACAGCCGGGTGGCACTGGTCGTCGGGACCGTGGTTCGGGTCGACGAGACCGCCCGGACCGTCGAGCTCGCCGACGGGCAGTGCCTCGCCTGGGACTACCTCGTCCTCGCAACCGGCTCGCGGATCGTGCCCGAGGCGATCGAGCACTTCGGCACCGAGGCCCACCACTTCTACAGCGCCGACGCGGCCGTCGCCCTGCGCGCCGCCCTGGATCGGTTCGCCGGTGGGCGGATCGTGATCGGGATCGCCGGCATGCCCTACAAGTGCCCGCCGGCGCCGCTCGAGGTCGCGTTCCTGATCGAGAGCGAGCTCCGCGAGCGCGGCCTGCGCGACCGGGCGACGATCGAGTTCTGCTCACCGATCGGCCGGGCCTTCACGATCGAGAGCGTGTCGGACATGGCGACCCCGATCCTCAAGGAGAAGGGCATCGAGCTCCACACGTTCTTCAACGTCGAGGCGATCGACCGGGACCGCAAGGTCGTCGTCAGCCTCGAGGGCGAGGAGCTCCCGTACGACCTCCTGATCCTCGTCCCGCCCCACAAGGGTCAGCAGTTCCTGATCGACTCGGGCCTCGCCCCGGCGCCGGGCGGCTGGCTGCCGACCGATCGCGAGACGCTCGAGGTCGGCGGTCGGGCCACCGTGTTCGCGCTCGGCGATGCCACCGACCTGCCCCTCTCGAAAGCGGGCTCCACGGCCCACTTCGAAGCACCCGTCGTGGCCGAGCGGATCGGCGCCGCGGTCGAGGGCCGGGTGCCGTCAGGCAAGCACGCGGCCTACCACGGCAAGGTCATGTGCTTCTTCGAGATCGGCGACGGCAAGGGCACGTTGCTCAAGTTCGACTACGACCACCCGCCCAAGCCGCCGACCCCGAACCGCTTCTGGCACCTCGGCAAGATCGTCTTCAACAAGACGTACTGGCACACGGTCCCGAAGGGCCGCGTCTGACGACCCGTCAATCCCCGCCGGACGGCTGACGCCCGGCGGCCCACCCGCCCCCAATCGGGCGATGACCCGCTGACCACACCAGCGGGTCGTCGAGCATCTCAGACACCGTGATTCGCTCGGACCTCGGCCCGGAGGCGGTCGCGATGGTCGGGGTGGGCGATCCCGATGAGGGCCGCGGTCCGCTCCCGGATCGAGCGCCCGAACAGCTCGGCGACGCCGAACTCGGTCACAACGGTCCGGACATGGGCCCGGGTCGTCACGACGCCGGCGCCCGGCTTGAGGTGGGTCACGATTCGTGACACGGATCCGTCGCCGGCGGTCGACGGCAGGGCGATGATCGCCCGTCCGTTCTCGGCCAGGGCGGCGCCGCGGATGAAGTCCATCTGACCGCCGACCCCGCTGTACAGACGGTCACCGATCGAGTCGGCCACGACCTGGCCGGTCACGTCGACCTCGATCGCGGAGTTGATCGCGGTCATCGTCTCGAACGATCGGATGATGGACGTGTCGTTCGTGAAGTCGACCGAGCGCATCTCGACCATCGGGTTGTTGTCCACGAAGTCGTACAGCCGCTGCGAGCCCATCATGAACGCGGTCACGATCTTGCCTCGGTTGCGCTCCTTGCGGGCGCCGGTGACGGCCCCGGCCTCGACGAGGTCGACGATCGCGTCGCTGAACATCTCGGTGTGGACGCCGAGATCGCGTCGGTCGCGGAGGTGGAGCGCGGCGGCCGACGGGATCGCCCCGATTCCGAGCTGAAGGGTTGCGCCGTCCGGGACCAGCTCGGCCACGAACTCGCCGATCCGGCGCTCGACGTCGCCGATCACCGGCTGGTGGAGCTCGTGGGGCGGCTGATCGACCTCGATCGCGAGATCGATCTCATTCACGTGGATGAAGCTCTCGCCGAGAGTCCTGGGCATAGCCCGGTTGAACTGGACGATCACCGTCCGGGCCGTCGCGATCGCAGCGTGCATGGCCTCGACCGAGACCCCGAGCGAGCAGAAGCCGTGCGCGTCAGGCGGGGTCGCGTTGACGAAGACCGCATCGAGCGGGAGCGCCCCGGACCGGAACAGGCGAGGCACGTCCGACAGGAAGACCGGGACGTAGTCGGCCCGCCCGTCGTTGACGGCGGCCCGCGCGTTCGGGCCGATGAACAGGGCCCGGTGCCGGAAGTGGGGCGCCATCGCCGGCGCGAGGTGAGGGCCGGGCCCCTCGGTGTGGAGATGGATCACGCCGACGTCGCGGAGCTCGGGTGCCCGCTCAACGAGCGCGGCGAGGAGGACCTCGGGCGTCGCCGCGGCGCAGTGGAGATAGACCTGGTCGTCGCTCCGGATCCCGGCGACGGCCTCTTGGGGAGTCACGATCTGCATGGTCGCCAGTGTGGACGACCGGGCTCATCCGGGCGAGGGTCCGGAGCGCCCGATGTCGCGGGGCCGGTCGGCCCGTGGCGCCGGGCGGTCGAGCCCGCAGCGGCTCGGGGATGGCGGCCCGGCGCATTGCTCAGGCAGCCGCGAATGCCGCGAGGACCGCGTCGCCGATGCGATCGGCGAAGTCCGCGTCCAACGCTCCGCCAAAGGCGAGGCGGAAGTACACCGGGCCGACGAGGAGCTCGGTCGCGATCGAAGCGTCGGCATCGGGGCGGAGGTCGCCGCGAGCGATCCCGCGCTCGATCACCCGGCCGATCTCCGCTCGGCGCCGGGCGACCACGGTCGCTCGAAACGAGTCGCCGATCGCCGGGTTGCCCGCGATCTGCGAGAGCATCGCCCGGATGACCGGGCCCCAGGGCGTGGCGGCGATCGCATCGAGCGGATTGCGGGTCGCCGCGCGCAGTTCGGCGCGGGTGTCGCCGACATCGGCGATGTCGAGGTGCGGCCCGGCCAGCTCGAGGACGACCTCGAGCGTCAGCGCCTCCTTGGACGCCCAGCGCCGGTAGATCGTCCCCTTGCCGACGCCGGCGCGAGCCGCGACATGCTCCAGCCGGAGTCGGGTGAAGCCCTCCTCGACGAGGAGCTCTCGGGTGGCATCGAGGATCGCCCGGTTGGCCTCCTCGCTGCGTGGCCGGCCCGGCGACCGCGTGATGGGGTCCGCGACACCGTTCGGGCCGGGTTTCTGATCGAAGGTACTGCTCGGGCGGACTTGTTTCGCAACCATCTTCTTGATACGATACGGTCCGTACCGTTTCATGGCAAGGAGCCATTTCCGATGTTCACGTCCCAGCAGGTCCTCGAGCGCATCGAGGGAGCCCAGACCAGCACCCCGTTCTGCGAGCAGTGCGGCCAGCCGACCAGGATCGCCGAGCGCGGCGACGAGCTGTGGCTCGAGTGCGCAAGCCTCGCTCACCGCACCAGCCGGCTGCGGTCGATCCTTCGCCTCGACTTCGCGACGTTCCACACCCAGCGCCCGGTCGTCGAGCTGTGCCTCGCCGCCTGATCGCCAACGCGGCTCGCGCGACTCCTGACATGAGCAACGCGACCGAAGATTGAAGAAGCCGCCGTCCCAGCCCCTCATACTCGCCGACGTCCCGTTGGGGACGAACGCGACCGAGGAGTCCGGATGGATCAACGCGAGCTCATTGCGCGGGCTGCACGGGGCGACCACGAGGCGTTCGATGCGCTCGTCCGATTCGCGTCGAACCGCCTGTACGGGATCGCCTACCGGATCCTGCGCGACCAGTACCTCGCCGAGGACGCCCTCCAGCAGACCCTGATCTCGGTCTGGAACGAGCTCCCGAAGCTGCGCGACCCGGCTCGGTTCGACGCCTGGACGTACCGCCTCATCGTCCGGGCATCCACGGCCGAGGCACGCAAGGCCGGCCGCTCCAACCCGACCGCTCCCCTGCTGCCGGCTGATGCCGACGCATCGCGAGCGCCAGACGAGTACCGGGCGATCGCCGATCGCGACCAGCTGGAGCGCGGCTTCATCCGGATCTCCGCCGAGCAGCGCGCGGTCCTCGTCCTTCAGCACTACGCCGGCCTGAGCCAGGCCGAGATCGCCGACGTCCTCGGGGTCCCGATCGGGACCGCCGGCTCTCGCATCCACTACGCGGTCCGGGCTCTGCGGGCCGCCATCGAAGCCGATTCCCGACTGGGAACGGGACGGGAGTCCGTGGCATGACGAATCTCGACGACTTTGACCGGTCCCTCGGCGACTTCCTTGCCGCCGGGCCCGTTGCGGCACCCGAGGCGCCGGTCGTCGCCGCCCTGGCCCATGCCCGAACGACGCCCCGCCGGCCCGACCCGTTCGCCCGCCTCCGATCTGACGTGATGACTCGCCCGCGCTTCGGCGTCCTGGGGCTGCGACCCGGGCTGGTCCTCGCCGCGATCGCTCTCGTGGTGGCCTCGATCGGGGTCGCTGTGGTCGGATCACGCCTGAGCGACCCGTCGATCGTCCCGCCCGGGCCGTCCACCGTCCCGGCGCCGACGACGTCGCCCGCGCCGTCGCCCGTGCCTTCGGGCCCCGTCACGTTCTCGGCCGACGTGCCGATGATCGTGGCGGCCGGCGGCCCGCTGATCGTTCGCGTCACCGACACGACCGGCGAGCTGATTTCGGCCCGGTCGCTTCAGACGGGCGACGGCATGTCCGTTGACCCGACGTCGATCCGGATCGGGGCCGACCCGACGGACCCGAATGTGCTTGTCGTGACCTGGACCGGTTCGCCGTGCGAGACCGTCGGGCTCGTGACGGTCGACGAGGTCAGCCATCTCCTGTCAATCGGCCGCGAGGCGTGCAGCGGCGATGCGGTCGGGTTCGATCGCATCCTCCGCCTCGGGTTCACCGATCCGGTCGAGGCCGGCGAGTGGTCGAGCACCTTCGTCCAGGATGCCCTGCCGAGCGGCCCGGCCCCGTCGACGACGACGGGTGGCCCGTTCCAGCCGCTCGGGTCGCCCGCCGTCACACCGATTCATGTCGTCCTGGACGACAACCCCGGCGGGCCGACCTCCGTCGACGTCGTGGACGAGTCGGGGCGCCTCGTGAGCGCCATTGCCGGAACCCAGCATGCTGGGAACGGCCTCGAGGCATTCGACGCGACGAACGACGATGCAGTGACCGTGCGACTCGCGTGGCCGGGGCGGCCTTGCGATACCGTCCATCGCCTGACGATCGATCAGACCGTGACGACGCTGACCCTCGACGCGCCGAACTGCTTCGGAGACTCGATCGGCGTCGAGCGCTTCCTGATCCTGACGTTCGGCGGGCCGGTCGACGCGAACACCCTCAAGATGCGCTTCTTCTCGGGGCGCGGCGGAGTGAACATGCCGACCTGGACGGTGGTCGCGCCCGATTCCGGTAGTGGCGGCTATGACCTGACCGTCGACGATCCGGGCTACCACCTGGACGCCATCGAAGGGTACCTGGACCCAGAGACGCCCGCCGATGTCGCAGGCTCGAACCGGATCCGACTGCTGGCCACGCTCGACCCGGCGACGCTCAAGTTGGTCTGGCTCGGCCCGGCGTGCACGACGGCGTTCAATCTGTCCATCGATCCCGGAGGCGACCGTTGGCGGCTGACGAGCGTGGCCTGCACATCGGCCCAGCCGGACGTCCTCCGCATGGTCGACGTCACGCTCAGGACACCGCGCTCGGCGGACACGATCACGCTGGAGCTCGTCGCACCCGACTGATCTCGACCTCCCCTACCATCGCCGACGATGGCGATCAAGACCGGGATCATCCTGACGAGCGGCGACCCGCGGACCGCTGCCGAGCTTGCGGCGCGCGCCGAGGAGCACGGCTGGGACCGCGTCTTCACCTGGGACGGCTCGCGCTCGGGTCGATGGACACGTCCGACCCGTGGGTGACGACGGCGGCGACGGTCGCCAGCGCGCCGCAGCCGGCGCCACGTGGTGGATCGAGTCCGACTGGGAAGGCGGGTCGGTCGAGTCCGTCCGGCGCCGGATCGAGGCCGGCCCGCCGCGCCCCGCCGAGGAGTAGGCTGCGCGTCGATGAGCACCTGCCCGCATCTCTGGGAGTCACGGTCGATGCCGCCGGCAGAGGCCGTCTGCGCGGCCTGTGTGGAGCTCGGCGACGAGTGGGTCCACCTTCGCCAGTGCCAGACGTGCGGCTCGGTCGGCTGCTGCGACATGAGTGTCAACAAGCACGCCTCCGGCCATTTCGCCGCGACCGGTCACCCGGTCGCTCGCTCGATCCAGCCCGGCGAGGCATGGCGCTGGTGCTACGCCGACGAGGCGATGGACGACCCCGAGGAACTCGAGCTCGAGGGGGCGGATCTCGGCTGAGCGTGTGGCGCCCCCGCTGGGATTCGAACCCAGGACCTTCCGCTTAGAAGGCGGTTGCTCTGTCCACTGAGCTACGGGGACGGGACGCGGCCAGTCTACGCACCGCTGGCCACGGGCGCGACCGCGACTGGGTGAGGCTCGGCGAGGTGCCTGTGCGAACCGCGGCGAACGGACCATCGTGAACCGGACCTCCGTCCCGGGGTCGGGCGCAGGCGCCGAGCGATACCGTGCGGGCGATGACGACCCTCCGCCTGCCCCTGACCGAGACGCGTGTGCGCCGCCGGCCGTGGGTCACGAACCGGACCATTCGCCGCCTGACCGCCGACGCGCACGCGATGCTGGCACTCGGGCTCGTGGTCACCGTGGTGCTGGTCGCTGCCGTCGGTCAGCGGGGCGACGTCGAGCGCGTCGCCGGGATGAGCCTCGAGTTCCTCGCAGCCCAGCTCATCGCCGCCGCCGTGGGCCCCCGCCTCCGTCCGACGCCCACCCAGCGGATGGTCATCTCGTTCGCCCGATTCAGCCTCGCGATCCTGTACGTCGCGGTCGTCACCGACCTCGTCCGAACCGGCGCGTTCCGGCCGACCGCCGCCCTGTTCATCCCGATCGTTGCGCTGGCCGCCGTCCAGGGCAATCGCCACGCCCTGCTCGTCGGGGCGGCGGCGATCTTGCTCTACATCCTGCCCGTCCTGTCCGCCACCCCTGACAACCTGACGATCGACGCCCAGCGGGCCGTCGCCCTGGGCGGAACCGCGATCCTGCTCTCGATCGGGACCCGCCGTTCGATCTCGGCGCTGACCGTGACCGTTCGCCGGCTCGGGACCTCGCTCGCCCGCGATCGCCGTCGGTCGCGCCAGGTGGCCGCGGTCGAGACCGTGGGACGCCTCCTCGCGACGACCGGCCCGGTGCCGGCCACCCTCGACCGGATCGTCGGCCTCCTCGGCGAGGAGATCGGCTACGACTTCGTCTCGATCTACTTCGGTTCAGCGACCCGCATGCGTCTCGCCGCCCAGCGCGGCTACGACGCGGTCATCGAGGAGTTCGACGGAACCAGCGGGGTGATCGGTCGGGTGATGCGGACCCGGACGCTTGCCTTCGTCCCCGACGTCGCGACCGACCCCGACTATCGCAGCGCCGCGGGCACCGTCCGGACCGAGATCTGCGCCCCGATCCTGGCCGATGGTGAGTTGCTCGGGATCGTGAACGTCGAGGCCTGCGGGACCCACGACATGGACCGCAGCGACGTCGGAACGATGAGCCTCGTCGCCGAACGGATGGCGTCGGCGCTGGCCCTCGCCGCCGAGCGCGAGCGACTTGCGGCCCGCGCCGAGCTGTTCCGGCGCCTGACCTCGTTCGCCGCGGCGGTCAACGGGACCCTCGATCCGGCCCGCGTCCACCAGGCGATCGTCGACGAGCTGCGCGATGTTCTGGTGGCGGACAGCGTCGGCCTGACCGTCCTCGATCGCCCGACCGGGCGCTACATCGTCCGGGCAGTCGCCGGACCCGATCAGGCGTATCTGAACCTGCCGATCGAGCCCGGCGAAGGCCTGGCCGGTCGGGCGATCCGCGACCGGGCCCTCGTCGTCAACCCGAACTATGACCCGACGAGCCACGCGGCCGTGATCGCGGCCGGCCTCGCCGCGGAGCCGATGACCGGCGTCGCCACGCCGCTGGTCCGCGACGATGTCGTGGTCGGTGCGCTGACGGTCGCCCGTCACGGCGTCGACCGCCCGTTCGCGAGCGACGAGCTCGAGGCCCTGCCGATCATCGCCGGCCTCGTCGCCCTGGCGATCACGAACACGTTCCTCCACGCCGAGGTCACCGAGCTGTCCGTGCGCGACCCCCTGACCGGCCTGTTCAATCGCCGCCATCTGGACGCGACGGTGGCCCGCTTCGAGGCCGTCCGGGCCCGACGCGAGCCGGCCGAGCGCGACCGGGCCGCGATCGCGATCTTCGACCTAGACCACTTCGGCGCGATCAACAAGCAGCACGGCCACCAGGCGGGCGATGCGATCCTGCGGGCATTTGCCGAGATCCTGCGCAGCCGGTTCCGGGGCGCCGATGTCGTGGCCCGCTACGGCGGTGAGGAGTTCCTCGCGATTCTCGACGGGGCGACGGTCGCCCAGGCCGTGGCGATCGCGGACGAGATCCGGACCGCGTTCGCGCTCGTGCGGGTCGCCGGACCCGACGGAACATCGATCGAGGCAACGGTCTCGGCCGGCTGTGCCGCACTGGACCGCGGCGAGGACCGCTTCGACGACATCGTCGCCCGGGCTGACGTCGGCCTGGTCATGGCCAAGCGGGCCGGTCGCAACCGGGTGATCGCCGCCTGACCTGGCGGACCGCCGAATCCGGTCTGGTATGCTCCGCCGCCCGCCAGCCGTCAGGAGCCCGACGCCGAGGATGACGATCGACCCGAGGGCCGTCGCGACCGCCCAGCTCGCACTCGATCTCGACGCGGCACCGGTCCTGCCGGTCCTGCCGATCGCGCCCGAGTGGAAGGACCAGGCCCGCTTGTGGGGCCCGGCGCTCCACCCGATGTGCTCCTACCTCGCGAGCTTTCCGGCGGCCCTCGCCCACGCCTTCGTCGGGCGCTACTCGCGCCGCGGCGACGTCGTCCTCGATCCGTTCTCGGGCCGCGGCACGACCGTCCTCCAGGCCTGCGCCGAGGGTCGGATCGGGGTGGGCAACGACCTGAATCCGCTCGCTCACCTCCTCACCGCGTCCAAGGTCGAGCCGGCGACCGCGGCCGAGGCCGCGACCCGCCTGGCCGTTCTCCGGATCGGCTGGGCCGCCTCGTCGGCCGAGTGGCTGGCCCTGGCTGCCGCCGTCCTCGCCGAGAGCGGCGACACGCCGACCGTCCTGGTGCCGGCGGCCGGCTCGGGGGTCGGCGGAGGTGGCGCCGGACCGGGCGCGGGCGTCGAGATCGTCCCTCCGGAGGTCGCCGTCGCGTTCCATCCACGGACGCTCGCCCAGCTCCTCTACGTCCGGACGACCCTCGGCCGCGACGACCGGGTCGATCGCTTCCTCGCCGCCGCGATCACCGGAATCCTTCACGGCAAGAGCGCCTCGTACCTCTCGGAGCTGATGCCGAACACGTTCAGCATGGCTCCGCGCTACGTCCGCGACTTCGCTGCCCGGACGGCTTTTGCGTCGCCGGACCGCGACGTCTTCGGCGGCCTCGAGAAGAAGCTCGCCCGACTCCATCGTGAGGCCCTCCCCCGGACACCGGGGATTGCCCTCCTCGGCGACGCACGCGACTCGGCGGGCCGCACCCGGCTCGCCCTGCGCACCCGCGGTCTGCCCGAGCGCGCCCGCCTCGTCGTGACCTCGCCGCCGTATCTCCGGGTCGTGAAGTACGGCTACTACAACTGGCTCCGGACGTGGTTCCTGGGCGAGGACTCGCGGGCGATCGATGCCGCCCTCGACGACGCCCACCATCGCGAGCCGTACCTCGTGTTCCTGCGCGAGGTCCTCGCCGATCTCCGCACGATCCTCGCCGACGACGCGGTGGTGGTTCTCGTGATCGGCGACGTCGAGACCGACCGAGGCCGGCCGCTCAAGGGCGCCGTGGGCCTCGCCGAACGGGTCTGGGAGCGGGCCGCCGAGCCCGAGGGCTACCGCCTCGCGGGGGTCGCCCTCGACGACGTCGCGGCCGGTCGCAAGATGACGAAGCTGTGGGGCGCCGAAGCCGGCCAGGCGACGAAGACCGACCGCATCCTGGTCCTGGGGGCGACCGAGGCCGGCCGGCGGCGGGCGCTGGCGGGCGCCGGGACGCCGATCGACTGGGACTGGCCACCAAAGGGCCTCCGCTCGATCTGACGTCGGGACGACGAACCGGGGCGATCGCGTTGGCGGATCCACCTCGGGCAGGCGGCGCCTCGCTAGAATGCGGGCATGCAGCAGATGTACCACCCGTCGGACCTCGCCTCGATGGATCCGCTGGTCCTGATGAAGAACCTGGACCACGTCCGGATGACGAGCCGGCGCCTGTCGTACATCCTCCAGCAGCAGGTCCACCTCTACACCCCGGAGGCGAACCAGATCCGCGAACAGATCGACCGCTACGTTGAGGCCGAGCGCCAGATCGAGGGCGAGATGGCCAGGCGCCGCATCCGCGCCTGACGCGTTGCCCGAGCGACGGACAACGAGAAAGCCCTCACCGACCGGTGAGTTCGGCACCGGGGTGTGCTGCTTCAGGGTATATCGCGCGCCAGACCGGTTCGGCTCATGCTCCACCGACCTCGAGCCCGGCCCGAGATCCTGGTTCAGTCATGATCGTTCGCGGACTCGGCATGCCGGTCGGTGAGTTGTTGGCTCATCATCCCGACGACGTATTCGGCGAACTCTAGGGCCGCCGGCGAGTCCACCTCAGCCTCGTCACCCCGCTGCAACGTCAGCGCCGACTCAATGAGCCGCGGCTTCGAGTAACGCTCGGCGGCCCATTCGCCGGCTTCGATTTTGGACGCCAGCCGATCCGTCGCGGCGAACAGCCAGGCCCGGGCGCACGTGAACACGAGATATGCGGGCGACGCGGCGTCAGCCGCCCACTCGATCTCGTCGATCATGGCGAGTCGGATGTCGCCGGCGGACACTGCTGCCAGGGTCACGTCGGGTGAAGGTCCAAGCAGGGCTACGCCGGCCGCACGGCAGACGGCGAAGTGGAGGATCAGGTCGCGGTCCCCCTCGCGGCGCCGCCCATCGACGACACGCACCGCCCCGTCGATCCTGCCTGTTGCGACATGGAGTTGGAACTTCGGGGCATGCGTATCGGGCAGAGCCGCCTCGGCCCTCGTGAGGAGAGTCAGTTCGAGGCCCTTCGCCGGATAGACCCCTCCGCCGAGCGCGGCGACCGCGGCGTCGATGTCGGAGTCCGCCAGTCGCCGGTTTGTGATCGCCAGGATGTCCAAGTCGCTGCAGTCGGACCGATAGCCGCCCAGGACGGCCGAGCCGTGGAGATAGGCGGCGAGGAGGTTGTCTCCGAGTGCACGGTCAAGCGCCTCGCACGTCAAACGTGCAGCGTCAAGGGCCGCCGCGTCCGCCGTCGAAGTCGCGAAGGGCACCTCCCGATTCACGAGAGTGACGGTAGCAGCGTCACTGTCCAGCGGCCAAGGCCACTGTGCTGGACGACGATCTTCCCCTTGCGACTGGTGTCGCTCCTCCTCGACGTGAGATGGATCCCGTCGAGGTGCACCGGGATTCCGATTTACCCTGAACGCAGCACACCCCGCCGCCGAACTCACCGATCGGTGAGGGCTCTTCGCGGCGTCGATACGACGCGACAATCGCTCGTGTCGCCGATCAGGCTCCGGCGGGAACCGCGATCCTGATCGATCCAATGCCGGGAGCGACGACCTCGGTCGCCTGCACGCTCTCGCGCCGCGGCTCACCGTCGAGCGCGCCTTCGTTGGCGTCCGATGAGGCCAATCTCACGAGGCTCGCATCGTCGACGACCACGCTTGCCTGGAGCGCGGCGGCCGACCGGCGCCTCTGCTCGTGATCCTCCTCGACGACCCGGGCCACCAGGACTGCCAAGGCCGGCATCTGGAAGAGTCCGAAGCCGATACCGATCGCCGCGAGGTCGTCCTGGCCGTAGCCGCGGTACAGGCCTCGGCCGGCGACGGCGCACATCTCGTCGTAGAGCTCGGGCCAACCGACCCGTCGCCGACGGTGGCAGAAGCGCACGAACTCGATCGCCTCAACCTCCGGTTCGGACTTGCTCCCGGCCGGCCCACGCTCGCCGGCATGCACTCGATCCATCGATGGCCACTCCTCCGGTCGCTCCTGGCCACGGCAACGCCAATTCCTCGCCCGGCTGGCCGACGGATGCCGTCGGCTGCGGACGTCCGTGGGGACCCATCGGCCAGGCTTCCGTCCCTCCCGGAGAACCGCTCGGTGGCGCGATGGACCCCTATCGTAGGCTGCGGTCGGACCCGCGAGTAGGGGGTTTGTCCACCATCTCGTCCACCAACTTGTCCACATGAACAGGCGTTCGGTGAACGCCCGGTCGGTTCCGCGGGCCAAGCCGTCCGCGGGCCTCGGAATCGCCTCAGTCGACCCTGCGGGCCACGCCGAGGCCGGGGGTGTCGGTCAGTTGCCAACGGCAGTCGTCGCCGAGTTCGAGGCCGCCGAACGGGTCCGCGGCGAGGAGGAGATTGCCGTCGAGGTCGACCCAGTCGGCCAATGACGCGACGGCAGCCGATGCGGCGATCGCCACCGACGTCTCCTCCATGCAGCCGAGAAACGTCCGGAACCCCAGGTCACGCGCGCGGGCCAGCATCGCCTTCGCCGGTCCGACCCCGCCGCACTTGGCGAGTTTGACGTTGACCCCGGCAACGACCCCGACGAGGCCGTCGAGATCCTCGATCGTGACCGCGCTCTCGTCGGCCACGATCGGCAGGGCCGATCGCTCCTGGAGCCAGCGCAACTGGTCGAGCCGGCGCGCCGGGAACGGCTGCTCGATCAGCTCGACCCCGAGGCGCTCGAGCTCCGGCAGGAGCACGAGCGCGTCATCGGGCTGCCAGCCCGTGTTGGCATCGACCCGGAGCGGTCCGTCGTAGACAGCCCGGACCGCCTCGAGGGTGGCGAGGTCGGCGGGTCCGCCGCACTTGATCTTGAGAGCGGGAAACCGCGCCGAACGGCGGGCGCGCTCGGCGACCACTCCGGGCTCGTCGAGGCCGAGCGTGAAGTCCGTCGGCGGGATCGGACCGGGCAGGCCCAGAAGATCGGTGACCGACCGACCGGTCGCCTTGCCGACGAGGTCGTGGAGGGCGATGTCGAGGGCGCACTTGGCTCCGCCGTGATGGGCGATCGCCCGACCCATCGCCGTGCCTGCCGCAGCCAGTCCGGCAGGCGACGGATCCACCTCGCCCACAGCCTCGATCAGGAGCGGAAACACCGCGGCCATCGTCGCGACCGTGTCGCCGTAGAAGCGGTCGGGGTAGCCCTCGCCAATCCCCACCAAACCAGGGAATCGGTCATCGTGAAGCTCGACGATCACCGTCGTCACCGCATGGCCGGCATCGTGGTCCGAGCGGGCGATCCGGAACGGGTCGCGCAGCGCGAGGCTCAGGACTTCGTGGCTCAGGTGGAGGCCCACGTCAGCGCCCGGCGACCCACGGCAGGGCCTCGACGGCCAATTCGATCCGAGCCCACAACGGTCCGCCTCCGAACCGGACCGGGTCGTCGACAGGCAGCCCGGTCTCGGCCGCGATCCGGGCGATCTCCGAGCGGGCGTCCTCGGCCGACGCGATCGCCGAGGTGTTCAGGGCAACGGCCACGACCTTCGAGGGGGCGATGAGGCCGGCGACCCGCTCATGCAGGTCGATGAACGGTCGCAGCTCGGCGATCGGGAACGACGCCTCGGGCAGGTGGTCGAAATCGTGCTCGCTCTGGCCGGCCTTGTGGACGAGGACCATCGCGTGGGGCGTCGCGCCGTGAATCAGGGCCAGCGTGACCGAAGAGTAGGCCGGATGGTCGAGCGACCCCTGGCCTTCGACGATCACCCAATCGCCGCGCCGCTCGCCCTCTTCGACCATCCACTCGACCGTGCCCTGGGCGAAGTCGCTGATCAGCCGGTCCACGGCGACGCCCCAGCCTTCGATCATCATCCCCGTCTGGCCGGTCGGCACGAACGCCGTGGAGCGGCCGGCTGCTCGGGCCGCGGCCCGCAGCTCCAGGGCCACCGACATCTTGCCGATCGCGCAGTCCGTCCCGACCGTCAGGATCACCCGCTTCCCCGCCCCGTGCCGGCGCCCGACGGACGTCTCATGACGATCCGGCGGCCGACGGTAGTCGACGATCGCCGTCCCGGCCTCGCGAGCGGCCGCGGCGAACTCCGGGTCATCGCCGAGGAACGTGTGGAGCCCGGAGTGGACGTCGAGGCCGGCCTGGATCGCGGCCAGGATCGTGGTCCGCCAACTCTCGGGCAGGCGCCCACCCGTTGGGGCGATCCCGATCAGGAGGGTGTCCGGCCGCGGGTCACGGGCGAGGGTCTCGTCGAGCGTCGCGACGATCGGGATGTCGTGGTCGGGCAGGATCGACGACACGTTGCCGCCCGCCTGGGTCGAGTCGATCACGGCCCGGACGTCGTCGGGCCCGTAACGGATCACCCCGACGGCGGTCTTGCCATGGTGGAAGCCGAAGTTGCCCTCGGCCAGGATGACGAGGCGGCGCGGCGCGCTCGTGGACGGAAGCGATCGATCGTTCACCCGTCCGAGTCTACGGAAACTCGAACGCCCCCGGGTCGCGGTTCCCCAGGTCCGATCGATCGAGGAATGAACAGATCGGCTGTCTGGATCGCTCTATTGACTGATCGGGCCATTCTGGGCCGACCGCTACGGAACGGAGTGACGGGTGCAGGACGGACTGGTCGAGCAGGCGCAACGGGGCGACGCGGAAGCGTTCGACTCCCTGGCGCGCATGGTTGGCGACCGATGCCTGGCGATCGCGGTGCGGATCCTCCGCGACGTCGACCTGGCCGAGGACGCCGTCCAGGCCGCGCTGATCACGGCCTGGATCGAGCTCCGAACGCTGCGTGACCCGTCCCGCTTCGAGCCGTGGCTCCACCGCATCCTCACCAACGCGTGCTACGCCGAGGCCAGGCGTCGCAGGCGGTGGTCCGAGGGCCTCAGGATCCTTCCCGTCGCGGGTGCGTCCGCCTCTGACGAGTACCTCACCGTGGACGACCGCGATCTGCTCGAACGGGCCTTCCGGAGGCTCACCACTCAGCAGCGCGCCGTCCTCGTCTTCCACCACTACCTCGGGCTGTCAATCTCCGAGGTCGCGGCGCGAACCGGACTTCCCGTCGGGACTGCGAAGTCCCGCTTGCACAACGCCACACGTGCGCTCCGGGCCAGCATCGAGGCCGACGCCCGGGGCACCGTGCCTTCCCAGGAGCGACTGGCATGACCGCGTCCCGAGATCCCGACCGCCTGATCCAGCACTTCCTCGCCGAAGGCGCGGAGCAGCTGCACGACCAGGTCTACGACGCTGTCCGTGCCGAGATCGAACAGCAACGACAGCGGGCCGTCATCGGCCCGTGGAGGATGCCCACAATGAACAAGCTCGTGCCCATCGGCCTTGGCGCCGCCGCCGTCGTCGTGGCCCTATTCGTCGGTACCCGGCTTCTCGGTCCTCCCGCGCCGGGAGGCGTCGGCGGCGTCCCGTCGGTCCAGCCGTCGGTCGCGCCGTCGCCCACGGCGGCGCCCTCCGTCGCCAGGCCGTCGACTTCGGCTGGCGGGAGGGAACCGGGTTTGTTCGTCTTCGCCGCCGGCGGCGGGCCAGCGATCACGGTCACGATCCCGGCGCCCGGCTGGGATGGGGGTAACGGAATCCTCGTCAAGAACGACAATGCCGATCCTCCGAACGGCGCTGGCATGATCGGGCCCTGGTACGGCCCGCTGTACGTGTATGGCGACCCCTGCCGATGGTCAACGACAACGCCGAAGATGCCTGCCACCACGGTCGATGAGATCGTCGCGGCCCTGACGGCCCAGAAGTCGCGAAATGCGTCGACACCAGTGGACATCACGGTCGATGGCTACGCCGGCAAGTCGATCACCCTCCACGTGCCGGATAACGCAGTGTTCGCCCAATGCGACCAGGGCAAATTCGGTAGCTGGCAGGCCACGGAGGTCGCGAGCGAGGGTCCTGAACGCTACCACCAGGGCCCGGGCCAGATCGACGAGCTGGTGATCCTCGACGTGGGCGGGAAGCTGATGACCTTCGATGCGGCCTACTACAAGGGAACGCCGGCCGGAGACGTCGCTGAGCTGCACGCCATCCTGGATTCGATGACGTTCAAGAAGTAGACGTCTCGATCGTCCACGGACCCGAGTCGCGGGCGGCCCGTCGGGGCCGCCCGCGTCCTTCACTCTGAGGGACCGCGCCCATGACCTTCCCACAGGCCGTCCGTCGCACGTGGCTCCGCGCGCGGCTGCCTGCCGCACTCGTCGTGATCGTCGTTGTCACGGGCTGCGGTCCAATCAGCGCCGGTTCCCCGTCGCCGTCGACCTCGGCGGCGAGCGGGTCCCCAACCCCCAGTGCGGCTGCGAGTGTGACCGCACCCGGCGCCGGGAGCCTCGTCATCGTCGGCCAGATCGTCACGATGGACGAGCCGGCCATCGCAGAAGCTCTCCTCATCGAGAGCGGGTTGGTGACCGCGGTCGGCACCTGGGACGAGGTGCTGGCGGTGGCCGATGACGACGTGCCGGTGATCGACATCGGCGAGAACGTTGCCTACCCGGGATTCATCGACGCCCATGCCCACTGGATCGGCGACCGGGAGTACTACGGCATCAAATCGCCGGCGGAGGCGATCGACGAGGCCATCAGCCGCGGCTGGACCTCCATCAGCGAGCAATGGGTCGATCGGGACCGCCTCGCGGAGCTGGAGGCTCTCGCTGCAGACAACGCCCTCCCGCTGCGGGTGGACGCCTACCTGGCCCTGAACGCGCCGGCGCCAAGCGGCGAGCACTTCGGCGACTGGTACAGCGACCGCGAGCCGGGGCCGGTGGGGGACTTCCTCAGCGTTCGGGGGCTGAAGATCACGCTCGACAACGGCTGGGGCACGATCTTCCACTGGGAACCGGCGGACCTGACCGAGACCATCGGCCGAGCGAACGAGGCACGCTGGCAGGTCTCGGTCCACACCGTCAGCACCGAGGCCCACGAGATGGTGCTGGACGCGCTCGAGGCGGCAATCGGCCCGAGCGGTCCTAACCCGCTCCATCACCGCATCGACCACGCCATCCAAGTGACCGACGGCCAGCTGGCCCGGATGGTCGCCATGGACCTGGCCACCGTGATCCATCTGGACGGCGCCGCCGCCGACTGGGTGCTCGAGCCGGACTACCTTGGCCACCTGGGTCCCGATAACGCCGGCGAGGAGATCGGCTGGCTCGCCCGCTGGAGGGACTTCGTGGACGCCGGGCTGCATGTCGCCGCGGCGACCGACACGCCGTGGATCTTCCCGGACGTCGCCCTGACCGATGACATCGGCCGGCCCATGGACCAGGTCGCGGGCGGGATGGACGGCCGCGGCCGGGCGAATCCGAAGACCCCTGCCTGGGTGCTGGATCAGGTCCTCACCGCCGAGCAGGGCCTGCGGGCGGTCACCCTCGATGCCGCCCACGCCCTGGGCGACGAGGCCCGGCGCGGCCACCTCGCGTCGGGCACGCTCGGCGATGTCACGATCCTGAGCGGCGACGTCAGCGCCGGCACGCCCGACGAGATCCGGGCGATGACGGTCATCGCCACCATCGTCGGCGGGATCGCCGTCTACTGTGCTCACCCGGAAATCTGTTCCCGGCTCGGACGTTGAATCCGCCCTCGGCCCATCCGTCCCCAGCCATTGGTGGCGTCCCCGGATGGAGGCAAACGATCGGCCCGATCCGAGCGTGGATCGGGCCGCCGAAGGCGAGATTGGTACCGCATACCAAACTCCAAGTGAACCGTCTCATGTGTCTCAGCCGCGTACACGGGGCACCTCCAAGAGACGCATGAGACACGAGAGACCGGTTCGATAAGGGCTCCAAATTGGGGCTCCTGGCCGGTCGGATGGGCCCGTCCACTTCGAACGCATACTTGGTGGGCAGGTTCGACTCCTCATACAGCTCGCCAAAGCGGAACGCATGAGGAAGCGACGACACTCTGACGGTGTTCAGGCCTCCGGAGCACCCCATTGCGTGAAGCCGACGGGCTGGGTTGAGCTGCCGGCGGTGAGGGTGACGATCCCGAACTCGTCGCTGCGGTAGCCGGCGGTCACCGCACCGGCGGCACTGGTGGCGCGGATCGAGCAAGGGCCGATCGGGGTGGTAGACCTCGATAGATGAGCCGTCGAAGCATTGAGGGCGTACCGCCCGCGGCGCGGGACTGAGGCCGAGGGCTACAGAAGCTCTGCGAGGTGGGCGGCGGCGAGCTCGACGCCGCCGTCAGAGACCGGTCCGGTGAAGGTGAAGTGATCCTTCGCCCATGTCCGGATATCCGGCATGGCGGCGCCGAACGCGGCGCTCGGCAGATCGCCGGTGTCGCCGATGAACAGGGCGCGGTCGCGAACGCGCGGGTAGCGCTCGGCCTGCTCGAGCATCTCCGCGTTGGCATCGGTCATCAGGTAGCGCCGCCGCTCGTCGGCTTCTGGTTCGGGCACCCAGCCGACGCCATCGGTCAGCCAGGCATAAGCGAAGCGCTTGAGCTCGGGATTCTCGTGCAAGTGGTGGTCGATCCCCCAGGCGCCGTCCGCCACCACCAGGTCGACCGGCTCCTCGTCGACCACGTCGTTGAGGATCATGAAGCTCAGGAGGTGATCTTCATCACTCTCGCGCCACGCGAAAAAGGCATCTGGTCCGCGGTCTGCCGAGCGTGGTAGGTCGGCGCTGGCCGGAT
>JBKJOK010000208.1:0-5778 GCA_046595595.1 Candidatus Limnocylindrales bacterium
CGGTCCGGCGTGGGCCAACTCCCTGTTCGAGGACAACGCCGAGTTCGGGCTCGGGATGCGCCTCGCCCTCGACTCGCAGACCGACCAGGCCCGGCGCCTGCTCGGGCAGCTGTCCAACGAGCTCGAGCCGGACGTGGTGCGCGACATCCTCGAGGCCGATCAGTCCGACGAGCCCGGCATCGAGCGCCAGCGGGCGCGGATCGAGCGCCTGCGTGAGGCGCTCGGGCGCGTCGAGGGGCCGGGCGCCGCTGACGCGCGCCACCTCCTGAGCCTCGCCGGCGACCTCGTCCGCAAGGGCGTCTGGATCATCGGCGGCGACGGCTGGGCCTACGACATCGGCTTCGGTGGGGTGGACCAGATCCTGTCGTCGGGCCGGAACGTGAACATCCTTGTCCTCGACACGGAGGTCTACTCGAATACCGGCGGCCAGTCCTCGAAGGCGACCCCGCGCGGCGCGGTCGCGAAGTTCGCGGCCGCCGGCAAGAGCACCGCCAAGAAGGACCTCGGTGCGATCGCCCGCTCGTACGGCAATGTCTACGTGGCCCAGGTCTCGATGGGTGCGAACGACGCCCAGACGACCAAGGCCCTCCTCGAGGCCGACGCCTGGCCGGGACCGTCGCTCGTGATCGCCTACAGCACGTGCATCGCCCACGGGATCGACATGAGCAAGTCGATGTCGCACCAGAAGGACGCGGTCAAGAGCGGCTACTGGCCGCTCTACCGGTTCCAGCCGTCGGAGATCGAGACCGGTCATCCGTTCAAGCTCGACTCGACGAAGCCGTCGATCCCGATCGCGGAATTCGTCGCCACCGAGACGCGATTCGCGGTCCTGGGCCGGACCCACCCGGAACGGGCGGCGGAGCTGGCGGGTCTCGCTCAGGCCGATGCCGATGAGCGCTGGCGCTACTACGAGCAGCTGGCCGGGCTGGAACGGACCGTGCCGCACGCGCCACCCGGTGCTGTGCTGGCCGACGCCGACGTCGTCGCGGTCACGAGCCACCCGAACCAGGAGGACGAGGCATGACCGTCGACCTGACCACCCGCTACCTGGGCTTCGACCTGCGCTCGCCGATCGTCGCCTCGGCGGCGCCCCAGAACGGAGATCCGGCTCACGCTCGCCGGCTGGAGCAGGCCGGAGTCGGCGCGATTGTCCTGCCGTCTCTGTTCGAGGAGGAGATCGAGGCCGAGGAGGTCGAGTTCAACCGCTCCCTGGAGCAGGGCACCGAGCACTTCGCCGAGGCCCTCGACTACTTCCCGGCGGTGCCCGAGTTCGCCGGCGCGGCGGATCGCTATCTCGCGTCGCTTGGCGCGGTCAAGGCGGCGGTCGGCGTGCCGGTCATCGCCAGCCTGAACGCGCGGACGGCCGGCGGCTGGATCAGCACCGCCCGCCGGATCGAGGAGTCCGGCGCCGACGCCCTCGAGCTCAACCTGTACCACGTCCCGACCGACCCGGATCGGACCGCCGCCGGCGTCGAGGCAGCGGACCTGGCCCTGATCGCTGCCGTCCGGGCGGCGATCTCGATCCCGCTCGCGGTCAAGTTCAGCCCGTACTACTCGGCGTTCGCTCATCTCGCGGCGGCGGCGACCGCGGCCGGCGCGGACGGCCTGATTCTCTTCAATCGCTTCTACCAGCCCGATCTCGACCTCGAGACCCTCGATGTCGTGCCCCGCCTGGACCTGAGCGAAGCCTGGGAGCTGCGCCTGCCTGTCCGCTGGATCGCGCTCCTCCGGCCGCAGCTGGGATCGGCCGTGTCGCTGGCGGCGACGTCGGGGATCCGGGCTGGGACGGATGTGTTGAAGGCGCTCCTCGTCGGCGCCGACGTGGCGATGATGACCTCGGCGATCCTGCGCCACGGGCCGGATCACGTGGCCACGGTCGAGGCGGAGCTGCGCGCCTGGATGACCGAGCACGAGTACGAGTCGGTGGCGCAGCTCCGCGGCAGCGCATCGTCAGCGACCGCCGCGGACCCGACGGCGTTCGAGCGGGCGAACTACCTCGCGACGCTCCGCTCGTGGGTCGCCCCGCCCGAGCTCATGGCAGCCGCTCCCGAGCGCTGAGGCGCTCGTGACTCCGAACGTGCACGCGTGCACGCGGGGCGAGCACTACGACGTCCGAAGCGTCGCTCAACCGACAACGTGCGCGCTGGGCGAGCAGACCAGCGGCTGAACGCGCCGTTTCCCGGCCGCTCCGGGCGTTCGTCCGTCACAGCGCGCGCCTGGCGCGCAGGCATCCAACCAGCGCCCGCCCCCGCGCGGGCGGGTCCGGCGCGCGTGTGCCGGGCGGGTGCCGCGCGGGTGCCGGGCCGGTGCCGCGCGGGTGCCGGGCCGGTGCCCGGCGGGTTCCGGGCGTCGATCATGCACCCACCGCACCAACCGACGTCCGGACCGCCGGATTCGCCGCCCGACGGGCTGCATTCGCTCCCTCAGCCGACATCCCATGCATCCAGCGCACCGGATGTTGGCTGGACACTCCCCCAGGCGCCCGTTGACGCGTTCGGCGCATGGCGGTCGCGCGCGGGCGGGCGCGAACTCGCCCTGCATGACGCTGCCCTCGGGCCTACGCTCTGCGCCATGGCCTGTGTGACGAACAGGATCACGATCCGGCGGCCGATCGAGGACGTCTTCGCGGTCCTGACCGATGTCGAGAAGTCCGGCCTCTGGTTCCCCGGCAATGTCGAGGAGCACTGGACCTCTCCCCCGCCACATGGCGTTGGCTCCACCAGGCGGGCCGTCGTGACGATGTTCGGGCGGCGGACCGAGAACGACGCGGTCACGACCGAGTACGACCCACCCCGTCGGGCGGGGATGCGGGGCACCACGCCGAACGCCCCGTTCGACGCGACCCTGACCTTCGCCCCGATTGAGGACGGGACCCGGGTCGAGGTCACGACCGCCTTTCATCTCCGCGGCTGGACGCGGATCGTCGGGCCCGTCGTGTCGGCCGTGTACGGCTGGGCGTGGTCGCGCGGGCTCAGGACCCTCAAGCGAATGATGGAATCGGGCGACCTCTAGCCGAGCCGGACCCGGCCCGCTCAGTTGCAGTCCGTGACGCCCCACGACTCGGCCGCTCGCGGCCACCGCTCCACGGTCCCGCCCCGCACGACGTAGATCGCGGCGTCCTTCTCGACGGCGCTCGTCCAGAGGTTGATGTTGCCGTTCGTCCAACCCGTCGCGACGGCGTCGGGCGGCAGCGCGGCGATTCCGTCCCATGGCGCCGTGAGCCAGTCGTTCGCGAGCGCTTCGCCGTCGGGATCGCGCATGTATTCCCAGCGGACGAGCGGATCGAGCGGGGCGCCGACCGGCCGTCCGATCGACAGGATCGCGATCGTGCCGCGGTCGCACGGGAAGCGGGCGTTGAGGTACAGCTGCTCGGGAACCCGGATCAGGCGGCCGGCGCCGTTCTCGTCGCACCAGCGTCGCCGCGGTTCGCGCCGGTTGATGTCGAGGCCGGGTCCGGCGTCGTCGTCAAACGGGGCGCCGGGCAGGTCCCGCCGGAAGTTGGCGCACGGCTGACCCGGGGGTGGCACGGGCGGGAGGCGCGTCCCCGCCAGCAGCTCCGGGCTCACCGGGCCGACGCGATCCGCCCGCCAGCGATGGCCGTCGAACTGGAGCGTGACGTGCATCCCGTACCGCTGGACGGTGGTCGAGACCTGGACGGGGCGGCCGGCGACCCGATCGGTCAGTCGAGCGCCGGGCGGGAGGTCGAAGATGAGATCGAGCGGGACGGTCGGTGGACGGCGTCGGAGGTCGTACGTGCCCTCGTTGCGGAGACGGAGAACGAGTTCGCCCTCGAGGACCGCGTCGCCGCGACGGACGGCGGCCAGGCGCGGGTCGAAGGCGAGCGCCTCGGCCAGGCCGCGGGCGGTGAAGGCATCACACGGATCGACGTCGTGGCGAGCGGCGTAGAGACCAGCAAGCTCGGCGAGGAAGTTCGCGGCAAGCGCCTGCGACTCGTCTCGCTGGAAGGATTCCTCGGCGAACTCGGGACCGAGCACGACCTGATCGTCGAAGGGACGGTTGGGGCAGTTGACCGGAGCGAGCGACGGGTTCGGGGTGACGACGGGCCCGACGGTTGCGTCGGTGGCAACGGGCCCGGATGGCACCGGCGGCGGCGCCGCGCAACCGGCGAGCGCGACGACGAGGAGGACGAGCCGGACGGCAACGCGGATCTGCACGGTCAGGTGACGCCTCGCGGGCACGGATCGCGACGCGGGCGTCCGCGAGCCATCAGTCGGGCGGCGTCCACGTGACGATCCCGAGCGGCAGCGGCCGCTGACCTACCAGCCCGAACCCGTCGGGCGTCTCGTCGACCACGTCGTCGAACGCGGCGTGGAACCAGGCCTCCTTCTCTCCCCCATCGGCGATCCACAGCTGGCGACGCAGAAAGCCGACGAGCTCGTCCCGGCTCGTGAACCGGCGCGGCGTCCGCATCGCGACCTCGACGACCGGCTCCCGGCCGCGGCCACGCAGGAGCTCGACGAGCTCGGGCAGGGCGGGCAAGGCGATCCGCGCCTCGCCGTGGACGGGCGGCCACAGAACGTCCGCGATCGACGACGGCTGGCGCTGCATGAGGACGGCGACGCACAGCCGCCGGGCCGCGGCTTCCATGGCATCGACGAACGGCCCGATCGCCTCGATGTCGTAGCCGACGTGAGCGATCAGGGCGACGTCGGCCGTCGGGGCCTCGCCGGCGTCCATCGGCCAGCGGGATGCGATCGTCCGGACGTTCTCGATCCCGTGCTCGGCCGCGATCTCCCCGAGGGCGGCGCGCATCCCGTCGGACGGCTCGACGGCGATGACCTCACGAACCAACCGGGCGAGCGGCAGGGCGTAGCGCCCGGCGCCGGCGCCGATGTCGAGCCAGGTGTCGCCGGGTCGGGCGATCGCTCGCAGCCGATCGAGCACGGCGTCGCCGGTCCGGTCCGGATCGTCGCGGAAGAGCGAGGTCACCGGGCCGTAGAAGTCGGTGCCGTCGGGGACCTCGCGGACACGATCGACCTGCGCGCGGTTCGCTCGGACGCGGTCGCCCCACGCCTGCTCGAGCGCAGCAGCGAGATCAGCCCGGGTGTCGATGTCCGGGTTGGCGCCGTCGACGGACAGCCAGGTGACGAGGTCGGGCCGGCTCGCCAGCAGCGGCCCGAACCCCCGATCGCCGACGAGCTCGTCGGCCAGGCGCCAGCCCGGGCGTCGAACGAGGACCGGATTCGGGGCGGCGTCTCCGGCATAGCGCGGCGCGACCAGCCAGGTCTCCGTCGGGGCTGCCAGCAATCGATCGATGACATCCACCCGGACGCCGGGCTGGTCGCCGAGCAGGATGACCGCGGACTCGACCGCCGCCTCGAACTCGAGCGCGCGCAGGCCGAGGCGAACGGAACTCGAGAGGCCCTCCTCCGGGTTCGGGTTGACGACCAGGTGCACGGTGCCGAGATCCAGGTCGTCGAGCCCGCCGCCTGGCGGGACGACGACCACGATCGGGTCGAGGCCTGCCGCGCGTGCCGCATCCACGACCAGGCCCAGGATCGGCCGACCGCCGATCGTCGCGCGCAGCTTCCCTCCCCCGAACCGCGAGCCCGCGCCGGCCGCGAGCACGACCGCCGCCGTCATCGGGCTGCCGATCTCATCCCGCCGCGACCGCCTGACGCGACCGCTCGTGCAGCGGCACGCCGCTTCCGCCGTATCGCTCGGCGACGACCTCGGCCATGATCGCGAGCGCCGTCTCGGCCGGGTTGCGACCGCCGAGGTCGAGCCCGACAGGGCCCCGCAGCAGGTCGAGCTCGG
>JBKJOK010000361.1:0-3460 GCA_046595595.1 Candidatus Limnocylindrales bacterium
GCCGAACGAGCGATCCTGGCCGCGGTTCGCGATCTCGCGCCGGACCGGACGCCGGTCCAGGTGGCGGACGCGCTCGCCCGTCATGCCGTCGCGGTGACCGGGGCACGCGGCGCCATCGTCTATCTCCGCGCCGAGGATGGCGGTTTCGTGGCCCGCGGCCGCTTCGGTGCGCCGGATCTCAGCGCGCCCGAGCGCGTTGCCGACGTTGCGGCCAAGGCACCGGACATGCTGCCCGATCGCGCGACCGGCGCGCGCGACGCCGGTGTCCTTGAGCTGCCGTTCGGCCGGGGAGCGGTCCCGATCGGCCTGATCCGCTTCGTCGGGCTGGATCCCGCGGCCCCACCCGGTCGGGCGGGCAGCACGTCCGAACCGCCTTCGCCCGACCCACGCGGCGGCCCGCTGGTCGAGCTTCTCGGCCTCGTAGCGGCCGATGCGCTCGAGCGGAGCGCCCTGAGCGCCGCCCATCGATCCGCCGAGCGCAAGGTCTCCGTCGCGGCCGGCCGGGTTGCGATCCTGGCCCGGCTCGCGGCCGAGCTCGTCCGGGCGACGACCGTCGACGAGGCGGGCCGGACGCTCGTGGATCTCGCGGTCGACGACCTCGCGGCCGGATTCGCCGTCGTTCACGTTCCTGCGGATGGGACCGGCGGGTTCCGGCTCGCGCACGGCCGCGGCTACCCGGCCGGGCTCGCGGCGCGCGAGGCGGTGACCGACGCCGCGACGAGCGGGCCCGTGACCAAGGCGGCGCTCGACGGGACGATCGTGGAGGTCAGCGGCGAGGATGGCTGGCGAGCGGCATTCCCGGCCGCGTCGAACGTGCCGGCGATCACGGGCGTCCGGACGATCACCGCGATCCCGATGCGCTCGGTCGGCGGTCTGCAGGGCGTCCTCGTGATCGGCTGGCGGGATCGAGCCGATCGCCTTGCCGCGGACGACGATCTGCTCGCGATCGCAGCCGACCAGGGCGCCCAGGCGCTCGAGCGGGCCGCCCTCCACGCCCACGACGAGGAGGCCCGTCGGTTCCAGGAGGCGTTCATCGCAGTCGTCTCCCACGAGCTCCGGACACCGATCACGACGATCCTCGCCGGGTCGCGACTCCTCCGCCGGCGCCTCGAGGGCGATGCGCGGAGCGCCGAGCTGAGCGACGACATCGTGTTCGACGCCGATCGCCTGTCTCGGATCGTGGACGACCTGCTCGTCCTCAGCCGCCTCGAGCGCCGCCACCTCACCCTCGGCGACGAACCCGTTCACCTGGACCATCTGCTCGGTCGGATCGTCGGCTCGGAGGCCGCGCGCTGGCCCGGCCATCGGATGGAGATCCGGTCCCGGATCGGAGGGCACGTCGTCCGCGGGGACGAGACCTACATCGAGCAGGTCCTCCGGAACCTGGTGTCGAACGCGGCGAAGTACTCGCCCGAGGGATCGCTCGTCGAAGTCGCGATCGACGACGGCCCGCCCGGCGAGATCGTGGTCCGGGTCCTCGATCGCGGTTCGGGGGTCGCCCGGGCCGAGGTGGACGACCTCTTCTCGCTGTTCTATCGATCGCCGACCACGGCGGCGTCGGCGGCCGGCGCCGGGATCGGCCTGTTCGTGGCGCGCCGGCTGGTGGCCGAGATGGGTGGCCGGATGTGGGCCAGTCCCCGGCCCGACGGCGGCAGCGAGTTCGGGTTCGCCCTCGCGGCATACCCCGTTGACGAGGGCGACGTGAGCGACGAGGGCGCCGACGGCGAACACGCCGGCGAACCCGTCCGGGACGACGATCCGGCCGACGATCGCACACGGACCGCGGTCGGCGACTGAGGCGGCGGAGCGTCGTGAGCGGCTCCTCCCGATCCGGGCGACAATAGAGACTCGAACGAACACGGAGGGCACCATGAACGACACGCGCGACGCAGCGAGCGACCACGCCGACCACGACCACACGACCGATCCGGGCGCGACCAACGGCCACGCGGCCGCCGGCGGGCCGTCGGATGAGACTTTCGCCTGGACCGAGCCTGCGGAACCGTCCGGCGGCGGGGATGCCCGGGCCGCCGCCGAGCGGATGCTCGGCCAGCTCCAGTCGATGATCGACACGGTCGCGACCCAGGCGGCGCCCGTCGTCCGCCAGGTCGGGGCCAAGGCCGCCGAGCTCGCCGCGATCGCCGCGGATCGGGCCGGCCCCCTCGCCCACAAGGCCGCCGACGCCACTGCCGACGCCAGCGGACGGCTCGCCGAGAAGTCACGGACGTGGGCGGCGGACCTGCGCAGCCGGGTCGACGGGTCCTCCGACGCAGACGCAGACGCCGACGCCGACAGCCGCTCCGCAGTGGCCGTCGAGGGCGCCGACGACGCGGTCGAACAGGCCGCCCAGGACGACCCGGCCGAGGGCGAGCGCGGCTGATCACGCTCGGAGCCCGGCTATACTCGGGCCATGAGCGTCCGACCGATCGTCCTCCTCGGTGATCCCCGGCTGCGCCTGAAGGGCCTGCCCGTGGACAGCTTCGGGAAGTTCCTCCACGGGCTCCTGGACGACATGACCGACACGATGCGCCACGCCCCGGGCGTCGGCCTTGCCGCGCCCCAGGTCGGCGAGGCGCTCCAGGCGTGCGTCATCGAGGTCCGCTCCACGCTCTACGAGCTGATCAACCCGCGGATCGTCCGGTCCGCCGGCAATGACCGGGACCTCGAGGGCTGCCTGTCCCTGCCGGGCTACTACGCGTATGTGACCCGGAGCGAGAAGGTCTGGGTCGTTGCCCAGAACCGCAACGGCAAGAAGATCAAAGTTGCCGGCTCCGGGCTCCTCGGGCGGGCCCTCCAGCACGAGCTGGACCACCTCGACGGGAAGCTGTTCATCGACTACCTCGGCTCGATGGACGAGCTGATCCCGGTCGGCGCGGATGATGACGAGGACGACGGCTCGGATGACGATGCCGAGCATCCGACCCACACGCGGGAGGCCGCCAGGGCCCTCGCGTGAGCGGCTCGTCGGACGCCGCGGGCGAGTCCGCGCGGATCCGGGTCGTGATCTTCGGCTCGGGGTCGTTCGCAGTCCCGGTCCTTCAGGCGCTGGCCGCCGCGCCCGAGACCCAGCTCGTCGGCGTCGTGACGGCGCCTGCCCGGAAGGCCGGCCGACGAGGCGAGTTCCGCCCGACTCCGGTTGCGGATGCCGCTGAGGGCCTCGGTGTTCCGATCCTGACCCCGGAGCGGCTGCGGGCCCCGGACTCGATCGCCGCGATCCTCGCTCTGCGTCCCGCGCTCGCCGTCCTCGCCGATTACGGCCAGATCGTCCCGCCGCCCCTGCTCGAACTTGCCCATGGAGCGCTCAACCTCCATCCGTCGCTCCTGCCCCGGCACCGCGGCGCGACGCCGATCCCGGCGACGATCCTGGCCGACGACGCCGAGACCGGCGTGACCCTGATGCGCATGGACGAAGGCCTCGACACCGGGCCGATCGTGGCCGTTGACCGCTGGCCCCTGACCG
>JBKJOK010000086.1:0-4889 GCA_046595595.1 Candidatus Limnocylindrales bacterium
CTGGAACCGCCCGATCACGTCGCTCGTGTCGGCCGGGTTGACGCTTTCGAACGTGGCGCCCGACGAAGAGTCGCACCACGCGCCGGCGATGAAATGACGGAAGGTCGGCGGCTCTGCCGTGTTGGTCTCGATCATGGCCGCGAATCTACACCGGGCACCATGGATCGAGGTGAGCGCCGCGTAAGCGACGAGATCCACGATCCGCGGATGGACGATCAACGGATCGGCGCGTCGGTGCGAGCGCTCCGGCTGCGGCGTCGGCTTCGCCAGGTGGACGCGAGCGAGACCGCCGGCATCCCGCGCCGGGTCGCGGTCCTGATCGAGGTGACATTTCGTGAACAGGGTCCCGATGGCGGCCTTGTGACACGAAATCGAATGAGGCGACCTGGCCGGGAGTCAGCCGCGCAGCACGTCTTCGGCGACGATCAGCCGGTGGATCTGGTTCGTGCCCTCGTAGATCTGGGCGCCCTTCGCGTCGCGCATCAGGCGCTCGATCCCGGTCTCGCGCGAGTAGCCGCTCGCACCGAACAGTTGGACGGCCTCGGTCGCGACCTTCATGGCGGTGTCCGACGCTGTCCACTTCGCGAGTGACGACGCCACCCCGATCGGCTCGCCGCGGTCCTTCATCGCCGCGGCCTGGCGGGTCAGGGCGCGTGCCGCTTCGACGTCCCGTGCCAGCTCGGCGACGAGGAACCGGAGCCCCTGCTGATCCGCGAGCGGCGCCCCGAACGCCTTGCGCTGTTGGAGATAGGCGGCGGCCTGCTCCAGCGCGGACCGAGCCAGCCCGACGCACGCCGCCGCGATCGAGATCCGGCCCTCGGCCAGGGCGGAGAGCGCGATCCGGTAGCCCTCTCCCTCCGCGCCGAGGCGATTCGCGACCGGCACGAGGCAGTCCTCGAACACGAGCTCGGCCGCCGGGCACGACCGGATTCCCATCTTCTTCTCGTGGGCGCCGAACGTGAACCCGGCCATCCCCTTCTCGACGAGGAAGGCGACGATCCCCTTCGACCCGGCCGCCGGATCGACCGTCGCAAACACGAGGTAGCGATCGGCCTCGGGCGCGTTCGTGATCCAGATCTTCGTCCCGGTCAACCGGTACCCCTCCGGCGCGGAGACCGACCCCACCCGCTTGGCCCGCAGGCGGATCGCGGCCGCGTCGGAGCCGGCGTGCGGCTCCGTCAGGGCGAACGCGCCGAGGGCTTCCCCGGCCACCATCGGGCCGAGCCAGCGGGCCTGCTGCTCGTCCGTCCCCCAGGTCACGACCGGGTACTGCGACAGGATGTGGACCGACAGCGTCACCGCCGTCGCCATGTCCGCCGCGCCGAGCTCCTCCATGACCAGTGACCAGCCGAGGTACGAGAACCCCGACCCGCCGACCGACTCCGGCAGCGGCGCCCCGGTCAGCCCGAGCTCGCCCATCTCGGCGAAGATCGAGCGGTCGAAGCGTTCGTCGTCATCGCGAGCGATCGCGCTCGGGGCGACCGATCGCCGGGCGAACTCGCGAGTGGTGTCGCGGAGAAGGCGCTCCTCCTCGGTCATCGGCCAGGTCAGGGCTCACTCCTTCGTTGGTCGGGCACCATGTGCCCGCGAGTAGGATAGCGACGTGACCGACGATCGGACCGAGGGACGACCGGCCGAACCGCAGCGGGCCGGCTCGCCGTCGGAGCAGACGCTCGCCGCGTCGATCCAGGACGTGGTGATCCGCCAGGCGACCGACGCGATCGTCGTCACCGATGCCACGTCGCGGATCCTCGTCTGGAATCCGGCCGCGGAACGCCTCTATCGGATCCCGGCGGACGAGGCGTTTGGTCGTGCCCTGCCCGATCTCATCGAGTCCATCGACGAGGCCGGCCAGCCGATCGACCGCCTGGTCGTCCGGGCGGCTCTCGAGGCCGACGGCGTCTGGCGCCAGCGGATCCATCATCGGCTGAACGTTGGCCCACTGACTGGTCGACGCTTGGTCGTCGACATCGCCGTGTCCCTTCTGCGCGATCCCGATGGCACCACGCTGGGCAGCATGAGCGTCCTGCGCGACGTCACCGCCACCGCTCGGCTCGACGCCGAGCTGGCGGGCCTGGGCTCGCTGGTCGTGGCGACGGGTCGGGCCCGGACGCGTGAAGAGGTTGCGCTCGCGGCGCTCGAGATCCTGTGCAGGGCGACGGGCGCGGACGCCGGCGTCCTGGCCTCGATCGACGGAGGCGACGCGGCCGTCGCCCAGCGCGGGCTTCGCCAGGCCACCGTCGACGCCATCGTCAGAGACGGTCACTCCAGCGATCCGGTGATCAAGGCGCTCAGTGAGCCGGGCACCTACGTCAGCGCAGACATCGCGACGGCCCCGCTTCCCGAGCGCGTCCGGGCGGCGGCCGTCGAGGACGGGATCGAGCGACTCATCGTCGTCGCGTTGAGCGTGTCCGACCACCTGATCGGGTATCTCGGGCTTGGCTGGCGCGAACGATACCCGGACGAGCCCTCGCCGACGATCATGCGCCAGGCGGCGGCCCTGATCGCCTCCTCGATGGAGAACGCGCGTCTCCTCGGCGCGGTCGAGCGCGGACTCGAGCAGGAGCGCCTGCTCACGCGCCGGATGCACGCCCTTGTCGAGCTCACTCGTCTGCCCGAGGTCGCCACGGCGGGTGGCTCCGGACTGGAGCGCTTGATGTTCGACATCGGTGCGGTCATCGGCGGCGACGGATCAGTCCACGGCCATATCGAGGGCGACAGGCTGGTTCTGAAGGCGGTCGACGGGATCGACTGGGACGTCGCGGAACCGCTCGTCAATCGACCTCTGGCCAGCCTGCCCGGGACTGCCGAGCTGCTGTCGGGGGCGCCCGCGGTGCTCTTCTCCCTGGGCGACGGGGCCACGACGCCGGAGGGAGCCAAGGCCAGCGCGGACCAGGGCTTTCGATCGGCGGCGGCCTTCGCGAACCGCGACGACAGCGGACTCGCCGACATCCTGTTCTCATTCTTCCGCCGGCCGGTCGAAGAGCTCGAGATCGACGAGCGGACCATGGCCGCGATCGGCCGGGTGCTCGAGATCTCGTTCGCGAACCGGCGACTTCGAGAGGGCATCGTGGCCAGCGAGCGTCGCTATCGGGAGCTGTTCGAGGGCTCGCCGGAAGCACTCCTGGTCCAATCGCTCGACGCCATCGTCGTCGATGCCAATCCGGCAGCTCTCCGCTTGTATGGCGACGGCGTGATTGGCCAGCCGGTTGTTCGGCTCGTCGCCGACGACCTGGCGGCAGCCCGTGGCCTGCCCCAGTCATTCGACGTGACCCAGTACACCGGCCTGGGTCGACGTCTCGACGGGACGACGTTTCCAGCGGAGGTCGACCTGCGCCCGATCGAGATCGCCGGCGAGCAGCGCATCCTCGCGATCGTTCGCGACCTCACTGAGCGCAGTCAGATGCAGGCCGAGCTCATCCAGGCCCAGAAGATGGAGGCGATCGGGATGCTGGTCGCCGGAGTCGCCCACGAACTCAACAACCCGCTCGCTTCGATCGTGGCGTTCAGCCAGCTGATCCGGACGGATCCCGGTTTGCCCGACGACCTCCGCCACCAAGCCGACCTGCTCGTCCAGGAAGCCAATCGGACGCGGACGATCGTCAAGAACCTGCTCGACTTCGCCCGCCAGCAGCCGCCCGAGCGGACGGCGACCGACCTTCGGGTGCTGGTCGAGAGCGTTCTCGGCCTGCAGTCGTACATCATGTCCCGGAACCGACTCGAGGTCGACGTGGACCTGCCGGCCGACTTGCCTCACTTGTCAGTCGATCGATCCCAGCTCCAACAGGTCCTGATCAACCTGACCGTCAACGCCGCCCAGGCGATCCAGGAGCTGAAGCGGCCCGGTCGGATCGTCATCGCGGCCCGCGAGATCTCCAACGCCGGCGTTCGGACCGTCCGGATCTCAGTCGCCGACGACGGGCCGGGCGTGGACCCGGCGATGGTCAGCCGGCTGTTCCTGCCGTTCGCGACGACCAAGGAGCCCGGCGCCGGAACGGGTCTCGGGCTGTCGGTCTCGTTCGGCATCGTGGCCGGCCATGGCGGCACGCTCCACCACGAGGCGAACCCGGGCGGCGGCGCGAGGTTCGTGATCGAGCTGCCCGTCGGCCCGCCGGGCCCGGGCGCCCTGGAGACGGCGGCGGAGGCCTCCGGAACCGCCCGCCCGGCCCCGGCGCGCACGATCGCTCCGGCGGCCAGCGCCGGCGATCGCCCGAGTCGGATCCTGGTCCTCGATGACGAGTCGTCGATCCGGGACGTCCTTGGTCGCGTCCTCAAGCGGGCGGGCTACGAGCCGATCCTGGCTGCGACCGGCGAGGAAGCGCTCGAACTCGTCGTCGCCGAGCCTTTAGACGCGATCCTGTGCGACCACCGGATGGCCGGCATGGACGGCACCGAGTTCCACGCAGCCGTCATGGCGATCGCTCCCCACCTCCGGTCGCGTTTCGTGTTCATGAGTGGCGACGTCCTCAATCCCGAGCTCCACGAGTTCGCCAAGACGGGCGGCGCTCAACTCCTGGCGAAGCCGTTCGACATCACCACGATCGGGACGACGATCGCGGAGCTCCTGTCGGTCGAGGCGCGCTGACCGCCGCCACGATCCGGGCCGATGCTCGCCGGGCCGTCAGCCTCGGGGGTAGACGTGGAATCCACGACCCGTCTTCTGACCCAGGTGGCCCGCCTCGACGAGCTCGACGAGGACCCGTGGCGCGGCAAAGTGCTCCTGCCCGAAGCCCTCGTGGAGGACCCGCATGATCCCGAGGCAGACGTCGAGGCCGATGAAGTCGGCCAGCTCGAGCGGGCCCATCGGATGGTTCAGGCCGACCTTCGCCCCGGTGTCGATGTCGTCGGCCGTGCCGAGGCCCTCCTCGTAGGCCCGCATCGATTCGGCC
>JBKJOK010000041.1:0-3344 GCA_046595595.1 Candidatus Limnocylindrales bacterium
GTCGCCCGGTCGGCTCAGCTCCGCCACCGGTTCGCGTTCCGCAGACGGCGCGCCTGCGCCTGGAGCATCCGGTACATCAAGGGCGGGTTCTCGAGCAGGACCGGCTGGACCTGCGGCCCGGCGAGGACGAGCGTCCGGAGCGGTCGCGACGCCACGATGTCGGCGCCAGGCGGTTCGCCGAGCAGGATCGAGACTTCGCCGAAGAAGTCGCCCCGGGCGAGGGTTGCCCGCTGCTGGCCGTCGATGACGACCGCCGCTTCGCCGTCGAGGATGATGTGGAAGGCCGACCCCGACAGGCCCTGGCGGAGGACGCGGGCGCCCTCCGGGAAGACCTCTTCCTCGAACATGTGAGCGATGCGCTGGAGCTGCGGCGTCGTCAGGTCGGCGAACAGCGCGAAACTGGCGATGTGGTCGACGATCTCGTCGCTGCTGGCCATGTGTGTCCCTCGTTGGCGCCCCTTCGTGCATTCTGACATCCGGACGCAGGCCCTGCCCCGATTGACGCCGGTCCGGTTGACGCGGGCCTGCTCGAACGCGCAGCATCGGGACCTGCGCAAGGAGGACCCGTGACCCTGACCGAAGATCGTCGGACCGAGCTGCTCGGCGGTTGCCCGCTGTTCGCCGGGGTGCGGCCGGAGGACCTTGCCGCGATCGGCGAGCGGGCCATCGAAGTTGACTTCCCGGCCGACCATGTCATCGCCCGCCAGGGCGAGATCGGGACGGGCCTGTTCGTGATCGTCGATGGGGCGGCCCGGGTCGTGCGCGACGGAGTCGAGCTGGCCCGCCTCGGCAACGGCGACTTCTTCGGCGAGATGTCGGTGATCGACGGCCTGCCGCGCGTCGCCCAGGTCATCGCCAGCGAGCCGACCCGCTGCCTGGCCCTTGCGAGCTGGGAGTTCGAGCGGCTGGTCCTGGACCATCCGGCGATCGGCCTGGCGATCCTGCGTGGCCTGTCCGCTCGGCTCCGCGCCAGGACCGAGCCGCCCCAGCACTGAGCGGGAGTTCACCACGGAGCCACCGACCGCCCGACCGCTGCCGACCGGCACGGTCGCGTTCGTCTTCACCGACATCGAGGGCTCGACCCACCTCGCCCAGACTCTTGCCGGCGAGCGTTGGGAGGCCCTCCTCGACCGCCACCGCCAGCTGATCCGGGCCGCGGTCGCCGCGCACGGCGGCGTCGACGTCGCGACCGAGGGTGACGGGTTCTTCCTCGCCTTCGCCCGGACGAGCGACGCGATCGCAGCGGCCGTGGACGCCGAACGGTCCCTGGCCGCCGAACCGTGGCCGGACGACGCCCCGATCCGGGTCCGGATGGGGATCCACACCGGCGACGGCCGACTCGACCGCGACGGCTCGTACGTCGGTGCCGACGTCCATCGGGCCGCCCGGGTCGCCGCGGCCGGTCACGGCGGCCAGGTCCTCCTGTCCGAGACGACCTCGACTCTCGCCGCCCACGAGCTGCCACCCGGGGTCGCGCTGCGCGGGCTGGGCGAGCATCGGCTGAAGGACCTCCGGCCCGAGCGGATCTGTCAGCTGGTGATCGACGGGCTCCGGACCGAGTTCCCCCCGATCCGCTCGCTGGACCGCCGGCCGAACAACCTGCCGACCCAGCTGACGAGCTTCGTCGGGCGCGAGACCCAGCTGGCCGAGTCGGGTGCCCTCCTCGAGCGGACCCGGTTGCTGACCCTGACGGGACCGGGCGGGACCGGCAAGACCCGCCTCTCCCTCCAGCTCGCGGCGTCCGTCGCGGAGCGCTTTCCCGACGGCGTCTGGTTCGTGGCGCTCGAGCCGGTCCGGGATCCGGGCATGATCGCGGCCACGATCCTGACGACCCTCGGCCTGGTCGAGAGCGGCGGTCGGCCCGCCCGGGACATCCTCGTCGACTGGCTTGCGCCGCGGACCGCCCTGCTCGTCCTCGACAACTTCGAGCAGGTGATCGAGGGCGGGCCGGTCATCGCCGACCTGCTCCGGAGCGCGCCGGGCCTGGCGGTCGTCGTCACGAGCCGAGCCCCGCTGCGGGTCAGCGGCGAGCAGGAGTATCCGGTCCCGGGCCTCCCGGCGCCGCGCGACGTGCTCGCCCTGTCCGACCTCGAGAAGATGCAGCTGCCCGACGCGGATCGCCAGCTCGACGCCCTCGCCGCGACCCAGTACGAGGCGGTCCGCCTGTTCGTCGCCCGGGCCATCGGCGTCCGGCCCGACTTCCGGGTCACGAACGAGAACGCGCCGGCCGTCGCGGGCATCGCCGCCCGTCTCCACGGGATGCCGCTCGCGATCGAGCTGGCCGCGGCCCGGGTCAAGCTTCTGTCGCCGGATGCGATCCTCGAGCGGCTGGAACATCAGCTCGGCGTCCTGGCCGCCGGGGCGCGGGACCTGCCCGAGCGACAGCAGACGCTCCGCGGGGCGATCACCTGGAGCCACGACCTGCTCGGTCCGGGCGAGCGCCGCCTGCTCGCCCGGCTGTCGGTGTTCGTCGGCGGCTGCGAGCTCGACTCTGCCGACGAGGTCTGCGGACCGCCCGCCGACATCGGGGGGATCGACGTCCTTGACGGCCTGACGAGCCTGGCGGACCAGAGCCTGGTCCGAGCGGAGGAGGTCGGCGGCGAGATCCGCTTCCGGATGCTCGACACGATCCGCGAATTCGCCGCTGAACAGCTGACGGCGGGCGGCGACCGAGACGAGATCGAACGACGCCAATCGGCGACGTTCCTGGCCCTCGCCGAACGAGCCGGCCCGCTCCTGTCGGGCGACGACCAGCGCCGCTGGCTCGGCCGACTGGAACGCGACCACGACAACATCCGGGCCGTCCTCGACCGGTCCTTCGCCGCCGCCGACGCGGATCGCGCGATCCGGCTGGCCTTCGCGATGTGGCGCTACTGGCAGAAGCGCGGGCACCTCGCCGAGGCTCGCCGCCGGCTCCAGGCGATGGCCGACGCGTCGTGGTCGCGGGCGGAGCCCCTGCTCCGGGCCCGGCTGATGGAGGCCCTCGGCGGGGTCTGCTGGTGGCAGGCCGACATCCCCGCGATGAGCGCGGCCTACACCGAGGCGCTCGAGCTGTGGCAGACGATCGGGGATGAGCGCGAGATCGCCAACGCCCTCTACAACGACTCGTTCCGGTACGCGGTGAGCGAGTCACTGGGCGAGCGCGACCCCGGCCGGGCCGGCTTCGACCAGATGCAGCAGGCGCGCGAGCTGGCGGCGGCTAATGGCGACGAACGGGGCCGGGCCAACGCTCTCTGGGGGATCGGCAACTGGCTCTACTTCCACGATGCCGACGACCCCGGGATCGCGCAATTCGACGAGGCGCTCACGATCTTCCGGCGGATCGGCGAGCGGACGATGGAGGC
>JBKJOK010000042.1:0-36424 GCA_046595595.1 Candidatus Limnocylindrales bacterium
CCTGGCGCCGGGCGAGAACCTCGTCTTCTCGGCGACCGGCGTGACCGCCGGCGATCTGCTCGAGGGCGTTCGCTTCTTCGGCGGCGGGGCGCGAACCCATTCGCTCGTGATGGGCTACCAGACCAAGCAGGTCCGGTTCGTCGACACGGTCCACATGTTCGACCGGGATCGGCCGCCGTCGGTGCGCCTCTAGACTCGTCACCCCTCGCGTTGTATGCAATATCATTCCAGTTGCAGACAACTTGTGAGGATGGCGGATGAAGCTCGAGGGCACGATCGACATCGCCGCTCCCCCGGCGGCCGTCTGGGCGGTCGTCGTCGACCCGACCGACCTCGCGGCCTGCGTTCCCGGCGTCCGCGATGTGCGCCAGGTCGACGCGAACACGTTCACCGGGACCGTCCGCGCCTCGATCGGGCCGCTCGAGGGCGACTTCGCGTTCCGGTCGGTCCTGACCCAGACCGCCGTCCCGTCCGACCTCGTCGTCGACGTCGAGGGCAGCGACTCCGTCACGAAAAGCCGGGTCGTCACCCACGTCGAGGTCACGCTCAGCGAGCCTGTTCCGGGGCGGACGACGCTGGCCTACCGGGCGACGGTGACCGTCAAGGGGCGGCTGGCGATCGTCGGCGAGATGGTCCTGCGGGCCACGTCCGGGATGATGATCGGGCAGGTCAGCCGCTGCCTGCGGAGCCGGCTCGAACCCCTCGAGCCGGTCGCGGCGCTCGAGCGGTGACCGGCACCGGCGCGGGCGATGGCGCGGGCGGTGGCACCGGATACGACGTCATCGTCGTCGGCGGCGGCACGGCCGGCTGCGTGATCGCCGCCCGGGCCAGCGCGGACCCGACCTGTCGGGTTCTCCTCATCGAGGACGGCCCCGACCCCCAGCCGATCCCCGACGTCGTCAGCGACCCGAAGCGCCAGTCCGAGCTCCTCCTCGAATCGCCGTACGTCCGGATGTACGACGTCGACCGCGATGATGGGTCGTCCTTCCCGCTGCTGTCGGGGCGGATCATGGGCGGTGGATCGTCGGTCAACAACCTGGCCGTCGTCCGGCCGATGGCCCGCGACTTCGCGGCGTGGGCAGGCTATGGCGGCGAAGCGTGGTCGTACGAGGCGCTCCTGCCGTGGATGCGGGCGATCGAGGCCGATCCGGACTTCGGCGACAGCCCTCTGCACGGCGCCCGCGGGCCCATCGCGCTCCACCGCGGCTACCGCCTCGAGGACCCCGCCGATCCCCCGGTCGTGGCCCTGATTCGCGCCGCCCAGGACCTTGGCCTGCCGCTCTGCCACGACCTGAATGTCGCCGAGGCGTTCGGCGTCAGCGCGTCGCCGTATGCCGTCCGCGACGGCCGGCGGCAATCGACGACGGTGGCCTACCTGGACCCGGCGCGCGATCGACCGAACCTGACGATCGCGGCCGACACGACGGTGACCCGCGTCGTGCTCGACGGCGGTCGGGCATGCGGGGTCGAGATCCTGACCGGCAACGGGGAGCGGCGAACCGTGGCCGGCCAGCGCGTCGTCCTGGCCGCCGGTGTCTACCACTCGCCGCAGCTCCTCCTCCTGTCCGGTATCGGCCCCGCCGGGGAGCTCCGTCGGCACGGGATCGACCAGCTCGTCGAGCTGCCCGGCGTCGGCGCCAACTACCAGGACCATGCCGTGGTGTACGTCACCTACCAGGGAACCTCGGACCTGCGCGAGGAGCACTTCATCCCCAAGGTCCGCCTGATCGCGAAGAGCGACCCGGATCGCGACGCACCGGATCTCCACGTGTTCATGCGGCCGTCGATCCGGATGGAGGGCATGCCGGCGCTCCTGCCGGTCTCGGTCCACCTGCTCGAGCACCGCTCGCAGGGTCTGGTCCGCCTTGCATCGGCGGATCCGCTGGAGCTGCCGATCGTGGAGCCCGCCCTGCTCGAGGATCCGGCCGACGTGGCGGCGATGCTCGGTGGGATCCGCCTGGTCGAACGGCTCACGAGCCACCCCGACCTCGCTGCGTTCTACGGGCCGCGGATCGTGCCCGATCCCGGAAGCGACCCGACCGACCACATCCGGACCAGCTACATCACCTACAACCACGGCGTCGGGACCTGCCGGATCGGGTCGGCGGACGACCCCGGCGCGGTCGTCTCGCCCACCCTTCAGGTCCACGGCGTCGACGGCCTGTGGGTCGCCGACGCATCCGTGCTCCCGACGGTGCCGCATGCCAACACGGCCCTCGCGGCGATCCTCGTCGGCGAGATCGCGGCCGGCGAGCTGCTCGGCGCCTGACGACCCCATCGTGATGCAGATCGGGATCGGGCTGCCGACACGAGCCGACGGGCTGTCAGCCGAAGATCTCCACGCTTGGGGGGTGCGAGCGGACGGCGGCCCCTTCTCGAGCCTGGCGACGCTGGATCGGGTCGTCTTCCCGGCCCACGAGCCATTGGTCGCTCTCGCCTCCGTGCTGGGCGTCACGAGCCGGATTCGGCTGCTGGCGAGCGTGATCATCGCCCCCACCAGGGAGACGACCCTGCTCGCCCGCCAGGCGGCGTCGCTGGACGCGCTGTCCGGCGGCCGGTTCAGCCTCGGGGTCGGCGTTGGAGTCCGGCGCGACGACTACGCGGCGACCGGGTACGACGAGGAGTGACGGACCGGCCGGTTGGTGCTGATCGGCGCTGGTTCGCCGTGCTCCTCGTCATGGCGACGCTCCTCCAGGCGGCCACTGCCGTCGCCCGCCCGATGGCCTCGTACCGGGCGCTCGAGATCGGCATGGATCCGGGCTCCCTCGGGTTCGTGGCAGCCGCCTTCGCGATCGCGCCCGTCGTGTTCGCGCTATCGATCGGCCGGCGGATCGATCGCTGGGGGCCGTTCGTCTTCCTGCTCGGTTCGACGATCCTCATGGTGATCGCCTCCATCGGGCTCGCGTTCGCGGGGACTGCGCTCGCGCTGCTCCTGCTGATCGGGCTCATGGGCCTCGGCCAGCTCGTCTTCGTCGTGGCCGATCAGACGCTCGTCGGGAGCCGGACCCCGAGCGGCGCATACGACAGCCGATTCGGGTCGCTCTCGTTCGTCGCCTCGCTCGGCCAGCTGATCGGGCCGGCCGCGGCGGGGCTGATCGCCGCCGATGGCTCGTCGGCCGGAACGACCCGCGCGCTCCTCTTCGGCGCCGTCCTGTCCATTGCCGCGGTTCCCCTCGCGATTCGGCTGTGGCAGCGCGATCCGGGTCCGGCCGTGCCGGTGCCGTCGGTCCGGCCGGTTGCGCCGGGCGTCGTATCGATCCTGCGGATGCCGGGCATGGGTCCGGCGATGCTCGCGAGCCTGACCGTCCTCGCGACGATGGACGTGATCACGGTCTACCTGCCCGCCCTCGGGGAGGAGCGTGGCCTGAGCGTGGCGACGGTCGGGGCCCTGCTCGCGGTCCGGGCGGGCGCCTCGATGGCGTCACGCCTGTTCCTCGGCCGGCTGGTGAGCCTCGTCGGCCGGGAGAGCCTCCTGGTCGGGAGCCTGGGCGTCGCGGCCCTGTCCGTTATCGTCCTCCCGCTTCTGCCCCTCCCGCTCGCCTTCGTCGCGATGGCGGTCGCCGGGCTGACGCTCGGCATCGGGCAACCGATGACGATGTCCTGGGTGGCCGCGCGCGCGACCGAGGCCGCCCGGGGCACCGCGATGTCCCTCCGGCTCCTCGGCAATCGGGTCGGTCAGGTCGTCATCCCGCTGGCGGCCGGCTCGGTTGCGGCCGTCACCGGCACCGGCGGCGTCCTGGCCGCCGCCGGGCTGACCGTGGCGGTCAGTGCCGTGGTCGTGGCCCGCCGGCGTCCGACCGACCAGGGCTAGGCGGTCGCGGCGAGCGGCTCGGCAGCCCCGCGGTCAAGGCGCAGATTCGGGATGACCTCCCGGCCGAAGACCTCGATGAACTCCGCCTGGTTGCGGCCGACGTTGTGGAGATGGACCTCGTCGAAGCCCATGTCGACGTAGTGCTGGATGTGCTTGAGGTGTGACTCGAGGTCGCTCGTGATCAGGACCCGGTTGCGGAAGCCTTCGGGCGTGATCAGCTTCGCCATCTGGGCGAAGTCCTCAGGGTGCTTGATGTCCTGCTTCGGGAAGGGCATCGCGCCGTTGGGCCACTCGGTCACGGCGTTCGCGACGGCCTCCTCGTCGGTTCGTGCCCAGGAAACGTGGATCTGAAGCAGCTTCGGAGCGCCGGCAGGATCCTTGCCGGCCTCCCGGGCGCCCTCGTCGAACTTGTCCCAGAGCATCCCGATCTTCTCGTCGGCGGCGCCGACCGTGATCATTCCGTCCGCGAACTTGCCGGTCTTCTTCGCGTTGATCGGGCCGGCGGTGGCGACATAGATCGGGACGGGCTGCTCGGGCCGCGTGTAGAGCTTCGCGCTCTCGACCCGGAAGTGCTCGCCGCGGTGCTTCACGACGGTTCCGCCGAACAAGCGGTTGATCACCTCGATCGCCTCGAACATCATCGAGCTGCGGACCCCGACATCCGGCCACTCGCCACCGATGACGTGCTCGTTGAGCGCCTCGCCCGCTCCGAGGCCTAGCCAGAAGCGGCCGGGGAACATCGCGCCGAGGGTCGCGGCCGCGTGGGCGACGACGACGGGGTGATAGCGGAAGCCGGGGCAGGTCACGGCGGTCCCGAACGGGAGGCTGGTCCGTAGCCCGAGCGCGCCCATGAATGCCCAGGCGAAGGCGCTCTGGCCCTGCTGTGGGGTCCACGGGTGGAAGTGCTCACTGACCATGAACCCGGCATCGAACCCGGAGTCCTCGGCCGCCGCACACCAATCGAGCAGATCGGTGGGATGGAACTGCTCGAGCATCGCCGCGTAGCCGATCTTCGTCATTCCGCTCCTCGTCCTCCGTCGTCGCGCCCGGGCGTCGCGCCGGGGACAGGATTGTACACAATCAAGACTCGCTTGTATCCATTGACTCCCCGTCCGGTGGAGGAGCGACCGGGGTGCGCCGCCGACTGTTGCGGTCAAGCCGCTCCACGTCGCGACGGCGGAGGAGGTAGCCCGCCGGTCCCCGCGACGCCGGCAGGCGGCCGGCCCGGATCGCCCGGCGCAGCCATCCACCGTCGCGGCCGATGACGGTCGCCGCTTCCGCGACCGAGAGCGGGTCGCCGGTCTGATAGAAGTCGCTGTGATGGCCGAGGTCGCTGTGGTAGATCGGGCCGGCATCGACCGCGAACGTGGCCGCGCCGCCGGCGCCCGGGGCCGCGAACCGGCCGGTCGTCAGGCGTTGGTCGTAGGCCCGGCGGCGGGCCGGATCGCCTAGGACTTCGTACGCTCGGGCGATCCGCTTGAACTGGCGGAGGAGAGCCGGATCGCCGTCGTGGCCGTCCGGGTGGGTCGCCCGGGCGAGACGCCGGTATGCGTCCCGGATCTCCCGCTGCGTGGCGGTCGGCGCGACCTCGAGCGCCGCGTAATGACCGCCTCGTCCCGCCATGGCCGGGTCAGGCGCGCCGGCGGTCAGCCACGCTGGCGGCGATTTCGCGGTTCACGTGGGCGCCGAGCGCGGCGCCGGCCGGACGGTCCTGGTTGCACAGATCCATCGCGATGCGAGCGTATGCGATCGATGCATCCGTCAGGTCCTTGACCTTGAACGACTTGCGGGCGGCGTGGCTGGTAGAGCGGGGGGCATAGCTGATCGCCGGGATCCCGAGCTCATTGAACGCGTTCGTGTCGCGCCACATGCTCGTGACCGGCTCGCCGACGATCGTCGGCGGCTCGCTGAAGACCTGATCGTGACAACGCCGGACCGTCTCGATCAGGCGCTCGGCGCCGACGGCCTCGAAACCGGGTCGATACAGGAACAGTTCGACCGTGCCCTCGACACCGACGTCGCGCAGGATCGCCTTGAGCTGGTCGCGGACGTCGAGCGGGTTGGCCCCGGGCAGGATCCGGGTGTCGACATAGAACGAGCAGAGCTGCGGGGCGCTCGTCAGGCTGAACGGATAGCCCGAGCGGATCGCGTTGATACTGGCCTTCGGCACGATCGTCCCGTTCGGGCTCTCGTAGCGGTTGGCGACCTGGTACGCGTACGCCCACTTCTCGAATGCCTCGATGACGGCAGCCGTCCGGACGATCGCGTTCGGGGCGTCGACGAGACCGGTCGGCCGGGGCAGGTAGGGCGTGTAGTAGCGCGGCGTGTCGGTGAAGACGGTGACCTTGAAGTGGGCCTTGCCGGGCTCGATCCCGACGATCCCGAACCCGGTGCCTTCCGCGACGAGCGCGAAGTCGGCCACGGCGCCGTGGGTGACCATGAACCGCGCCCCGAGGTCCTTGCTCAAGTAGGCCGGACCCTGCCACTCCTCAATCGGCTCGCGCGAGATCTCGCCCGCGACGGCGCTCACGATCAAGTCGCCCTTGAGCGGGTAGCCGGCCTGGAGGATCGCCTTGCCGGCGACGAGGAACGCGGCCATCGGACCCTTGTCGTTGACGACACCGTCGCCGAAGATCTCGTCGCCCTCGACCCATGCGGAGTGGTACAGCGGGTCGTTCGGGTCGCGAGCCGACCAGGTCGCGTCGGGCCGGAGCGTCGTGTCCAGGTGGGAGTTGAAGATCAGGCTGTAGCCGCCGCCCGTCCCGTCGATCCAGGCCGCGACGTTGATCCGGTCCTCGGTCAGCGCGAACGTCCGTGGGGCGAACCCGTTGTCCGCGAGCCAGTCGCGGACGAAGCGGCCCGCGGCGCCCTCGCTGCCGGTCGGGCTGTCGATGTTGCCGAGGGCGAGGGCCAGGTCGACGACCTCCTGCGGGTCGATCCGGGCGACGACGTCATCGGGAACCATCGGCGAACTCCTCCAGCCAGGTGGGGGCCCGTGGTCCGGGCGAGCGCATCCGGTCCGTCCGGTTGGCGCGGGTCATGTGGCGACGGGGGCAGCGCGCCGGGCGCCCGGCGACGGGACGCCGATACGGGCAGCCAGCGCAGCGCTGAAGAGGACGACCGAGGCCACGACGATCGCCGCCTGGGCGCCCCACCCGTCCATGACCGCCGCCAGCACGACCGGTCCGATCAGGGCGCCGAGGTCGGCCGAGAAGCGGTAGCCGGAGAGAACCTTCGTCCGCCCCTCCGGCGGGACGACCTCGGACAGCAGTGCGGTCTGGGAGCTCGCGAAGAAGTCGCCGAAGCCGATCAGGGCGGCGGCCAGGAGGAAGGTCACGAGGTCGCCGGTCAGCAGGAACACGAGATCGCCGACCGCGACGGCCGCGAGACCGGCGGTGATGACACGTCGCCGACCGAGGCGATCGCCGAGCATCCCCCCGGGGGTCGCGACGAGCAGGCCGGTGATCGACATCAGCGCGATGGCGGTCGCGATCGAGATGCCGCCGAGCCCGAGCGCCGTCGCGGCGTAGAGCGGCAGGATCGTATTCCGGAAGCCGTGGCGATGGATCATGTTGGCGATCACGCCGTAGTTCGTGACGGCGATTGCCACGCTTCGCTGGCGGCCGTGGAGGACGAGCGCCGCATCACCGCCGCCCTTGCCGCTGCCGCTGCCGCGGAGGTCGATCCGGAGGAGCAGGGGCAGCAGGACCGCCCCGGCGACGAGGGCCAGCACGAACGTCACGCCGAACGTTGCTCGCCAGCCGAGCGCGGTCCCGAGGAGCCCGCCGACCATCGGGTAGAGCGCGATGCCGGTGTTGTTGGCGACGTGAAAGAGGCTCATCACCTTGCCCCGGTTCGCGGGCGTGGCCGTTGCCGACAGGGCCGACAGGATGACCGTCGCGAGGATGCCGACCGCGACCCCGGACCCGATCCGAGCGGCGATCAACTGCTCGACGCTGCCGGCGAGCGCACCGAGCACCGATGCCACAAGCAGGATGACGATCGCGATCACGCTCAGACGGCGCGGGCCCACCTTGTCGGCGAGGAAGCCAGCCGGCAGGTCCACCGCGAGACGGGCGAGGCCGTACGACCCAACGATGAAGCCGGCAGTCGTGATGCTCACCCCGAAGTCGGCGCGGATGTCGGGCAGGAGCGGCGTGAGGATGTTCGTGGCGGCAATCAGGAGGAAGATCGAGCCGGCGAGCAGCAGGGCCTCGCGTGGAATGGCGACCGGCGGCGGTGAGTCCGCGGTGGACGGGACCGCCACGCCGTCCGTCATCGCCCGGCGTCCGCCGTCACGATCGCATCGGCGCCCGCGGTGTCGTCGGCGACGTCGTCCGCGATGACCGCGGCCAGGTCGGCCACGGTCAGAGCCGCCGGCTCGAGGGCCAGGCCGCGCCGCGAGACGACCGCGCGGAGGACGAGCTTTCGGACCTGCCGAGCATCGAGCTGGAGCGTTGCTGCACGGGCGGCGAGAGCCTCGAGCCCCGCGGCCTCAGGGTCGTCCGAGCCGGTGAGCTCGCGGATCGTGTCGGAGAGGATCGTCCGGATCGCCGCGGCGTCGGGGCTCGCGATCTCCTCGATCAGGTCGGCCCGCGACAGGAAGGCGGCGTCCACCCCGATCCGGTAGTTCGTCGTGGCCACGAACGTGACGTTGGGCCAGGCCTGGGCGACGCGATCGACGCCTGACAGAACCGCGTCAGTCGCCCGATGGACGTCGACCGGATTCGTCTCGAGCGACGCCCGGCTGCGCGAGACCGCCAGGGCTTCGACCTCGTCGAGGAGGACGATCATCGGGTGGCCGCGGCTGGCGAGATCCGGCAGCGTCCGCTCGAACAGACGGGCCACCGCGCGCTGGCTCTCACCGAGCATCTGGCTCGGGAAGACGTGGGGATCGATGTCGACGAACAGGAGCGACCCGCCGTCGAGCGTCTGGGCGGCCTTGTGGGCGAGTCCGCCGGCAAGGGTCGTCTTGCCCGTGCCGGGCGGGCCGGCGAGGACGATCAGCCCGTGGATCGGCAGGCCGACCTGGCTGACCCTGCCGCGGTGCTTGAGCGAGAACAGGACGTAGTTGAGAAGCCGGTCCTTCTGGCCGGCCGGCAGGACGATCCGGTCCCAGCGGTCGGCCCAGGCGTCGTCGGGCAGCTCCGTCAGGCCGGCAAGGCCCTCGACGCCCGGCGGAACGGTGATCGCGGGCACTCGATCAGCTCTTCGGACGGCCGTCGAGGTGATCCGGCCAGACGATCCCGGTCAGGTCCGGAGCATCGAGCGTGGGCAGCTCCTCGAACAGGTTCATCGGCTCGAGGAGGATCCGCATCATGTCGTAGAGCGCGTCGAAGTTGTGGACTCGGACGAGGCGGGCGGTCCGCTCGGTGCTGTCGTTGAAGTGCTGATGCCACTGCCAGTGGTCGACGACGATGAGGTCGCCCGCCTCCCAGGGATAGCTGACCCCGTCGATCTCGCTGTGGCCGTTGCCGGAGATGACGTACAGCCAGGCCTCGCCGCCGTGTCGGTGGCGCGACTGGTATTTGCCGGGAGCCAGCTCGTGCATGACCGCTGACAGGCCCGCAGTGTGATAGCCGATCGAGACGTCGACCATGAACGTGCTCCGCGCACCCCGCTTGGTCACGACGCCGCGGACGTCCTCGAAGCGGGTGATCAGGCGGGCGCTCTCGGCTCCCTCGTGCTTGCGCGCGAGGCGCTGGGTCCGACGGGCATACGGATCGTCGCCGACGAGTGGCGCGACCTGGGTCGGCCGAGCCGGCAGCTCGTCATGCGGCGTGTCGCCACCCTCCTCGAGGAGTGCGACGCCAAACTGCTCGAGCATCGGTTGGACGCTCCAGGTGTGGAAGACCGCCAGCTCCGGGCCGTCGTTGCCGTGGCGGTGCCACGCCCAACTCGGGAGGTGGAGCGTGTCCCACGGCTTCCAGTCGATCCGCTGCCCGTCGATCTCGGTCCAGCCCGCGCCGGACTCGATGAACATGATCGCGTCCCACGAATGGCGGTGGCTCGTCGTCGTGACGCCGGGCGCAATCTCGTGGAGCGTCGCGTCGAGGTTCTTCGTCGGGCGGTCGCCGTCCCAGCCGGCATAGACGCCGCGCCGCGTTCGGCGGGCCGGGGACTCGACGAGCTCGACGTCGCTCCGCTTGATGATCGTCTTGTGGTAGCCACGCCACTCCTCGAGGAGCGACTCGCGACGCTTCTTCTGGATTTCGTAGTGAGTGACCTGGGTCGAGGTGGTCGTCTTCATGGGCCGCGTCCTTTGCCAGGAGGGTCCGGGGGCCGCGGAAGGGGGGAATTCCGCGGCCCCCGGCGGGGGGAAGTCAGGCGGTCACGGGCGATGTCTCGGTGACGCGCGGCAGCACGTCCCGAGCGAGCGTCTCGATCTGGTCGAGCCAGTCCGGGAAGCGCATCCGGAAGTCGAAGATCAGGAGGTCGGTGCCGATCTCCTGGTAGCGCTGGATGCCGCGCACGATGTCGTCCGGGGAGCCCGCCAGGATCGACCCGTCGAGCTCCTCGATTGACGTGAACTCGCCACTCTCGGGCTTCAGCCAGAACTTCTGGGCGTTGGCGTTCTTGATCAGGCCGGGGACGTTCATCCGGCTCGTCGCCGCCGCGAACGAGGTGTCGATGCTCGTGACCGGCACGGCTCCGGTCATGATCATCGGCTTGCCCTGCTCGGCGGTCATCTCGCGGATCTTGGCGACCCGCGCCTCGTAGGTCGGGAACGTGATCCGGCCGGGCAGCCAACCCTCGCAGAAGTCGACGGCGAGGCGGGCCGAGGCGGGCGTCGCGCCGCCCCACCAGACCGGCACCGGGTGGACGGGCTGGGGCTTGAGGTCGACGTCCTCGAAGTCGTACAGCTCGCTGTGCCACTCGACGGTCTCGCCGGACCACAGGCGCCGGGCGATGAGGGTCTGCTCCTTCATCAGCTCCGGGCGCTTGAGATCGCCCTGGCCGATCACGTCGAACTCGTGCTGGAAGTTGCCCGCGCCGATGCCGAGGTCGAACCGCCGCCGGGTCAGCCACGACATCGAGGCAACGCTGTAGGCCATGTTGATCGGGTGGCGGAAGGGAATGATCGTGGCCGCGCCGAGGCCGATCTTCTCGGTCACGCCGGCAAGGTAGGTCAGCGCCACGAACGGCTCGATGAACGTCCGGTCCGTGCCTTCCATGCCGTGCGGGTGAAAGACGAGGTGGTCGCGGACCCACAGCGAGTCGAACCCGAGCCGATCGGCCCGGCGCGCGCCCTCGATCAACAGGTCCTGGTCCGCCTCCACCCCGAAGTGCGGGACAAGCAGGCCGAAACGGGTCGCCACGGGTGTTCTCCTTGTGTCGCTGGTGGTCATGCGGGTCGGGCCTGCCGGCCCCAACCGGGCTCGCCGACGACGGATCCGTCGCGATAGACCTCGCGGCCGCGGACGAGGGTCGAGGTGACGACGCCGCGGATCCGCTGGCCGGCGTACGGCGTATAGCCGATCTTGCTGAGCACGTCCTCGTCGCGGATCTCGAACTCGCGCTCGAGATCCACGACCGCGACGTCGGCGTGGGCGCCGACGTCGAGCCGGCCCTTGTCAGCCAGGCCGAAGCGCCGGGCGGGTGCGGCGGCGATCAGGTCGACGACACGCTCCAGGCTGATGACCCCGCGAACCGCCGCGTCGAGGAACAGGGGGACGTAGAACTGGGCGGACGGCGTGCCGGTGTGGGCCTTCCAGCCGTCCGTCCAGCCGGGCTCCTTCTCCTCGCGGGTGTGCGGCCCGTGGTCGGTCGAGATCAGGTCGATCGTGCCGTCGCGGAGCCCCTCCCAAAGCGGCTCGACGTGCTTCTCGGGCACCCAGTAGGAGAGGGCGTACGAGCCGAGGCGCTCGATGTTCGCCCAGTCGTTGCCGAGGAAGAGGGCCCACGGGTTCAGCTCGGCCGAGACGTCCTGACCGGCCGCTTTCGCCGCCCGGAGCTGCTCGACGACGCCCTCGGTCTGGGTGTGGAGCAGGTGCAAAGGCGTGCCGGTCGCCTTCTGGAGCCGGAGCAGGAACGCCGCGGCAGTGTCCCAGATGATGCCGTCATAAGCGGCGTAGGCCTTCGCATACGCCTGTGCATCGCGTTCGCCGCGCTTCCAGAAACCTTCCTCGATGTGGGCCATCAGGCCCTGGTCGTGGGGATGGACCATCAGCGTCAGCCCGGTCCCGGCCACGGTCTCGAAGATCTCGAGGAGCTTGCCGTGGTCGTGAACGCCGATCCCGGGCATGTGCGGATACGACCGCCCGGTATCGACCACCATGAACACCTTGAACGCGGCGATTCCGCGGCTGGCGAGCCCGGGGATCTCGGCAGGGATCGTGCCGGCTGCGTTGATGTTCCAGTCGATCAGCGCCTTCTGCTCGTACAGGGCGATCATCGCGTCGAGATTCTCGACGGTGTTCGGTGGCGGCGAGACGTTGGGCATCGCGAACGACGTCGTGACGCCACCGGCGGCGCAGGCCGACGTCGCGCTGATGATGTCTTCCTTGTGGGTGAAGCCCGGCTCGCGGTGATGCGAGTGGACGTCGATCGCGCCCGGGATCACGAACCGGCCGCGGGCGTCGATGACCCGAGCGCCCCCGGCGGCGCTTGTGGACTCCGAATCGGGTCCGCGCTCGAGGATCGCCGCGATCCGCTCGCCGCTGATCGCGAGATCGGCCGCGCGCCGACCGTCCGGGGTGATCAGGGTGCCGCCGCTGATGATGGTGTCGAATCCGGCCATCAGCCCGCAGCCTCGCCGGCCGGCCGGCTGACGTAGCGGATCTCGGCTTCCGGACCGCTCTCGTGGACATGGACCTCGCCGCCGACGAGGTAGCGCTGGAACCACTCGACGATCAGTGGGTTCACGACGTCCCGGTACTGGGCGTAGGCCGCGTAGTGCGTGGTTCCGGTCTGGACGACGAGCCGCTTCGGCCCGCCGGCCCTCTCGTACATCGCGAACGCATGGTCTTCGGGCGTGGTCGCGTCCTTCTCGACCGCGATCAGCATCAGGGCCCGCGGTGCGATCCGCTCGACCACGTCGATCGGGCGGTAGGCGAAGACCGCCTCAGCGCTGGCGAGCTCGACGAGGGCCGGGATGCGCCCGTCGACGTCGCTCTTGATGGTCGTCGTCTTGCGCTCCGGGGTCGGGACCATGATCCCCTCGCGCGGCGCGACCATCGTCGCCTCGCCGGTCGTGACCCGCTTCAGGCGATCCTCCGCGAGGGCGGCCAGGAATTCCAGCCACTCCGACTCGCGCCGCATCCGGTGGAGCCAGTCGCGGCCGTCCGCGATCGGGACCTGGCTGACCGTCGCCTTCACCCGCTCGTCCAAGCCGGCGACCATGACCGCGTTGCCGCCGCCGGTTCCGCCTGAGCCGAACGCCCCGAGCCGGCCGCTGTCGATCTCCGGGCGCGACTCGAGGTAGGTCAGCGCGTTGCGCCAGTCCTCGACCTGGGCCATCGGGTCGAAGTACGTGGCGTCGCCCTCGGAGTCGCCGAAGCCGCGATAGTCGAAGACGAGGACGGCGATGCCGGCCGCGAGGAGTGCCTCGTGATATGGCTGGTAGAGCTTCGCGTCACGGAGGCCGAGCCAGCCGGGGCCCTGGGCGACGGCCGCCACCGGGCGCTCACTCGAGGCGCCATCCGGCACCAGAAGGGTCCCGGCCAAGGCGGCTCCGCGGCTGAAGAAGCGTACGTGCTCAATGACCATCAGGCCTCACATCGTGGGATCGACAGCGCGCCAGCGTCCCTGAGCAGGCCACGCGAGTGTGTAACGAAATCGGGATCAATGTAGCCAATCTCGGGGCGTTTGTCCACATTGACGGTCGCGCCATCGGACATCGCCGTACACCCAGCGAGCGGGGTCGCGGGCGTAGTCGGCGTAGTCGCCAGGGACCGTGACGCCCGGGATCTCGGGCACCCAGTCGTGGTGGAGCTGGCTGTCGACACCGATGAGAACGCGGTCGCCGGGCTTGGTCGCGCCGTAGCCGATGAAGCCCGTCGCGGTCCGCCGGACCTCGTCGGACCCCGCGACGCTCCGGGCGACAGCGAGGAGGTCGTCGAGACCGACGACCCGTGCGACATCCCCGGCCGGGCCGGCCTCGACGCGGGGCTCACCGGTGGACACGGATCCACACATGTTGGTACCTCTCGTGACGATGATCCGCGCGACCGGCGTCTGAATCGATCTGGCGGACAAGCGACTGCCCCCGGTCTGGGGTCCCGGGGGCAGTCGAGCTGGAAGCGGGGGACCCTACTCGGTGGGGATGTCGTTGGCCTCGTAGAAGCCGATCGTCTTGAGGTTCTCGAGCACGCTCCGATCGAACGCGTCGGTCACCGGAACGGCCGCCATCGCGGGGTTGACGGTGGTGAGCACGTCCTTGGGGTTCTGGAAGGCGTCATCCGACCAGGTCATCGACCGGTTGCCGATCGACTGGAACTCGAGGATGAGCGCCTTGGCCTCCTCGACGGTGCTCTGGGTGAACGCGGCGTAGTGCTCGGCCGCCTTGTCGGCGTCGGTCCACATCAGGTTCTGGGCCTCGAGGACGGAGGCCGCGACGACGGTGGCAGTGTTCGGGTTGGCGGCAAGCCACTCCTCCGTCACGCCGAGGCCGGAACGGCCCCACGGAAGCTTGGCTTCCTTCAGGTTGACGAGGAAGTTGAAGCCGAGCCCGGCCATCTCCGCATGTCGGGCCGCGTCGACCGGAGCCGCCGCGCACGCGCCGCCCTGGAGAGCCGCGATGCGCGCGCTCTGCCCGCCGACCTCGGTGATGACGACGTCCTCGGGGGTGAGGTTCAGCGCCTTGAGAGAAAGGATGACCGCGCCGTGCGAGGTGCCGCCGTAGGTTGATACCGCAACGCACTTGCCCTTCAGGTCATCGGCCGTCTTGACGTTGGCCGTCGAGACGAGCTCGTCGGTCAGGATCACCGCGTTGACCGCGAGGGCCTTGACCGGGACGTCGGTGGTCTGGGACGTGATGAACGCCGACGTTCCGCCGAAGCCGACGTCGAGCTGGCCGGCCTGGAGGGCCTGCATGACCTTGCCGTCGCCCTCGAAGACGGTGATCTGGACGTTCAGGCCGTTCTTCTTGTAGATCCCGGCCAGCTCGGCGAGCTTGGCGGCGAACTGGCTCGTCTCGGTGACGCTCAGCCCGATCTTGATGTCCGCCTTCTCGGGCGTCGGGAGCGTTCCGAGCGCGACCGACGGCGCGACCGACGGCGCGTCCGACACGGACGTGCTCGGCGCGGCGACCGACGCGGGTGCATTCGTGGCAGCCCCTGAGGTGCAGGCCGTGGCGAAGATCGCCACCGCAGCCAGCACGGCGAGGGTACGTGAGCGCTTCGCCATGTTCGTGTGGTCCTCCTCTGTGGGCGCCGGCCGCGACGGAGCCGCGGCGCGCCGAGCCAGGAATGTAGTCGAAACGTTTGACATTGTCCACATTCTGGGGACAAACTGCGCCACTGGTTCGGCGCCACCGGCGCGCCGGTCGGATCATCGAGGCGATCAGTGGAGTCCGACCGCCCGCCGGCGATTGCCGGTAGGCTGGCGGGCGGTCGGACGAGTCATTCCGGGAGCATCGAGACGACGCCACGCGGGCCGTGGCGTCCATGTTGTGAGGTCGCGCTGTTGGGCATTGCCATCGAGAGCCAGCCGCTTCGCCAACCTCGTGGGCGGCTGGGCCGGCTCCTCCAGAACGAGCGGCTCGTCCTCGGCCTTGCCGGAATCATCGTCTTCCTCGGGGCCTGGGAGCTGGGCAGCCGCGCCGGCATCATCGACCGGGCGTTCTTCGGCCGGCCGACGGGCATCATCGAGGCCGGGATCAAGGAGGTCCAGACCCCGCGCTTCTGGGGAGACTTCTACGCGAGCGTGACGGAGTTCGGGCTCGGCTACATCCTGGCCATCCTGCTCGGCGTGCCGATCGGCCTGGCCGCCGGCCGCTTCCGGCGCCTCCAGTACGCCCTCGACCCGTGGCTCAACTTCTTCAACTCGCTGCCCCGGATCGCGCTCCTGCCGGTGCTCGTGATCATGTTCGGGGTCTTCGGGCCCGGCTCGAAGATCGCCGTCGTCTTCCTCGGCGCGTTCTTTTCGATCGTCATCCCGACGATGCAAGGCGTCCGGACGGTGGACCGCCGGTACGTGGACGTGGCCCGCAGCTTCAGTGCCTCGGAGCGTCTGCTCTTCCGCTCCGTGGTCATCCCGTCGACCGTCCCGTTCATCATCACCGGCCTGCGCCTGGGCATCGCCCGGGCGCTCATCGGAGTGGTGACCGCCGAGCTCTATACCCAGACCGAGGGCATTGGCGTCCTCATCCGGCGAGCAACCGAACTGCGCCAAGGCGATCGGGCGCTCTTCGGCGTCTTGATCTTCACCGTCTCCGGGATCGTCGGGGTGGAAGCGATCCGCCGCGTCGAAGCCCGCTTCCAGAAATGGCGTCCCATGACATCACTCGAGCGGAGGTAACCGATGCAGGCAGGTCTGGCGCTCGAGGCGCGGGACGTCCGGATGGAGTACGTCGACCAGGCGACCGGTGAGCGACTGCTCGCTGTGGACCGGGTCGACCTCGACATCCAGGAGGGCCAGTTCGTCAGCATCGTCGGCCCGTCCGGCTGCGGCAAGTCAACGTTCCTCAAGATCGTCAACGGGCTCTTCCCGGCGACCGAGGGGACGATCGAGCTGCGCAAGCCCGACCACGGCGTAGCCCACGCGATGGTCTTCCAGGATTCGTCCCTCTTCCCGTGGTACACGATCGTCGACAACGTCGCCTACGGCCTCGTCTGTCAGGGCGTTCCGAAGAAGGAAGCCCAGGCGCGGGCGAAGCCGCTCATCGATCTCGTCAGCCTGACCGGGTTCGAGACGAAGTTCCCCTATCAGCTGTCAGGCGGCATGCAGCAGCGCGCCAACCTGGCGCGAGCGCTGACCGTGGATCCCGAGATCCTCCTCATGGATGAGCCGTTCGCGGCGCTCGACGCCCAGACCCGCGAACTGATGCAGGCCGAGTTGCTCCGGATCTGGAACGAGGCCCACAAGACGGTCCTGTTCATCACCCACCAGATCGACGAAGCCATCTACCTGTCGGACCGCGTCCTCGTGATGAGCGCCAGGCCGGGCCGGATCCTCGCCGATATCGCGATCGACCTCCCCCGACCGCGCGAGCTCGAGATCAAGCGGAGCCCCGCCTTCATCACCTACGCGGACCAGATCTGGAGTCTCATCTCGACTCAGCTGAAGCCGCATCTTCACGAGGTCCAGGGCAAGCCCGGCGAGGCCGTCGCGTGACGGTCGGCTCACACCGCCTCGTCCGGTCCCGCACGCCCCATCCCCGGCGCTTCCACCTGGGAGCCGTGCCCGAGCGCGTCCGCTATGGCCTGATCGGGTTCCTGATCGTCCTCCCGCTGTGGGAGCTCGTCGTCCGGCTGGGGATGGTCAAGCGGGTCACCCTCAGCGCACCGAGCATCATCGCGAACACCGCGATCAACGACCTGATCATCAATCGTGAACTCTGGCCGCACCTCTTCCAGAGCTCCCAGCAGTTCTTTCTTGGCCTCGGCCTGGCGCTTCTGACGGGCGTGCCCCTCGGCCTGTCCCTGGGCCTCTTCCGGCGCCTGAACTACTTCCTCGATCCGTGGCTGTCGGCCATCTACGCCACACCCACGATCGCCCTCGTCCCGATCATCGTCCTCGTCCTGGGGCTCGGCCTGGAGTCGAAGATCTTCATCGTCTGGCTCGAGGCGATCTTCGTGATCGTCGTGAGCACGATGGCCGGAGTCCGAGCCGCGGAAGCGCGCTACCTCGATCTCGCGAAGAGCTTCCGCGCGTCCAGATGGCTGACCTTCACGTCGGTGATTCTGCCGAGCAGCTTCCCGTACATCCTGACCGCCCTGCGGCTCGGGACGACCCGCGCCCTCGTCGGAGTCGTGGTGGCCGAGTTCTTCGCGGCGAACAAGGGGATCGGATTCTTCATCAACTTCAGCGGCACCACGCTCCGGACGGATCGGGTGATGCTCGGCGTGATCATTCTCGGCCTGCTCGGGGTGCTCATGGGCGAAGGGGTGCGCCGGATCGAGCGGCGGTTCGAGCGCTGGCGCCCGGAGTTCAACTAGCCAGCGTCGTCAGGTGGCGCGGGACCAAGCCGTGCGAGGGCAGGCGGGCCGCTCAGCGGCGGCGATCGGCTCGGTCGCGGGCCTCGGCTTCCTTGATGTAGCGCCGGATCAGGATCGCCACGCGCTGGTAATGCCCGCTCAGGTGGGCGACGGCCCGGTCCGCGTCGCCGACCCGGACCGCCTCGAAGAAGTGCTCGTGGATGGAGCTAGAGTGCTGGATCGTCGCCCAGCGGAGGACGCGGGCCACCTCCTGGCGAAGGCGCATGATCAGCCCGACCAGCCTCGGTCGCCCGGTCACCGAATAGAGGCGGATGTAGAAGCGCTCGCGCGTTGCCAGCTGGTCGTCCGGTGAGCTGGCCTCCTGCATCGCGCGGAACAGGACCTCGAGGTCCTCGAGATCCTCATCCGTCAGCAACGGCAGAGCCAGACGGACGGCTTCGCTCTCGAGGAGGATGCGCAGGCCGTACACCTCCTCGACGTCATCGGCGTCGAGGGCGGTGACCGTGAACCCACGATGCGGTTCCGAGGTCACGAGGCCCTCGTACTCGAGCGCGCGAAGCGCTTCGCGGACGGGGATCCGACTGGTCCCGAAGACGTCGGCGAGTTCCTCCTGACGAAGCCGTGCGCCGGGCCCGAGGACACCCGACAGGATGGCCTTGCGCACGGCGGCCAGGACGAGCTCCTGGGCGGTGATGTTGTCCTCGCGGGCGGCATCGATGATCGCGGTCAGCTTGCCGCGGTCGTCATCCTGCCCGGTCCGTCCGACCTCCAAGTGCCTCACCCTCCCAACGCGGCTGAATCGTGGACCAGCCGGCCACCGATCATGGTCGCACGGACGGCGACGGCGGTGAGATCCGATTGCGCACCGAATGGATCGCCGTCGACGACGATCAGATCGGCCAGACTGCCGACCGTCAGGCGCCCGAGGCGCGGCTCACCGGCGATGTCCGCGGGCGTGGTCGTGAACGCTCGCCAGGCGTCAGCCGGGCTGATCCCCTCGGGGTGGCGCGGTTGCGCGCCGTCACGGCGGTGGGTGACCGCGAGGCGGATCGCGACGAGCGGATCGAACGGCGCGCACGGGAAGTCGCTGTTGAACTGGATCGGCAGGCCGCAGGCCGCTCCGGTCGCGAGGGGCATGATCCGGGCCACCCGGTCCGGCTCGAAGGCATCGCCCCACTCCCGGCGGTAGGCGTCGAGGAAGGCCGGTTGGACCGACCACGCCGCGCCGGCCGCCCGTGCCCGCCCGAGGCGGTCCGGCCCGATGTCGAGATACGCGTGCTCGAGGCGGTACGGGCCGGCGCTGGGCGGACCGGCTCGCTCGAACGCCGAAAGAGCGAGGTCCACGGCCCGCGGTCCGACGGCGTGGACCGCCACCTGGAGGCCCAGATGATTGGCCCGGGCGACGAGATCGTCGAGGGTCGGCGCGTCGATCCGGAGCAGCCCGACGTTGTCCGGCTCGTTGCGATACGGATCCTCGACGGCGGCGTTCCGGAAGATGCAGAACCCGTCGACGCTGACCTTGACACCGAGCACCTTCAACCAGTCGTCGCCGAGACCGCGCCGGATCCCCAGCCCGGCAAGCCAGTCGAGCGACAGCGGCGACTCGTGGACCCGATAAAACAGCCGCACCCGGACGCCAAGCTCGCCGGCAGCCCGGAGCGCCGCGTGGTCGGCGGCCTCCTCGGGCAGGCGGACGATCTCGTGGATCGTCGCGATGCCGGCGGCGTGAAGGTCGCCATATGCGGCGCGCAATGCCGCGTGCCGCTCGGCCGCTGACGGAGCGGGGACGACGGAGTCGGTCCGCGACTGGTCCAGGCGCAGCTTGGCGGTCTCGTGGAGGATCCCCGTCGGCTCGCCGTCGATGTCGCGTTCGATCCGTCCGCCGGCCGGATCCGTCGTCTCGCGGTCGATGCCGGCACGCGCGAGCGCAACCGAGTTGGCCGCGACCACGTGCTTGCCGATCCCGCGCAGCAAGACTGGCACATCCGGCGCGACCCGATCCAGATCGTGGCGGTCCGGGAGCCGACCCTCGACCAGCCGGCTCGGCGACAGGGAGTCGCCCTGGATCCAGGTGTCGAGCGTGGCGGCCTCGACCCGTTCCCGGACGTGCTCCACGACCTCGCCGACCGAGGTCGGGGCGAGCGCCTCGAAGTCGAGGAAGCAGCGGCGGACGATGGCCCCGCGATGAAAGTGGGTGTGGCTGTCGATGAACGCCGGCGTGACCACCCGGCCGCCGGCGTCGAGGACCCGCGTACCCGGACCGACCCCGGCCTGCAGGGCGGCCCATGATCCGAGCGCCACGACCGTGTCGCCGCGGATTCCGATCGCGTCGCCGACGACGGCTGCGTTCGGCTCCGGATGGATCCGGCCCGCCCTCAGGACCGTATCGAAGGGCTCGCGAGCGGTGGAAGGCACGGCTAGAATGTATGCATTCCCACCCGGATTGTCGAGCACTGGCCTCCTTTGCGATGAACCGAGCCGATCCGTCGTTCCCGCAGGCGCCCGCGGCCCGTGCCAGCCGTCTGGGTCCGTTCCGCCATCGGCCGTTCGCCGTCTATTGGGCAGGCGGCGTGATCTCGAACCTCGGATCGTGGCTCCAGGCCGTCGCCGGCTCGATCGTCGTCTACCAGCTGACCGGCTCGGCCCTCGCCGTTGGCCTTCTGAACTTCGTCGGCTACCTTCCGATCTTCCTCTTCTCGATCGCGGGCGGCGTCGTCTCCGACCGGTTCGACCGGCGGCGAGTCGTGATCGCGACGCACGTGCTCTCCGGGGTCCTGGCAGCCGCGATCGCGGCTCTCACCTTCGCAGGCGTCGCCAGCGAAGTCCACCTGATCGTCGTCTTCTTCGCCCTGAATACGACGTACGCGATCGCGAAGCCCTCGATCATCGCGATCCTGCCGAGCCTCGTGCCGCGCGACGAGGTCACGGACGCGGTCGGGCTGAACACGCTCCAGTTCATCTTCGGCCAGATCAGCGGGCCGATCATCGCGGCCATCGTGCTGGCAACCGCCGGGGCGGGTTGGGCGTTCACGATCAACGCCCTGACCTTCCTCGGGCCGATCCTGAGCATGCTCTACCTCCAGCGGCGCGGCCTGGGAGCGCGCTCGGCGAGGGTCGTGGACCGCCACGGCAACGCCACGCCGACGATCGGCGCCGGCACGTTTGTCCGGCGCCAGCCGTGGGTGCTGGCGATGCTCGTCGGGATCGTGTCGGTCAGCGCACCCCTCGAGGTCATCCGGACCCTGGCGCCGGCGATCGTGGTCGAGGGCCTAAGCGAGCCGGACAGCGCGGCAGGACTGCTCATCGCCGCCCAGAGCACGGGCTCCGCCCTGGCCCTTGCGGCCTTCGTCCCCCTCCGGCGACGCGGCTGGTCGCGGCGCATGGCCGCGCTCGGCCTCGTCCTCCAGGCGGGCGGATTGCTCGGCGTCGCGTTCGCCCCGAGCCTGCTCGTCGCGCTCGTCGCCGTCGTCCTGATCGGCTTCGGGTTCTCGCTCTGCTTCCCGATCCTGACCGGCACCCTCCAGCTCGAGGTCCCGGACGCATTACGCGGCCGGATCATGGCCTTCCACCAGACCGCGCACCTTGGCAACCGGCCGATCACGGCTCTCGTGTTCGGCGCGATCGCGATGATCGTGGGCGCCCAGCATGCGGCGATCGCCGGGGCGGCCCTGGCGCCACTCGGGCTGTACGCGACGCGCCGGGCATGGCGGCAGCTGGGCGCTCGACCCGCGGCGCCTCCCGTGCCACCCGCGACGGCTGGACAAGCGGAGCCGGTGGCCGATCCTCGCGCCGCAGGCTGAGCGAGCGCCCGATCGCCGGTCGGCTCGCGGCTCGATGAGGCGCCGGTCAGCGAATCCGGATGTTGACGGAGCGCAGCCGGGTGAACGACAGGATCTCCTCGAGGCCGTGCTCGACCCCGACCCCCGAATCGCGCCATCCCCCGAATGGCACCGCCGGATAGCGCGTCTCGACGTCGTTGACCCAGACGTAGCCCGCCTCGAGCCGGCCGACGACCCGCAGGGCGCGGTCGATGTCGCTCGTCCAGACGGCCGCGGTCAGCCCGTACTGGCCGAGGTTCCCGAGCTCGACCGCCTCGTCCTCCGTCCGGAACGTCAGCGCGGCCAGGATCGGACCGAACACCTCGTCGCAGGCGATGCCGGATGACGGCGAGACCCGGTCCAGCACGGTCGGCTCGAGGAATGCCCCATCGACAAGTTCCGGATCCGCCGGGATCCGGCCGCCCGCCACGACACGTGCGCCATCGGCGACGGCCCGTTCGATGACGGAGACACAGCGGTCGCGCGCGGCCCGGCTGATCAGGGATCCCATCTCGGTGGCGGGATCCGTCGGTCGGCCGATCCGAATGGCCGCGACGAGCGCCGCGACGCGCTCGAGCACCGGACCGGCGATGGAGTCGTGGATGACGAGCCGGCTCGTCGAGCCGCAGCTCTGGCCCTGGACCCGGGTGTAGTTCATACCTCGGACGATGGCTGCGGCAGTCTCGTCGAGGTCGACGTCGGGGAAGACGACGATCGGGTTCTTGCCGCCGAGCTCGAATGACAGCGTCTTCACCCGCCCACTGGCCGCGGCCGCCGCCTGGATCCGGAGGGCCGTGGCCGTGCTCCCGGTGAACGAGATCCGGAGGACGCTCGGGTGGCCGACGAGCGCGGTGCCGGTGACGGGCCCGCCGACGACCGCGTTCACCACCCCGTCAGGAAAGAGGCCGGCCGTCAGTTCCGCGATGGCCAGGGTTCCCAGAGGGGCCAGCTCGGACGGTTTCAGGATCACGCTGTTGCCCGCGACGAGCGCGGAACCCAGCCGGGCACACGCGAACATGGCCGGATGGTTGAACGTGATCATCCGCCCGACGACGCCCCACGGCTCGCGCTGTGTGTAGTGGAGGCCGGGCAGCGGGAAGACCTCGCCCTTCACCTGGAGGGCGAGGCCGGCCGCGTCGGACAGGCTCCGGGCGCCCTTGTCGATGTCGGCCCGCATCGCGGACAGCGGGTTTCCGGTATCGAGCGAGTCGAGCAGGGCCAGGCGATCGGCGTTCTCGGCAACGCGCGCCGCCAGCTTCTGGACGAGAGTCGCCCGCTCACGGGCAGGCAGGGCACGCCAAGCCGGAGCCGCCCGCTCGGCGGCCGCAACCGCGCGCCCCACTCCCGACGCACCGGCTTCCGCGATCCGGGCAATCACGGTCGAGGTCGCGGGGTCGAGGACATCCATGGCCGGCTCGTCACCCGGCTGGTCGAACGCGCCACCGACCCACGAGCTGAATGTGGCCGGGGGGTGATCCCCGCCTGCGCTGAGGACCCGCTGCATGAGCATCGTCGGCGCACCTTCCATGGTTCCGGAGCGGTCTCCCGTCTGCGCGTCGATTGTATTCACCGTTGATCATCCTGCGTACAATCTGCGGTGTGGCTGCAGCAAGGGGAGGCGTGATGAACGTCGACGTGTCGGTCGATCCGGAACTGTGCATCGGGTCGGGCGACTGCGTCCGGATCCTCCCAGCCGCGTTCCACCTCGACGAGGATGCCGGCGTCTCCCGGCCGACACCCGTCGCCGCGACGAGCGCGCTAGAACTGCTGGTGGACGCTGCCCGGAGCTGTCCGACCCAGGCGATCCGGGTCGTGCGTGCCGGCGGGGCAGTCCACGAGTCCAACGCGGGCCGGCCGCCCGGAACGGCGCAGGGATGACCGAACCCGAGGCGGCCCCCTCGGCCCAGATCGTCTTCGACCGCCATGAGGACATCCGCGAGGCCCTCTTCGACGCCAACCTGGCGCGGACTTTCGACGACCGCTCCTACGCCGAAGGCAACATCCGCGACGGTGTGGTGTCGGTCAGCCATGGGCCCGTCCACCGGGCGCGGCGCCGGGTCGAGAACAGCCAGTTCCGGCCGGACGTCCTGCGGCTGTACGAACGCGAGCTCTTTCCCAAGGTGTTGACCGATCTCCTCGATCGACTGATCGACGCTCCATCAGTCGACGTCTTCGCGGTCGGTGAGCGGCTGTCGGTCGTGCTCGCCGCGCGGCGGGCCGGGATCGACATCGACGAGGCCGACCTCGAGCAGGTCCGCGAGCTGGTGCGCCACGTCGACGTCTTCTCCCAGGGCAGCGCGATTCTCGACGCGCGCGATCCCGACGCGGTCCGGGCGCTCGTGTACGCGACCTACGAGACGTTCGAGCGTGACTGGATCCGGCCGTCGTGGGAGCGGCGGGCTGCGTTGATCGCGGGCGAGCGCGCGGGCCGGATCGACGCCGAGGACCTCCCGCACGACATCCTGACCGCGCTCCTGCGCCATCGCGAGGACCCGCAGCTCGAGCTTGCCGATACGGGCCGGGTGACCCGCGAGGTCGCGACCTACCTGCAGGGTGGCACCCACACCAGCGCCCAGACCCTCGTCAACGCCCTGGACCTGATCTTCGCGGAGGCTGCCGCGGCGGACATCGTCGGTCGGGCCGCCGATGACCTCGCGTTCTGCCAGCGGATCGTGCACGAGACCCTGCGACTCCGGCCGACGACGCCGAAGATGCGCCGCCGTGCGCTGGCGGCAACGACGATCGCCGGACGCGAGGTTCCTGCCGGGAGCGTGGTCGTCCTCGACGCCCTCGCCGGCAACCTCGATGCGCGACTGTTCGGCGCGAACCCCGGGGCGTTCGATCCGGACCGAGTCGTCGACCCGCGTGTCGCCCGCTGGGGCCTGTCCTTCGGCGCCGGCGCCCACCAGTGCCCCGGTCGGTCGGTCGGCGGCGGCTTCCCGGTCCCGGCCCACGGCGACCCCGGCGCGGACCATGTGTTCGGCCTCGTCGCCCTCGAGGTTCGCGAGATCTGCCGGCGCGGGCCAAGACCCGATCCGGAGCGGGCCCCGGATCGCGATCTCCGGACCGAGCGCCACACCCGCTGGGCTCAGTACTGGGTCCGGTTCGACGCGTGGGGCGGGGCCGGCTGATCCGAGAGCCGCCGGGTCAGTGCCGGGCCGTCCACTCCAGCATGATCTCGACCGACAGCTCCGGAGCCTGCCACAGGTAGCCGTGCGACGCGTCGGGCACGATCGTGCGCTCGACGTTCGGCAGGTGCTCGGCGAGGTACGCCGACTGCTCCCAGTGGACGCCCGTCCCGCCCTGGTGACGGTCGCGGTCGCCGATGAGGACGAGCGCCGGCATCGTCAGCTCGGATAGCCGATCCGCGGTCTGGTGCTCTTGCCGGGCGATCACGTGGCGGAGGTACTCGCGGAGCTCGGGGCGGTGCTGCCAGAACGTGTCGACGAGCCATTGGACATGGTCCGGCCGGCTCGTGACGTACTCCGGCGTGAAGAAGGTGTCGGCGATGTGCCAGCCCATGTACGCCTCGTATCCGTGCTCGATCATCGCCACGGCCGTGTGGAGCGGCACACCCCGGGTGACAGGCTTGTCCGCGCGCCACTCGCCGGGTCCGGTCGCAGCGAGGATCAGGCTCCGGACCCGGGCCGGCGCGTCCAGCGCGATCCATTGCGCGACCCGGCCGCCCATCGAGTGACCGAGGACATGGGCCGGCGGCAGGTCGAGAGCGGCCATGAGCCCCGCCGCGTCCGACGCGAACAGCCGGGTCGAGTACGTCCCGGAGGTCGACGGCGTCCGGCCGGTGCCCCGATGATCGAACGTCAGAACGGTGTGGCGGCGCGCGAGCTGGTCAACGAGCTCGGGCAGCCAGGTCGCCCCCGGATAGCCGGTGCCCGCGATCAGGACCAGCGGGTCGCCGCGCCCGACCAGGTCGTACGCGATCGGGAGGTCATTGACGGTGATGGTCGGCATCAGGGCTCCTCTGCGGGACTGGATCGGCCGGCTCGACCGGGGTCGAGGGGCTGGCCAGGGACGCGCGCCCGGCGGCGGCGCTCCGAGGCGAGGAACAGGACGAGATAGATCGCAAGGAAGGCGAACGGCACGATCCGGAACATCGCCTCGAGCCCGATCGCCCCGGCGACGATCCCGCCGATCAAGGGGCCGAGCATCTTCCCGACGTCCAGGCCGGCGGTCATGACCGCGGCTGCCATGCCGGCCTGGTGGCCGGGCGTCTCCTCCATCGCGGTGGCGCTCGTCGTGACCCGGAGCAGTCCTCGACTGATCCCGTTCGCGGCGAACAACGGCAGCAACAGAAGGTAGGCGCCGACCGACGGCAGGATCGCCAGGGTGGCCGCGGACACGGCCAGGAGGGGCAGGTGGACACGCTCGGGCCGGACGCGCGCGAAGATCCAGCCGGCTCCGAAGCGGGCGACCGACGAGATCCCCGTCCGGACGCTCGACAGTGTTCCGATCTGCGCGATCGACAGACCCACGGCGAGGCCAAGCAGCGGAAAGAAGCTCTGGAGCAGCCCGTTGATCACGTTGAGGTAGACGGCGACGAGGGCCGCCGACCAGACGGCGAACGGCAGCAGCCCGATTCGCCGGATCGACGCGCTGAGCCGCCCGACAAGGCTGCGCCGATGCCCACCCGTTGGTTCAGCCGCCGTTGCCGGGTCGACGGTGGATCGCAGGACCGGCGGCAGACGAACCGAGATGAAGACTGCGGCGAGCACCGGCAGCGTCGCCAGCGCGAGCATCGCGGTCCCGATCCCGAGGCTCTGCCCGAGGAGGCCGCCGACCGTCGTTGCGATCGCCAGGGCCAGGCCCTGGAACCCGATGTACCAACCCATCGCGATGGCCGGGGCGATCGTCGACGGGGTGCACAACAGGAGCATCGTGAACAGGCAGGTGGTCGCGACGCCCCAGCCGAATCCGTCGATCGCCATCAGGACCGTGAACGAGGCCACGTCGGACACGAAGGGCGTGAGCAGGTAGGCGATCGTGCTGGCCAGACCGGCGCCGATGATCAGGGCCCGGGCGCGGTCGGGCCGGAACACGACACCCGCGACCCCACGCGCGAGCAGGCTCGTCAGCGAGAACGCGAAGATGACGAGGCCGATCTGGGCCGGCGTCAGGCCGCGGGCATCGAGGTTGATCGGAACGAGAAACCGGAGCGCCCCCTCAGCCAGCTCGAACAGGCCGGTGGCGAGGTACAGGCCGGACAAGGGATTGCGGGGATCGAGTGGGTTCCGGAATCGCTCGGTCGGCAGCCCTTCGCTGTCGGTCGGCGCCGCCATGGGCTCAGTCGCGCCCGACCGCGTCCGCGCCGACGCGTCCGGGCGCAGTCGCGATCGGCTCGGCCACGTCGTTCAGGTGGGCAAGGTCGCCATTTGGTCTGCCGCGGCGCGCCTCGAGGATTGTCCGCAGGCGATCACGACCCGCCGATGACGGATCCTCGTCGACCGCCTGCCACGCGAAGCGCAGCGCAGCGACGGTCGCGGCCGGACTGGACAGGAGCGGATCCGGGCGGGAGAACAGGTCCGCGACCGCGATCCAGCGTCGCTCCAGGCGGTCGATCAGCTCGGCGCGCTCGGCCGGCGCCATTTCGCGATGGCGTTTGACGAACGCGTCGAGGCCGGCCGCGCTTCCATCGAGCACCTCGAACTCGGCGCGACGGTCCGCGTCCTCCCGGGCCAGGAGGCGCGCGGCCAGCTCGAGATGGTCACCGCGATCGTGGCTGAACGTGAGTGCTCCGAACAGGTCGGACGTGGCCGCCACTTCACGAACCAGGCGGGCCATCGCCCCGCCGAGCGCGTTCCGGCGCTCTGCCGCGGACAGGGCGACACCGTTGTTCAGCCGCGAGAAGAGCTCCTCGATGTCGCTCTCCGTCGCGTTCCGGATCAGCACGACCGAGAGCGGCGTCCGGAGGAGCGCCGCCCGCCCGCCGGCTCCGAGTTCGGAGAATCGGAGCACGCCGGCCGGCGCGTCGCCGGCCGGCGCTCCATTCGGGAAACCCGGCGACTCGATTCGGAACGTCGGGGCGAGCGCGAAGCCGTCCCGGACGAACGACCAGAGCGTCGTCAGCCGCTGCTTCCCGTCGACGACCGCATAGACCTTCGTCGGGTGCTGTCCGCGGAGGTCGTGGAGGTAGATCTTCGGAACGTCATAACCGTTCAGGAGCGAGTCGATGAACAGCTGGCGCTGGGCCGGTGACCAGACCTCGCCGGCCCGCTGGTAGGCCGGGTCGTCGTCGATCGAGCTGCGCCACGCGATCGCCTTCCCGACGGTGAAGTCTCGGGCGGGCTCGCAGCGCATCAGGAACCGACCGGCTGGGCGGGCTGACGGGTCACGGCTTGGTCAGGGCCGCGCGATCGAGGTCTCGCGGTGCTCGACCTTGAAGTAGCCCGGCCAGAGCTGCTCATAGAAATACCGGATCCCGTACTCGATCCGGAGCGTCCGCGTCCGCCCATCGGACGGGTTGAAGTGCTCGTGACGGGTCATCTTCGGCGGGATCTGGACGGCGTCGCCGGCCTCCCAGTCGTAGTGCTCGCCATCGATCTCCGAGAACCCGACTCCCTCGAGGACGTACAGGACCGCCTCGGTGTGGGTGTGGCAGTGGCTCGAGGTGTGGGGCACCTCCTCGAAGATCTGGGTCATGGCGGCGGTCAGGGCTGTGAACCCGTTGCGGTGCTCGCTCTTGCTCTCGCCGCCACCCATGAGGTTGTAGATGGCGCCGTGGCGGTGGGGGTGCTCGCTCTTGATCAGGCGCTCCGTCGGCTTCGTGGCGCTTGCCTCGGGCGCTGACGCGGCCGCGGTCCGGTCGTGCGACCCATGGTCATGCGCGCCGTGACCCTCGTCACCAGCGGCGTCGCCATGGGATCTGGGCCCGTGCGACCCGTGGTCTGCGCCGGCCGCCGCCGTGTGCGACTTCTTGCGATCGGCTTCGTTCGGAGCATCCTCGATGTGGAGGGCGATTCGCCGCCCGAGGCTGTCGAACTGGTCACCGGCCGGCGGGAAGGCGGCCTCGAATCCAGCGTCGTTGGAACCCTTGGGCTCGAGCTGCTCGAGCCGGCCGAGCCGGACGAACAGATCGAGGTCCATCGTCGAGGCCGACACGTACTCGACGTCGACGTCGCCCGTGTTGAACACCTGGTGGTCGTCCATGAACGGGACGTGGATCGTCGTCCCATCGTGGAAGTCGTAGCGCCGACCGGCGACGACGATGAAGCCGCTGCCCCGGACGACGTGGATCGCCTCTTCGCCGTGGCGCTGGCGTCCGGTGTGCTGGCCGACCGGGACGACGACCTTGCACAGGTTCGTCCCGTTCGTCGGGAACCCGACCTGCTCGCCGATGAGCATCGCGACGCGGTGCTCGTTGGGCGTCTCGATCCAGACGAGATCGCGGCCGCGGGCCACGATCGGCGATCGCCCCACGACGAATGCATTCCGCTCACTCGCGGCCAGCCAGTCGGCGTAGAAGTCGGCCCGCTCGAGCCGGCTGACGGAGCGCCACACCTCGGTCATCGTCGTCCTCCGGACGTCCGTCGGAACGACGGCTACTCCTCGCCGGCCGGGCTGTCCGGATGGCGTTCGATCTGGTGCAGGCCCATCGCCTTGATCGTGAACGTGTCCTGGATGGCCAGGTACCGGGCGGTGTCGGTGTCCGAGTCGTTGAAGTGCTGGTGCCAGGCCCAGAGCGGGATCCCGATGAGATCGCCCTCGGTCCAGTCGACCCGCTCCTCCTCGGCGCCATCGAAGTGCATGATCGTGTGACCGCTGCCCTTCACGATGTAGAGGACGGCCTCGGTCGTGTGGCGGTGCTTCACCGACGCATGCGACGGCGGCAGCTCGGACAGGTGCGGCTGCAGCCGGATCGCCCCGGAGAGACGGTAGAAACGCGCCTTCGTGCCGCGGTACTCGCGGGCGACGAGCTCGGTCGTCTTGAGGTCCTTGACGATCGTGGCCTCTACCGGCGGGTGCTTCTTGTTCCACTGTTCGCGCTGGGTCATCTCGGTGATGGCCGTGCCGCTGAGCGGCTGCTCCTCGTGGGCGATGAGCTTGGTGGCGTCCGGCACGAGCATCCTCCTGAACGGGTGACAACAGTCTGGGCCTGAGGGGAGACAATATCAAAGGTATTGTACGCACAATCGGCGCGCGACCCGGTATCATCGGAGGCCGACCACGCCGCCAACACCGTATCGCCGATCGAGGTCGCCCGTGATCCCGCGCTTCTCCCTGCTCCGGCCGCACAGCCTGGCCGAGGCGTTCGCCGCCTTCGCCGGGACGAATGGCGAAGGCGCCTGGATCGCGGGCGGGACGGAGCTTCTCCAGGTCATGAAGATGGGCCTCGCCCAGTTCGCGACGCTGGTCGACATCAAGGCGATCCCGGAACTCCACGGCATCGAGCTCGACGCCGACGGTGCCCTCGTCATCGGCGCCGGCTCGACCCACCGGCTGATCGAGCGGTCGGCGACGGTCCGCGCGGCGGTTCCCGGGCTGGCCGCTCTCGAGGCCCAGGTCGCCAACGTCCGGGTTCGCAACACCGGGACCCTCGGCGGCAACCTGGCGTTCGCCGAGCCGCATTCGGACCCGGCGACCTTCCTGGTCGCCTGCGACGCGACCGTCCGCCTGGCGGGGCCCGGTGGCGCGCGCGAGCTGACCGTCGCTGACTTCATCCTCGGTCCGCTGTTCACCGCCCGCGAGGCCGACGAGCTGGTCCTCAGCATCCGGATTCCTGCCGCGGGGACGGGCGTCGGGCGGGCCTACGACAAGCTCGCCTTCTTCGAGCGCCCCGCGGCGTCGGTCGCGGTCCAGCTCGCCGTCCGGGACGGCTCGGTCAGCGCCGCCACGGTCGTCGTCGGCTCGCTGTCGGAAATCCCGACCGTCGTCGAAGGCGCCGGCGCAGCCCTCGTCGGTGCCGACGCGCGGCCCGCGGCCATCGACGAGCGCCTCGGGGCCGCCCGGGACGCCTTTGCCGACCTCGACATCGTCGCCGACCTCAACGGCTCCGCCGACTACAAGCGTCATCTGGCGGGGGTCCTGCTGGGCCGTGCCGCGCAAGGTGCCATGACGGAGGCTCTCGCCCATGCCTGAGACGATGGACGTCGCCATGACCGTCAACGAGCGGGAGCGGTCGATCCGGATCGAGCCGCGTGAGACGCTCGGCGAGGTGCTCCGCGAGCGGCTGGGCCTGACCGGCACGAAGATCTCGTGCGATGCCCAGGTGTGCGGTGCGTGCACCGTCCTGGTCGACGACCTTGCGGTCAGCGCCTGCACGTACCTCGCGATCGACGCCGAGTCGCGCGCCGTCCGGACCGTCGAGGGCCTCTCGACCGACGGACGCCTGAGCCCGCTCCAGCGGGCGTTCATCGATCACGCCGGGTTCCAGTGCGGGTTCTGCACGCCGGGGATGCTGATGGCCGCGACCGCGCTCCTCGAGGAGAACCCGGACCCCAGCCGCGACGAGGTCATCCACGCCCTCGAGGGCAACCTCTGCCGCTGCACGGGCTACGCCCAGATCATCGACGCGGTCCTGGCCGCCGCAGCGACCGGGCAGCGGCCGGCGGCCGAGGCGACGGCATGAGACGGGTCAGCAGCCGGCCCGTCGCGCCCGCCCCGATCGGGCTCTCGGTCCCGCGCCGCGACGGCGTCGCCAAGGTCACCGGCGGCGGCCGCTTCACGGTCGATATCGGCATGCCCGGCCTCGCCCACGCGAAGCTCCTCCGCAGCCCCTACCCGCACGCGCTCATCCGCTCGATCGACACCGCCGCCGCGCGCCGCCACCCGGGCGTGATCGCGGTCGTGACCGCCGATGACCTGGCGGACGTCAATCTCGTGTACGGCCATGCCGTGGCCGATCACCCGATGATCGCGACCGGCAAGGTCCGGTTCGCCGGCGAGCCGGTCGTGGGCGTCGTCGCCGAGGACGCGGTGACCGCCGAGGAGGCGCTCCGCCTGATCAGCGTCGAGTACGAACCCCTCCCGTTCGTGACCGCGCCCGATGCCGCACTGGCGCCCGGCGCCCCGGTGATCCACGACGAGCCGGGGGAACAGCGCGCCCATCGCGGCTTCGCGGAGGACATCGAGCGGACCCATCCGAACGTCTGCTCGGAGTCGCGCCAGGCCTGGGGCGACATCGATGACGCGTTCACCGGCGCCCACCTCGTCGTGGAGGGCGAATACCGCTACCCGCGCTCGTACGCCTACGCGATGGAGCCGTACACCTCTGTCGCCCGCTGGGAGGAGGGACAGCTGACGGTGTGGACCTCGGGCCAGCACCCGTACATGGTCCGCGAGGACCTCGCCCACTGCTTCGGCCTGCCGCTCGCGGCGGTCCGAGTGATCGTCCCGTATGTCGGCGGCGGGTACGGCAGCAAGTCGTACACGAAGATCGAACCCCTGACCGCGGCCCTCGCTCTGCGCGCCGGCCGGCCGGTCCGGCTCGGCCTGTCGATCGAGGAGTCGATCCTGACGACGCGCGGGGACGCGGCGCTCGTCCGCCTCCGGAGCGCGTTCGACCGCGACGGGCTGCTGCTTGGCCGCAAGGCCACGATCTTGCTCGACACCGGTGGCTACGCCGAGAACTCGCCGCTGGTCGGGCGCAAGGCCGCCAACCGGCTCGGCGGCCCATACCGCATCCCGGCCCTCGAGGTCACCTGCTCGACCGTGTACACGAACACGGCTCCCGCGAGCTCGTTCCGCGGCTTCGGCGCACCCCAGGTCACGCTCGCCGGCGAGTCCCAGATGGACGAGGCAGCCGAACTGCTCGGGCTCGACCCGCTCGAAATTCGGCGCCGGAACGTCCTCCGTCCCGGAGAGCGGCCGTGGCCGAACGTCCGCGGGATCGACGCCGATCTCCCGGCGGATCTCGACCTCGCGGCGGAAGAGCTGGGCTGGTCGACGCCGCTGCCGGCCGGTCGCGGCCGGGCGATCTGCCTGTCCGCCTCCGACGCCGGCTCCGAGCCGATGACGACGTCGCTCGTCCGGATCCATGCCGACGGTTCGCTGACGGTGACCTGCGGCAGCACCGAGATGGGCCAGGGCTCGTCGACCGTCCTCGCCCAGATGGCCGCCGGCGAGATGGGCGTCGACCTGGATCGGGTCCATCTCCTCCAGTCCGACACGGCCGCGGTCAGCTACGACCGCTCCACCGGCGCCAGCCGGACCACCACGCTGATGGGCCTCGCGATCGCGGCCGCCGCCCGGGACGCCCGGACCCAGCTCGTCGAGTGGGCCCAGGAGAGCCTCGCGCCCGATGGCCCGACGGTGATCGAGGAGCAGTCGGGGATCCGGATCGGCGACGCCGTCCACGACTGGGGCGCGGTCGTCCGATCGTGGTTCGGTGGTCACGCTGGGGAATGCGTCGGGCGGGGCTACATCCGGCGGTCGGGCACGACCGAGGAGATGCCGCCGTTCTGGGAGATCGGCTGCGTCGGCGTCGAGGTCTCCGTCGACGAATCGACCGGCGTGATCCGGGTCGAGAAGCTGGTCACCATCGGCGACGTCGGCTGTGCGATCAACCCCCAGCTCGTCGAGGGCCAGGACATCGGCGCGGCGATGATGGGCCTCGGCATGGCGACCCGCGAGGAGCTGGTTTACGAGGACGGGAACCTCATGAACGGCAACCTGTTTGACTACCGCGTGCCGCGCACGACGGACCTTCCGGAGATCCGGTCGGTGATCGTCGAGCGCGGCGACGGCGTCGGGCTGTACGGCGCGAAAGGCGGCGGCGAGGGATCGCTGAACCCGGTCGCGGCCGCGATCGCGAATGCGGTATGGCGGGCGGCGGGCATCCGGCTGCGTGAGGCGCCATTCAGTCCGGAGCGGGTCTGGAACGCGCTCCAGGAACGCGACGCCGCCCCTCGCTCTTGACGCACGCGAGCCGTCGCGAGGCCGCCGGGTCGACCGGAGGGCTCGGGGAGGGAGCCCTTGAAGCGCGGCTCCGCGCGCTCGGCATCGCGTTGCCGGCCCTCAGCGTGCCCCGCGGTCACTACGTCCGGGCCCGCCGTCACGAATCCACCCTCTACCTTGCCGGACACGGTCCCGTACCCGACGCCGCGGGCCTCCGAATCACCGGGAAGGTCGGAGGCGACCTGACTCCCGAGCAGGGCTACGAGGCGGCGCGCCGGGCGGGGCTCGGACTGCTGGCGACGCTGGCCACCGAGCTGGGCGACCTGGGCCGGGTCGACGCCATCCTCCGAGTGTTCGGCATGGTCAATGTGGCACCCGGCTTCGTCGCCCTGCCCGAGGTCATCGACGGCTGCTCGGACCTGCTCATCGCCGTGTTCGGTCCGGAGGTCGGGCGCCACGCCCGTTCGGCCATCGGAGTCGCAGCCCTGCCGTTCGATCTCGCGGTCGAGATCGAGGCGGTCGTCGCGATCCGCGACTGATCCGGTCCGTCCGTGATGATGCAGGCCGCGGTATCGTCCGGAGCATCGATCTCGATTGACAGCACGCACAGCGCTGATGGGTGATGGCATGACGTTCGATCTGAATCAGGAACAGTCCGACGGCGCCCGTTTCTCTCACGAGTGGGAGGTGGTCGGAGAGCCGGGTGTAGGGCGCTTCGTCGAGTCCGACGAGGGCGGCGTCCCGTTCAACGATCGACGGTACGAGGAGTTCCGAGCGGCCGAGGCGCGCGGGGAGCTGGTGTATCTCGGCATCCGGCGACACGAGCCGGGTGAGCAGGTCGGATCGCTCGGGCTCGACAGGGACGACGACGCGGCTGATGAGGGCCGCTCCTACCGCGATGACATGCTCGACGGGGCGGCCGTGAGCCGCGAGAGCCTCGCCGGGGACATGGCGCTCTACCGGGACAACTGAGCACCGGATCCTCGGATTCTCGTCAGGGCGTCACTGCCAGCGACCACGGTCCGCGTCCCAGCCCGTGATCGGCCGGACCGCGTCCTCGCCCTCCTCGATCCGGCGCCGGGCCGCAGCCGTGGCCACCGTCTCTTGCCATCCGGGCGGCGTGAGCCCGGCCGCGACGTCGGCCAGCGGGGCGAGAACGAACAGCCGGTTCGCGGCGTCGCGGTGGGGGACGACCAGGAGGCGATCGGCCTTGCCGGGGTCAAGCGACATCCCCTCCGGCGGCCGATCGAGCTCGAGCCGGGCCCGGCCGAAGATCAGCAGGTCGAGGTCGAGCTCGCGCGGCCCCCAGCGCTCGCGATTCTGGCGACCGAACGCCCGCTCCAGCTGCTTGAGCGCGATCAGGAGGGCGGTCGCTCCCCGCGCCGGATCTGGACCGGCCGGGACGTCGAGGGCGACGACGGCGTTGCGGAACACCGGCTGCTCGACGTCGCCGACGGGCTCGGTGGCGTACAGCCGCGAGACGGCCCGGAGCCGGGCGCCCGGCAGGGCAGCCAGCGAGCGGATCCCGGCAGCCAGGGTCGCACCGGCGTCGCCGAGGTTGGCCCCGAGCCCGATATACGCCCGCACCCGTCGCATCGGCCGGTCGACCTCGCTCGCTAGACTCGCCGCGTGACTCGCGTCGTGGCCCTCATTTTCCACGCCCGGCCCGGTCCCGGGGCGGGACCGCTGACGGAGGCCTTCGCTCGGGTTCGACGGACGAACGCGGCGGCTCTTGCGGAGGGGTTTCGACGGGCGGGGGCGGAGCAGGCGATCGTCCTCGATGGCGCACCCGACGAGCTGAGGTTCGGCGAGCGGCTGCGCGCGGCGCTGACCGGCGTGGCCGCCGACGGAATCGTCGTCCTGGGCTCGGGTGCGATCCCGCTGGCCCGGCCGGCCGACCTGGCGGGGTTCGTGGCAGTTGCCGGCGGTCCGGCCGGCCACGCCCTCGCCAACAACCGGTTCTCGGCCGACGTCGTGGCGATCGCCGGTTGCAGGCGCCTCGCCGAGTTGCCGGACCTGGAGCTGTCGGCCGACAACGGCCTGCCGCGCTGGCTCGCTGAAACGGCCGGCTTCCAGGTGGCGGACCTGTCGCGGCGCTGGCGGCTGCAGGTCGACCTCGATACGCCGCTGGACGCGCTGCTCGTTGGGCAGGGCGCCACCGATCGCACCACGGCGGCGGTCCGGCAGGCACTGGCGCGGGTGGCCACGGTCGCGCGCAATCCCGATGCCGAGCTGATCGTGGCCGGCCGGACGTCGGCTGGCAGCCTCGCGTGGCTCGAGCGCTCGACGGCGTCGCGAACCCGGGCGCTCGTCGAGGAACGCGGGTTCCGGACGCGGGCCGCCGGCCAGCGGGCCGCTGCATCCACGCTCGGGCTGCTGCTTGGTCGCGACGGTCCGGAAGCGCTCGGGGCGATCCTGGCCCGGCTCGGCGAGGGTGCGCTGCTCGACAGCCGGGTCCTGCTCGCCCACCGTCTCGGGACCGACGAACGAGCGTGGCCGGCCGCGGAGGACCGCTTTGCCTCGGACCTCCTCCTGCCCGAGCAGATCGCCGATCCGTGGCTGCGGACGCTGACGGTGGCCGCCCGCGACGCGCCGATCCCGATCGTGCTCGGCGGCCACAGCCTGGTCGGTCCCGGGCTCCGGCTGGCGCTCGCGCGGAGGCGATCGTGGACCTGAGGCGCGTCCCCGCCCGCAACCAGGACGTCGCGTCGGATCCGGTGCTGCTGGCCGCGATCCGTGCCGAGATCGAGCGGGACGGGCCGATGACATTCGCCCGGTTCATGGAGATCGCCCTGTACGACCCGGCGCGCGGGTACTACCGGGGAGCCACCGCGCGACCTGGCCGC
>JBKJOK010000330.1:0-13005 GCA_046595595.1 Candidatus Limnocylindrales bacterium
ATCGGGCCGTGGTTGGTGACGATCGGGCCGCGGTCGCGATGTGCGGCGGCTCCACCGCGATGGCCGATCGGGATCGGGCGCGGGCCGACGCCGCGGGCCGGGCTCGTGAACCGCGGACCGGCCGACCGCTGGCGGATCGGCTCGGGCCGGATGGATCGATCGGGCTCGAAGCCCGCGATGACCTCACTCGGGATCGTGTGGCCGACGAGCTTCTCGATCTCGCGCAGGAGGGGCGCCTCGTCGACGCAGACGAGCGAGATCGCGTCGCCGGTCTTCTCGGCTCGCCCGGTCCGGCCGATCCGGTGGACGTAGTCCTCGGGGACCATCGGCAGCTCGTAGTTCACGACGTGGGGCAGGTCCTCGATGTCGAGGCCGCGCGAGGCGACCTCGGTCGCGACGAGGATCGCGACCCGGCCGGCCTTGAAGTCGTCGAGCGCCCGGACCCGCTGGCCCTGGCTCTTGTTGCCGTGGATCGCGGCGGCCCCGATCCCATCCTTGCCGAGCTGCTCGGCGAGGCGGTTCGCGCCGTGCTTCGTCCGGGTGAAGACGAGGGCCTGCTCGATCCGGCCGCTCCGGATCAGCTCTGAGAGGAGCTCGCGCTTCCGCTCGCGGTCGACCGGGTGGACGATCTGGGTCACGAGCGCCGTCTCAGTGTTCCGAGGGGTGACCTGGACCATCGCCGGGTCCGTGAGGATGCCGCCGGCGAGGTGCCGGATCTCGTCGGAGAACGTGGCCGAGAAGAGGAGCGTCTGGCGCTCGCGCGGGAGGAGCGCCATCACCTTGCGGATATCGCGGATGAAGCCCATGTCGAGCATCCGGTCGGCCTCGTCGAGGACGAGGATCTCGAGCTTCGACAGGTCGATATTGCGTTGGGCGATGTGATCGAGGAGTCGGCCCGGAGTGGCGACGACAATCCCGGGTCCGGCGCGCAGGGCGCGGATCTGGGGCTCGTAGCCGACGCCGCCGTAGATCGCGACCGAGCGGATCCGGCGATGGGCGCCGTAGGTCCGGACGCTCTCCTCGACCTGGAGGGCGAGCTCGCGGGTCGGGGTCAGGATCAGGACGCGGATCGGGGAGTGCGGGATGCGCGGGTCGCGGCGCGGGCCGGGACCGGAGGCGGCGCCGGCGTTGGGGCCGGCGACCGGCTCGGGGGCGCCGTTCGTCTTCCAGCCGGGCGAGCGCTCGGCGTTGAGAAGCTGGAGGATCGGCAGCACGAAGGCGGCGGTCTTGCCGGTGCCGGTCTGGGCGCCGGCAAGGATGTCGCGTCCGGCGAGGACGAACGGGATCGCCTCACGCTGGACGGGCGTGGGTTCGGTGTAACCCTGGTCCGCGACGGCGCGGAGGAGCTCGGGGGTCAGCCCGAGGGCATCGAAGGACATGGGAGAAGTGACTCCTGGCGGGGCCCTCCCGCTTTGCGCTGCGGGGCCCGGTCAGGGCACGGTGTGGAAATTCGGGGTCGAGCGGTTTCGGGGACCGGGGCGCTGACCGGAGCGCCCATCGAACACGAGAGGTCCACAGACTATCCGATGGAGTCCCTCGGCGTCGAACCGACGTTCGAGTCCGGGCGGCGGTGCCGTCGGCGGGCGACGCCCAACGCGCCGACCTTGCGCCGGACAAGGGGCAGCCACGCGAGCCCTCCCCCAATCTGGAGGGTGATCGCGAGGATCACGAGGAGCCCCGGAACGGACAGCGCGAGCCCGGGGATCTGCCAATCGAATCCGTTCAGGGCGAGGGCGACGCTTGCGGCCAGCAGCGAGTCGGCAAGGGTCGACGTCCCGCCCGATCCCGCGTCCGTGCCGCCGACGATGAAGCGATCGACCGTCGTGCCGGTGTCGGCGGACGGCCTCGGCGTGCTCGCCGGCGGCGGGACCGATGGCGATGCCGAGGTGGACGCACTGGCGGAGGGGATCGGGCTGGGCTCAACTGCCGGCGGCGGGGCCGCCGACGGCTCGACGGCGGCCAGCGTGGGCTCCGGGGTCGACTCGAGCGTCGGCGTCGGTGTCGGTGTCGAAGTGGGCATCGGTGTCGGCGCTGGTTTGGGTGTGGGTGTGGGTGTCGGCGTTGGTGTGGGTGTGGGTGTCGGCACGCGCGGGACCACGCTGATCGCGATCGTCACCGACCCCGACGTCGTGAGGCCGTCGGAGATGCGATACGTGAGCACGTCGGCGCCACTGAACCCGGACGCAGGGGTGTAGGTGAGCCAGCCGGTCGGCCCGAGCGCCGCCGACCCATGCGCGGGCCCGCTGACGAGCAGCACGCTGAGTTCGTCAGCGTCGGCGTCGACGTCGTTGCCCAGGACCCCCGGCGCGACGACCGACAGGCTCGAACCGGCGACGACGACATACCCGTCATCGAACCCGGCAGGTGCGGTGTTCGTGACGGTGACCGTCACCATTCCCATGTCGGTCGTCGCCCCGTCATCAACTTGGTACATGAACGAGTCGACCCCGAGCCACCCAACGTCGGGCGTGTACGTCCAGCCGCCGCCCGCTGCCACGGTCGCGCTGCCGTGTGACGGGCCGCTCGTCAGGCTGGCGAGAAGCGTGTCGCCGTCAAAGTCGATGTCGTTCGTGAGCACGCCCGGCGCCGCGACGACGATCGGCCGGTCGTGCGCGACGCTTGCCACGTCGTCGGTCGCGATCGGCGCGTTGTTGGTGACCGTGATCGTCACGGTTGCCGATGGGCTCGAGAGCGCACCGTCGTCGGCGTGATACGTGAAGGAATCCGTTCCGCTGAACCCGGCGGGCGGCATGTAGCTCCAGGCTCCGTCCGGATCGACGCTCACGAGGCCGTGGACCGGGCCGCCGTCGAGGGTTGCGGTGAGCGAATCGCCGTCGGCGTCGACGTCGTTCGCCAGTAGCCCGCTCGCTGCCGCCACGGTGAGGGGCCGATCGTGGACTACCGTCGCGACGTCGTCCGCGGCAACGGGCGTCGTATCGGTGACCGTCACGCTGACGGTCACGCCGGCACCCCCGGCGATCGGATCCGTCGGGACGTAGACGAACGTGTCGTCGCCGACGAACGACGGCCCCGCGACGTACGTGAAGCTGCCATCCGCGCCGAGGGTCAGCGTCCCGTGCGTGACGTCCGTCGCGAGGACGGCGGCGATGGCGTCGCCGTCGCCGTCGGCATCGTTGGCGAGCACGCCGGACAGTGCGCTCACCGTGAGCGTGTCGCCGATGTGCACCGACCACGCGTCCGCGACGCCGACCGGGACTTGGTTCGTCACATTGATCGTGACGGTCGTGACCGCCGACGTGGCAGTCGCGGTGACGGCGCGATACGTGAACGTGTCCGTCCCGACCCAGTTTGTGTTCGGCGCGTAGTCGAAGGACCCGTCGGCGTTCAGCACAAGGACCCCGTTGGCGACGTCACTGACGAGCGTCAACGTCAGGGGATCCCCGTCGGCATCGGCATCGTTGGCCAGGACCCCGCTCCCGACGGGCACGTTCAGGTCGCTGTCGTGGACCACGGCGTACGAATCGACCGCCGCAGTCGGCGCCACGTCGGACACCGTCAGGTCCACGGTGGCGACCGAGGACGCGGCCACGCCGTCCGTGGCTCGATACGTGAATTGATCCGGTCCGACATAGCCGGCGTCCGGCGTGTAGCTGAACGAGCCGTCCGCGCCGAGGGTCAAGATTCCGTTGCTGACATCGGCCACCAGGATCGTGGTGATCGGGTCTCCGTCCGGATCGGCGTCGTTGGCCAGCACGCCGGTCGTTGCACTCGGACTCAAGACCTGGTCGTGGGTGACCGCGTACGCATCGTCGCCGACGTTCGGGGCGGCGTTGAACGTGTCGAGCGTGACCGTCACCGGCCCGACGGTCAGCAAACCGTCCGTCACCTGGTACGTGAAGCTGTCGCTCCCGACGTAGAGGAGATCCGGGGCATAGGTGAAGTGCCCGTCAGCGCCCCAGTCCAGCAGCGTTCCATTCGCGGGGCTGCTCACGAGAGTTGCCGTGACGCTGTCGCCGTCCGGGTCGCTGTCGTTCGACAGGACGCCGGTGCCCGCGGTCTGGACGATCGGGACGCCATGCAGCGTCCCGTACGAACCGACGACCCCGACCGGCGCCGCATTGGTCACCGAGATCGTGGCGGTGACGGTCGCCGACGACAGGCCGCCGTCGGTCACGTGGTAGCTGAACTGGTCCGGCCCGACATACCCCGCCGTCGGCGTGTAGGCGACCGACCCGTTCGAGCCGAGCGTCAGCGAGCCGTTGCTGACGTCGGTGTCGAGGACCGCGGTGATGGGGTCGCCATCAGGGTCGCTGTCGTTGCCCAGGACGCCGGGCGCGGCGACCGTCAGGGTCTGGTCGTGGCGGACCGAGAGCGTCTCCCCGGCCGCGACCGGCGCGCTGTTGGGCGGCGTGACGATGTCGAGAGATGGGGTGATGGTCCGGTTGAAGTCGCCCGAGCAGTCGCGGTTGTTGTATTCGTCTGCGGTGACCGTGTACGAGCCGAGAGTGGAGCCGGTCACCCGCATCCGGATCTTCAGCGACTCATTCTCCGGCGAGCCGACGATCCGGTCGCCGTCCGACTGTCCGGAAGCGGTGATCGTGGTCGGCCCCGACCCGGACGTCGAGACCGACCACACGTGGCCGCCGTCAACCGCGTCGATGGTCGTCGTGCCGACGCTGAACGCCGCTGGGACCAGCAATGACACACAGCCGATTCCTTCCCCGCCGCCGTTGTTGCCTGAGACGTTCTGGATCGTCACCACGACGTCCGTTGCAACCCCCGACGGGACCGCTGTCGGCGCCAGGGACACCGTCCAGGCCTGTCCGGCGCGGACCGTCGGAGCGAGTGGGAGAACGACGATCAGGAGCGCCGCCACGATGGCGATCGCTCGAGAGGCGATCGCTCGGCCCGCCCGAAGCCGCCGAGACACGGTGGTCACGCGACGCGAGTGGCGTCGCCGCGGGCCGGTCCGAGGAGCCAGATCCGTGACGGTGTCGCTTCACCGGGCAGGGGCGCGTCGGGGGCGGTCTCGATGCCGCGAACGAACGGGCCCACGAGTCGCTCGTCCAGCTGCGTTCCGGCCGCGTCTTCCAGCCGATGGAGCGCCTCGCGCAGATCGAGGGCCTTGCGGTAGGGCCGGCTGGTCGTCATCGCCGAGAATGCGTCGGCGACGCTGAGGATCCGGGCGATCTGGGGGATGTCGTCGTGCGCGAGGCGATGGAGATAGCCGTTGCCGTCCCACCGCTCGTGGTGATGACGGATGCCCGCTCGAATGGCGTCCAGACCGGGCAGGTCGCGAACGATGGAGTCGCCGAGCGCCACGTGCTGCTGGACGACGGCGTACTCCTCGTCCGTGAGCTTGCCGGGCTTGCGCAGGATGTGGTCCGGGATTCCGATCTTGCCGACGTCGTGGAGCAGACCGGCCAGGCGGATCGTGCGGAGCTCCTCCTCGGGCAGACCGATCTGCTCGGCCAGGAACGTGGCGTACCGGGCGACGTCCTCGGAGTGGCGCTTGGTATAGCGGTCCTTGGCATCGACCGAGAGGATCAGGCCCTGGAAGACGTCGAACGTTCGGGCCTCCCCGGAGTCGTCGGTGTCCCGGCCGGTCAACAGCACGCGGTCGCCGCCGCCGGCCTTGGCCTCGCGGATCGTGAGAGCCGTGTTCGCCAGGACCTCGGTGACCGACGATCCGTGCTCGGGATAGGTCGAGACCGCGACGCTGAGGGTCAGTGGCAGACGTTCGCTGTCGCCGAAGACGAGATGCGTGCCAGCCAGTGTCGAGCGCAGGGACTCGACCTCCTCCACGAGCGTGCCGATCGCAAGTCCCTCGACGGCGATCAGGAACTCGTCGGGACCGTACCGGCCGACGAGGGCCGGGTCGAAGCGATCGAGCAGTTCCGCCACTCGAAGGATCGCGGCGTCGCCCGCCTCGTGGCCCCAGGTGTCGTTGAGGTTGCGGAAGTTGTCGATGTCGAGCAGCGCGAGCCCAACGCCGCCACCGGCCTCGCGATGGTCCTCGGTCATCGTCGAGATGGCTTCGACGAGGGCGCCGTGGTTGAGCAAGCCGGTCAGCGGGTCGCGCCGGGTTGACTCGACGAGAGCGATCGTCTGACGCGAGATCCGGCCCTGGGCCGAGCGGAACACGAGGAAGAGGACGAGCGCCGCGGCGAGAGCCGCAGTGATCGTGACGATGACGATGTCCCGCCGGACCTCGCCCTGGGCGGCGACGATCGGCACGGCGTCACGCCAGATGGCGACCGTGCCGACGACGCGGCCGTCGCGCTCAAGCGGGAAGATCTCGCGGAGGACGCTGGAGGTCCCGAGATCGACTCCGGCTCCCGAGGCGCCAGTTTCGAGGATCGAGACGCCGATGCGGCCACTGAGCGCCGTCGTCCAGTCGGCGCCAGAGGCATCCCCACGGACCCCGAGCGATCCTGCATCGCTTGCGATGATCGTGCCGTCCGGGCGTCGGACCTCGGCGTGCAAAATCCCCCGACGGCTGATGAACGCGGCAATGCCCTCGCGAAGCTCGGTCGCGTGGCTGGGCGAGATGCTGCCCCCGGCAAGGTCGCTCGGCAGGAGTCGTTCGTTGACGTAGCCGGCGACGACCTTCGCGTCCGTGCCGACCGTGTGGTTCAGCGTCGCCGTCGAGAAGTGGGCCGACGCGATGATCACCTGGGCAGTCGCGGTCACACCGACGATCACGAGGAACACGCCATAGACGATGAACAGCAGGATCGGACGGGGACGAACGGACCGCGATGGGCCCACTGCGCGGGTTCCGCGGCGGCCGAGATGGATGGACACGGGCGAACGGATCTCCTGGGCGGTCCTGATGGAAGCAACCTAGCCCGGTGTGGTGCGGTCCAGCGATGACCCGATCGTCCTGCCCCGGCGGCCCCGAGGTTCCTTCTCGTCCTCGTGAAGTCGGCGCCGCAGCGCGGACGGCGTCCGGCGGAGCGCTGCAGCGCAGCGGAAGGGCTCGTGCCTTTCGCCCTGATCGCTCGCGGTTCGCGCTGGCGTTCGGGCTCAGCCCGTACGACGCCGCGCGGTCTGCTGGGCGGAGGATGGCAGCAGGGCGTCGCGCCACGGCCAGAGGATCGTGTCGAGATCGGTCGCGCTGAAGCCGTGGCGCAGGACCAGCCCGTGCATCGCCCGAGCCAGCGTCAGCCGGACCGGTGCCGGGGCATCGACCGGGAGCGCGGCGATCGCATCGCGTTGGGCGAGCGCCGAGGACACCCGCAGGCCATCGTCGTCCTGGGCGGACAGGCCGCGTGGCCAGGGCAGGTCCGTCCGGGCCCGAGTCCGACCCGCCGCGGCCGCGATCGTTTCGAGCTCGCCCGCGCCGATCGTCGAGAGCCGACGCAGCGCCCCCGCGACGGCCACGCTGTTCGGGCCATAGCGCGGCTGATCGACCGCAGCCTCCCAGCCGCGGGCGAGCCGCTCGCGGACACGCTCGCGGAACGGCTCGGAGAGGTGCTCGTCCAGGAATGGCCCGAGGAGCAGCTCGTAGGCAAATCCGACGGCCGCGTCACGGGTCGGAGCATCCCAGCGGGCCCGCGCCGGCAGCACGTCCTGGACGCGTCGCTCCACGGAGTCCAGCGACGCGAGGCGCTCCTTGGGCAGGAACCGGGCGATCGAGGCGACGAACGCGATGGGCTGGGTCTCGGCGAGCGTGAGCCGGTCCAGCTCGTCCGGGCTCAGGCGGGCGATCCGCTCGAGGTGACGCGCGAGCGCCTCCTCGGGATCGAGAGGGCGACGCCTGACGGGATGTCGCGCAACGGGCACGTCGTCGTGGCCGCGGCCACCGCCGCGAACGGGTCGGCCGCTGCGCACGCTGCCGGATCGGGCTGGCTGGGGATGGCGCTCACGGTCGTAACGAGCCCGAAGCTCGGGGTCCGCCAGCCAGTCGTGGGCGACGTTGATCCGCTTCGCGAGGGTGTTGGCGGCCGGCCCGGCGATATCGGGGTGATGGCGCTTCAGGAGCGCCCGCCAGGCGACCTCGACGGCTTCGTACGAGGCGTCGACGGGCAGCTCGAGCCGGGCATAGAGGTCGTCGGGCGGGAGAAGCGGGCGGGGTGGCATCGCGCCGTCATGCTACCGAGCGATCCGAAGGCGCCCGTCAGGAGCCGCGGATCAGCGCCTCGACGTCCTCGATCGAGCGGGTGGAACGCTCGCCGGTCGCCCGGTTCGTGACCTCGATCCCGCCGGCGGCAAGTGAGCGCGGCGAGACCGTCAGGATCCAGGGCATGCCGAGCATCTCGGCATCGGTGAACTTCACGCCCGGCGACTCGTTCCGGTCGTCGTACAGGATGTGGCGCCAGTAGCCCGCCGCCTCGCCGACGGCGTGGAGGCGCTCGGCGATCTCGGCGACCTTGGGATCCTTGTTCGCGCCGATCGCGACGAGATGGGCGGCGTACGGCGCGACCTCCTCGGGCCAGACGATCCCCTTCTCGTCGTGGTGGTCCTCGACGATGCAGGCGACGTTCCGCCCGACCCCGATCCCGTACGAGCCCATCACGATCGGGTGCTCCTTGCCGTCCTCGCCGAGGTACTTCGCCCCGGCGGCGTCGGTGAACTTCGTCCCGAGCTTGAAGATGTTGCCGACCTCGATCCCGTTGCGCAGGAGCACGGGCTTGCCACAGGTCGGGCAGGGATCACCTTCGCGGGCGTTCGTGATGTCGGCGGTCACGTCGGCGGCGAAGTCGCGACCGACGTTGACGTTGCGGAAGTGGACGCCGACCTTGTTGGCGCCGGCGACCAGGTTCGGCGAGCGAGCGACGAGGTCGTCGACGACGACGGTCGTGTCGTGGGCCCCGATCGGCGAGCCGTAGCCGGGCTCCATCCCCGCCGCCTTGATCTCCTCGACGGTGGCCGGTCGGATGCCGGTGCTGGCACCGACGGCGTTCGAGAGCTTCGTCTCGTTGACCTCGAGGTCGCCGCGGACGATCGCGCTCACGAGCCGGCCGTCGCCGGTCACGAAGAATGCCGCCTTTGCGGTCCGCGTCTCCGGGATGTCCAGGAAGCGGGCGAGGGTCGCGATCGTCGTTGTCCCGGGCGTCGCTACCTCCTCGAGGGCGGCCGGTTCCTCGGCCTCGGGCGCCGCGTGCTCGATCCTCGCAACCTGGCGGTTGGCCGCGTAGCCGCACGCCTCGCACAGGACGAGGACGTCCTCGCCGGCCGGGTTCAGGACCATGAACTCGTGGGCCCCGCTGCCGCCCATGATCCCCACGTCGCTGCTCACGGCGACGGTCTCCAGCCCGAGCCGCTCGAAGGTCCGGACGTAGGCGTCGTACTGGGCCTGGTAGCTGACGTCGAGGCCGGCCTCGTCGCGGTCGCAGCTGTAGGCGTCCTTCATCACGAACTCGCGGACCCGGATCAGGCCGGCGCGAGCACGGGGCTCGTCGCGCCACTTCGTCTGGAAGTGGTAGACCATCAGCGGCAGCTGGCGATACGACTTCACGATGTCGGCCAGAAGGATCCCGACGACCTCTTCGTGGGTCATCGCCAGGACCATGTCCCGGCCATTGCGGTCCTTGAACCGGGTCAGCTCGGGCCCGATCGCGTCGTAGCGGCCGCTGGCCCGCCAGACGTCGGCCGGGTGAACCACCGGCATCTCCATCTCCTGGCCGCCGATCCGGTCCTGCTCCTCGCGGATCACCTGTTCGACGCGGTCATTGACCCGCTTGCCGAGCGGCAGCAGCGAGTAGATCCCGGAACCGAGCGGTCGGATGTAGCCGGCCCGGAGGAGGAGGCGATGCGACGCCATCTCGACGTCCGCGGGGTCGTCGCGCAGGGTCGTGAAGAACAGCTGGGAAAGACGCATCCGCGAAGGATACCGGCCCGTGCGACGTGAGCGTGCCGGCCTTGCCGGCCGAGACGGGACCGCCCTCTTGTCCCTGTCCGATGCTCCGAAATCGAACGGCATCGGAAGTCGCCTGTGTTTCGCTCCCGACTCCGAAATCGGAGTCCGATTTCGGAGTCCGGAATCGGACGGCTGGGAGAAATTGCAGGTGACTGTTGACGGCGTTCGATCTCGGACGATCGCCTGGCCCGACGATGCCACTCCGCGCGGGGGCCGCCGCCCGGCCGGCTACTCGATCGGGACCCGATCGAGTAGCCTTCGGCCGTGCCCGAGAACCTGACGCTGCTTCTGCTGGCCGTCCTGGCTCTGGCCGTCCTGTTCGACTACATCAACGGCTTTCACGACACCGCCAACGCGATCGCCACGTCGGTCTCGACCAGGGCCCTCCGCCCCGAGCACGCGATCCTGATGTCGGCCACCGCGAACTTCGTCGGGGCGCTGACCGGGACGGCGGTCGCGAGGACGATCTCATCGGGACTCGCCACGACGCCCGACGGATCGGCCGGTCAGACGATCGTGGCGGCCGCACTCATCGGGGCCATTGTCTGGAACCTGATCACGTGGCGGTTCGGGATCCCGAGCTCGTCGAGCCATGCCCTGATCGGCGGCCTGCTCGGCGCAGTCGTCGTTTCGGTCGGGGTTTCGGCCATCAAGGTCGACGGCGTCCTCGGCAAGGTTGTCCTGCCGCTCGTCCTGTCGCCCGTCGTCGGCGTCCTCGTCGGTTTCGGGATGATGGTCGTCATCCTCAACCTGTTCCAACACGCCAACCCACGCCGGATGAACGACCGATTCCGGCGTCTCCAGGTCGTCTCGGCGGCGTTCATGGCGTTCAGCCACGGCTCGAACGACGCCCAGAAAACGATGGGGATCATGACTCTGGCTCTCGTCGCGGCCGGCGTCCTGCCGCCGGAATCGCCCATCCCGTTGTGGGTCATCGTGCTGGCCGCGACCGCGATCTCGCTCGGGACGGCCGCCGGCGGTTGGCGGATCATCAAGACGATGGGCCAGAAGGTCGTCAAGCTCGACCCGGTCCACGGCTTCGCCGCCGAGACGACGGCCGCGTCGATCATCCTGACCGCGTCGCATTTCGGGATGCCGGTCTCGACGACCCACGTGATCTCGAGCGCGATCATCGGCGTCGGCTCGAGCGACCGGCTGTCGGCGGTCCGCTGGGGCGTCGCCGGCAACATCGTGATGGCCTGGATCCTGACGATCCCGGCATCTGGCGTCGTGGCCGGGGTCGCCTACCTGCTGATCTCGCCGTTCCTCTGATCGTCGCGCGCAACCAGGACGCCGCTGACGGGCTCGACGGGACCCGCCACCAACGACTCCCACGGCGGCCGCCGTCGGCCATCGCCGAGCTCCAGCCAGCGGATCGCGTAGGCGACCCGGACCGGTCCCGGCGGCTGGACGGGATCGACTTCGGTGGCCGGGCCCGCCGTGGGCCCGGTGCGATCCGCGGGCCCCGAGCACTCGCCGCGCGTCACGGCGAGCCGCGCAAGCTCGTGGCGCGGATCCGGGATGTGCTGCTCGATGCCGACCGGCGCGGCCGCGGCGGCGGCGAACGTCGGGCGCTCGAACCGGAGGAGACGGGAACGCGGCTCGGCGATCACGTGGCCGCGGCGGACGACGATCGGCATGGCCGGAGCATCGGGCCGCCGGATCAACGGCCGATCATCGCCGGGTCAACACTCAGGTGCGAACGACCTCGGCCGGGCGGCGGAACACGTAGCCCACGCCCCGGACCGTGTGGACGAACTGGGGCGCCGCCGCGTCCTCCTCGAGAGTCGAGCGCAGCCAGTGGACGTGGACGTCGACCGTCCGCGTCTCACCCGCGTAGTCGTAGCCCCAGACGTGCTCGAGCAGCTGGTCGCGGGTGAACGCCTGACCCGGATGGCGGAGCAGGAATGCGAGGAGCTCGAACGCCTTCGGCTTGATCGCGAGCGGTTCGCCGTCGCGCAGGAGACGGTGACCGGCGAGATCGACCTGGACCCGGCCGAGGTCGACGATCGACGGCAGGCCGGCTTCCGGCGCCGCGATCTGCTCCGACCGCCGGAACAGGGCCCGGATCCGGGCCGACAGCTCGCGCAGGCTGAACGGCTTCGTCACATAGTCGTCGGCGCCGAGCTCCAGCCCGACGACCTTGTCGAGCTCGCTGTCCTTCGCGGTCAGCATCACGATCGGCACGCCCGACTCGGCCCGGATGATCCGGCAGACCTCGATTCCGGACAGCTCGGGCAGCATCAGGTCGAGGAGGACGAGGTCCGGCTGGTCGGCTCGGAAACGGGTCAGGGCGGCCCGGCCGTCGGCGGCCGAGACGACCCGGAAGCCCTCGACCTCGAGGGCGTCGACGAGGGTCTCGCGGAGGGTCGGGTCGTCTTCCACGACGAGGATCGTGCGGGCCATCAAGCCGAATCCTCCGACGGCGCTGTTAACGAACGATTGCGGTCGCCAGAGCGGTCGCGGCCGCGTCGAGGCGGGCGAGGGTCCGGTCGCGGCCGAGGGCGACGAGCGTGTCGAACAGGGGCGGGGTCGCGGTCCGGCCGGTCGTCGCGACGCGGATCGCCATGAACAGGTCGCCGGCCTTCCAGCCGCGGGCCTCGACGAGCTCACGCAGGGGCGGTTCGAGCTCGTCGGCCTCCCAGGTCACCGCGTCGTGCGCCGCCAGGATGCCGCGCGCGGCGACCAATGCCTCGTGGGTCGTCGCGGCGTCCCAGCGCTTGGGCACGACGAGCGCGGGATCGAGCCCGAGTTCGTCGATCCACAGGAAGCCGACGAGATCGACCACGGCGGCCAGCGTCGGCAGGCGCTCCTGAACGACCGGCAGTAGGGCGCGGACCTCCTCGTCGGCCGGCAGGCGGCTGATCCGGCCGTCGTCGAGGGCCGCCTGGAGGTATGGTCGCAGCCGGTCGATCAGGTCGTCGGCGTCGAGCTTCCGGATCCATTGGCCGTTGAGCCACTCGAGCCGGCCGGTGTCGAACTTGGCGCCGCCCTTCTGAACCTTGTCGATGTCGAACTTCGCGACGATCTCGTCGAGCGCCAGAACGTCCTCCTCGGTTCCAGGGCTCCAGCCGAGGTAGGCGAGGTAGTTCAACATGCCTTCGCGGATGAAGCCCTGCGAGCGGTAGTCGTCGACCGCGGTCTGGCTCTTGCGCTTGCTCATCTTCGTCCCGTCCGGG
>JBKJOK010000364.1:0-5123 GCA_046595595.1 Candidatus Limnocylindrales bacterium
CTCGCAGCCACTCGACGTGGACCTGGCCACGCTCGACGCCCACGTCGGCGCGTCGGTCCGGGTCGGCGGCCTCGTGGCGGCCGTCTCACCTGATGGGTTCCGACTCGACGACGGGACCGCCCTCGCCGACATCCGTCTGCGCGGCGCCGCAGCCGACCTCGGCGCATCGATCGCGGTCGGCGACGCCCTCAGCGCCGTCGGCCGGGTCGAGCTGGATCCAGCGGTCGGTTCCGCGTTCGTCGTCGTCGAGGATCCGGCCGCGATCGCGCTCGTCGGCGGGTTCGCCAGCGCGGGCAGCGACGCGGCCACGACGCCCGGCGGATCGGCTGGAACGCATGCCGGATCTCGCGGCCCGGATGCATCGGATCGCTCGAAGACGGCGCTCGTCGCCGGCCTCGGCGAGCCGATGATCCCCGGTTTCGGGATCATCGGGCTCGTCCTCGCGTCCCTGGCGTCGTTGCTCGTCACGCTTCTCCGGCGTCAGCGCACGCGCCGCCGATTCGCCGCCCGGATCGCGGCGCGCCTCGAGACCATCGTCGGCTCGGCGACCGGCGCCGCGGCCCACTTCCAGCCCGCAACGGCGGCCGCGGCCAGTGGTCCACGGCCCGTGGTCGAGGCGCAACCGGCGCGCAACGAGGCACCTCAGGCGGACGATCTGCCGGTTGTCGCACGGTGACCGGGGCCCTCGCCGGCGCCGCGGACCCCCGCCCGACCCCCGCCCGACGGCGGCTGAGCGTGGCCCCACGCTCAGCCCGTGCGTGGCCGTGCTTGACGCTCGTGAGAGCGCGGGCCTATCCTCGGCCGAGTTTCGCGCCTGCGAAGCACGCCAGAGTGAGGGACGAGGTTTGCCGAACGCGGACCACCGCGTTGCCCTTCCGACCGGAGAACGGCAATACCACATCGAACTCGGACCGGGTGAACTGGCCGAGTACATCCTCCTCCCCGGTGACCCCGACCGGACCTCACGGATCGCCACGCGTCTCGACAACGTCGAGTTCGAGCGGCGCAACCGGGAGTTCGCCTCGGTCACCGGAACGTATCGCGGCACCCGTGTCTCGGTCGTCTCGACCGGGATCGGCACGGACAATGTCGAGATCACGGTGGCCGAAATCCTGGCGATCACGGATCGACCGACCTTCGTCCGGGTCGGCTCCTGCGGGGCCCTCCAGCCGGAGGTTTCCCTCGGGGACCTGATCGTCTCGACCGGAGCGGTCCGGCTCGAGTCGACCACGAGCTTCTTCGTCCACGACGGGTATCCGGCGGTCGCCGACTACGAGGCGGTCCTGGCCCTCATCGAGGCCGCGAATCGGCTCGGTCATCGGACCCACGTCGGGTTGACGGCCACGGCACCGGGATTCTTCGGGGCGCAAGGGCGCCCCATCCCGCAACTGCCCATCCGTTACCCTGACCTGGCGGAGGAGATGGCGCGCCAGCGCGTCATGAACTTCGAGATGGAGGCGTCGGCGCTTCTGGTCCTGGCCACCCTCGCCCGATGTCGGGCCGGTGTCGTCTGTGCGGTCTACGCGCAGCGGACCACCGGAGCCTTCGTCGAGGGAGAGGCCAAGGACGCCGCGGAGGCTGCCTGCGTGGAGACGGGGCTCGAAGCGCTCCTGATCCTGGCCGAGATGGATCGACAGAAGCAAGCAGCGGGGACGGATCGCTGGCGACCGTCCCTCTGGAATCAATCGTGAGATGCGGACACGGGACAAGGGTTCCCGTGACGCCACGCTGAACCGAGGAGGAGCCCGCTCCATGGCCGAAGCCTATTGCGTCAAGGACAAGATGAAAGTCGAAGTCCAGAATCCGCAGAAGATCACCATGAAGAACGGCAAGCCGGCGACCCAGGGCACGTGCCCGAAGTGCGGCGGCAAGGTCTTCCGGATCGGCGGCTGACGCCCCCGCGAACACCGAGTTCGACAACGGCCCCCGCCGGCAACGGCGGGGGCCGTTCCGATTCCCGCCGATCGCCTGCACCGGCTCGCAGCCGATCCGCAAACGGCCCGCTCCATTCGTGCCGACCGGCTCTGGGTCGCCGACCGCGTACGATGACACCATGCGCGTGAGGTCCGCGCGCGCCCGACAGGGGCGCCCGACCTCGCGGCCGATCAACGGACGATATGCCGGGCGCCTTCGAGCGCTCGCAGCGCGGAGGACACATCAATGGCAGTACGTGTCGGAATCAACGGCTTCGGACGGATCGGGCGCCAGTCGCTCAAGGCGCTTATCGAGCGGACGCCCGAGGTCGAGGTCGTCGCGGTCAACGACCTGGTCGACACCGCCATGAACGCGCTCCTCTTCAAGCACGATTCGACGTACGGCGCCTACCCCGGCACCGTCGACCACACCGAGAACTCGCTGATCATCGACGGCCGCGAGATCAAGGTCCTGACCGCCAAGGACCCCGCCACCCTCCCATGGGGCGACCTCGGCGTTGACATCGTCGTCGAGTCGACCGGCATCTTCACCGACGCCGAGAAGGCCCGGGCGCACATCACCGCCGGCGCGAAGAAGGTCATCATCAGCGCCCCGGCCAAGGGCGAGGACATCACGATCGTCCTCGGCGTGAACGAGGACAAGTACGACCCGGCGAGCCATCACATCATCAGCAACGCCAGCTGCACGACGAACTGCCTCGCCCCGGCGGCCAAGGTGGTCCACGATCTGCTCGGCATCGAGCGCGGCCTGATGAACACGATCCACAGCTACACCAACGACCAGCGGATCCTCGACGTCGCCCACAAGGATCCTCGCCGCGCCCGGGCCGCCGGCCAGAACATCATCCCCACCTCGACCGGCGCGGCGAAGGCCCTGGCCCTGGTGATCCCCGACCTGAAGGGCAAGTTTGACGGGTTCAGCCTGCGCGTCCCGACTCCGACCGTCAGCGTCGTGGACTTCACGGCCAACGTCCGCACGGCGACCTCGGTCGAGGAGTTGAACGAAGCGTTCCGGGCCGCGGCCGCCGGCCCGCTCAAGGGCATCCTCGGCGTCAGCGACGAGCCGCTCGTCTCAACCGACTTCCGGGGCGACACGCGCTCCTCGATCATCGACGCCGACTCGACGATGGTCCTCGACGGCACGATGATCAAGGTCATCAGCTGGTACGACAACGAGTGGGGCTACAGCTGCCGCGTCGCCGACCTCGTCGGTTTCGTGGCCGCTCGACTGCCGGTCGCGGCCGGCTGAATGGACAAGCTGACGATCCGCGACTTTGACGCCGCGGGCAAGCGCGTCTTCGTTCGCGTCGACTTCAACGTCCCGCTCGCTGACGGCAAGGTCACCGACGATTCCCGGATCCGTGGCGCGCTGCCCACGATCAAGGCGCTCCTCGGGGCCGGGGCGAAGGTGATCCTGGCCAGCCATCTCGGACGCCCGAACGGCAAGGTCCAGGACGGCCTTCGCCTGCGTCCGGTCGGCGAACGTCTCAGCCAGCTCCTCCGCAAGAACGTGCCGGTCACCGGCGACGCGCTCGGGGTCGGCACCGAGGACGCCATGAAGCGGATGCGCGACGGCGAGGCGATCCTGCTCGAGAACCTGCGCTTCCACGCCGCCGAGGAGAAGAACGACCCGGTCTTCGCCCAGCAGCTCGCCAACTACGCCGACGTCTTCGTCAACGACGCGTTCGGGACGGCCCATCGGGCTCATGCCTCCACCGTCGGGATCGCAACCCTCCTGCCGGCCTACGCCGGGCTCCTGATGGAGCGCGAGATCGCGATGCTCAGCAGCCTCCTCGAGAACCCGAAGCGACCCTTCGCCGCGATCCTCGGCGGGGCCAAGGTCAGCGACAAGATCGGCGTGATCGACCACCTCCTGACCAAGGTCGACATCCTCGTCCTCGGCGGCGGGATGGCCAACACGTTCCTCCTCGCCCAGGGCAAGTCGGTCGGCAAGAGCCTGGCCGAGCACGATCGGGTGGACGACGCGCGACGGATCCTGATCGCCGCCGAGAAGGCCGCCGTCGAGGTCGTCCTGCCGACCGACGTCGTCATCGCCAAGGAGGTCACCCGTGGCACGGAGTACAAGACCGTCGGGACCGAGAAGTTCCCGGCGAGCTGGCACATCGTCGACATCGGCGAGGTGAGCCGGGCCGCCATCGAGACGGCCCTGGCCGACGTCCAGACCGTCCTCTGGAACGGGCCGCTCGGCGTGTTCGAGATCCCGTCGTTCGCCCACGGCACGAAGGAGATCGCGCGCTTCCTCGCCGACAAGGCCGAGCACGGCGCGACCGTCGTCGTCGGCGGCGGCGACAGCGTGGCCGCGATCGAGCAGCAGGGCCTGGCCGAGAAGATGACCCACATCAGCACCGGCGGCGGCGCCTCGCTCGAGTTCCTCGAGGGTCGTGAGCTGCCCGGCATCGCCGTCCTCCAGGATCGGCCGGCCGAGAAGCCAACCCCGAAGACGAAGAAGGCCAGGGCAGGAGCGACCGCGTGAACACCGTCATCGAGCTGATCGACGCGCGGGAGATCCTCGATTCGCGCGGCAACCCCACGATCGAGGTCGACATCGTCCTCGGCGACGGGTCGGTTGGTCGGGCGGCCGTGCCATCCGGGGCGTCCACCGGCGCTCACGAGGCGGTCGAGCTGCGCGACGACGACAAGAGCCGGTTCGGCGGCAAGGGCGTCCTGACCGCGGTCTCCAACGTGACCGAGCGGATCGCGCCCGAGCTGTACGGCATGGATGCGGCCGACCAGGCCGGGGTCGACGACCTCCTGCGCGAGCTCGACGGGACGCCGAACAAGGCGGCCCTCGGGGCGAACGCGATCCTCGGCGTGTCGCTGGCCTGCGCCCACGCGGCGGCGGCGGCCCACGACGAGCCGCTCTACCGCTACCTCGGCGGGGTCGGGGCGCGGGTCCTGCCGGTTCCGATGTTCAACATCCTCAATGGCGGGCGCCACGCGACAGACTCCACGGACTTCCAGGAGTTCATGGTCATGCCCGTCGGGTCGGCGACGTTCGGCGAGGCGCTCCGGGCCGGCGCCGAGATCTTCGGGGCGCTGCGGAACATTCTCCACGACGAGGGGCACGCCACCGGTCAGGGCGACGAGGGCGGCTTCGCGCCGTCACTCGGCTCGAACCAGGCCGCGGTCGAGGTGATCCTGCGGGCGATCGAGAAGGCGGGCTATCGC
>JBKJOK010000036.1:0-2121 GCA_046595595.1 Candidatus Limnocylindrales bacterium
GCCGGACGCGGAGCATCCGCTGGATCGTGAGGACGTCGGTCCCACGGTCGCCGAGGCTCTGGACGGGCCAGTTCACGCCGGGCACGAGCGCGGCGGCCGATCCGGCGCTGCCGAGCACGGCGACGAGACCGAGGGCGACGGAGAGGGCGCGCAGCGCAACCGGACCCGGGCGCCGACGCGGGACGCGGGGACGGGACGGCGGTCGGGCAGCGGCAAGTCCGATCACGAGAGCGCAGCCTACCAGCCGGGCGCAGGCCCGCGGAGCTCGGCGAGGTGCGGCGAGTCCGCTCCGGCCCGGCCGGCCGTCCGCGCCCCGACCTCGATCGCGAACCGGGTTGCCTCGGCCAGGGCGTCCGGATCGCGGAGCTCGGCGCGCCCGTGGCCTGCGAAGGTCCAGGCGGCCAGGAACCCCGCCCCGAAGCCGTCGCCCGCGCCGATCGTGTCGACAACGCGCACCGGCGGGACGTCGATGGCCGTGACGCCCGATCTGGTCACGATCCGGACCGCCCGCCCGCCGTCCGTCACGAGCACGACCGCCGGCCCGGCGCCAATCAGGCGGCGGGTCGCGGCCACGGGGTCGAGATCCGGCGAGAGCCAGGCGAGGTCGTCCGTGCTGACCTTGATGACGTCAGTCCGGGCCAGGACCCGGTCGAGCCGGGCGCGATATGCGGGTTCGTCGGTGATCGCCGCCGGACGGCAGTTCGGGTCGGCCATCACGAGGACGTCGGGCCCGGCGCTCGCGACCAGCGTCTCGATCGTGCTGGCCATCGGCTCGAGGACGAGGCCGAGCGTCCCGATCTGGAGGACGGTCGTCGATGCGGGCAGGCCGCCCGGGAGGTCCTCCGGAACGAAGCCGACGGCAGCGGTGTTTGCGGTGTGGAACCGGTACCGGGCCGAGCCGCCCGCGTCGAGCTCGGCGACGGCGAGCAGCGTCGGGTCGTCGGTGGCGGTGGCCAGGGACACATCGACGCCATCGGCCGCCAGGCGCTCGCGCAGGATCCGCCCGAAGCGATCGGTCGAGAGCCGCCCCAGGAACGCCACCGGCCGCTCGAGCCGGCCGAGGGCACGGGCGACGTTGTAGGGGCCGCCGCCCGGGGTGGCCGTCACCGAGCCGTCCTCGCGGACGAGCAGGTCGACCAGGCTCTCGCCGGCCACGACGATCACGCGGGATCTCCGTTCGAAGGGCGAGACGGTCGGACGTTCACGTCGGTAGTGTCCGACATCGGCGACCCGCTCTGATTGTCGTGTTGGCGCCGGATAGGCTTGTGCCGATGCGATGGACCGACTGACCGGGGTCTCGGAGCTGCTCGACGGGCAGCTCGACGATCCCGCCGCCCTGGTGGCGAATCTGCGCGACCTCGCCCGGCTCAATCGGCTCAGTGGCGGGATCGGCCTGTCGCGGCGGGCGGTCGCGGCGCTCGGCGATCCGGCCACGATTCTGGATGTCGGGACCGGCGGGGCCGACATCCCGATCGCGCTGCTGGTAGCCGCTGCGCACGAAGGCCGGCGCCTGGCCGTGACCGCAACGGACAGCCGGCCCGAGGTCCTCGCGGCGGCCCGTGTCGCTCGCCCGGCGATCGACCGGATCGCAGGCCTGACCCTCGAGATCGCCGATGGCCGCGGCCTCCCCTACCCCGACGCCGCATTCGACGTCGCTCATGCCTCGCTCGTGATCCACCACCTCGAATCGGACGAGGTCGTCGCATTCCTGCGCGAGCTCCGGCGGGTCGCGCGGACCGGGATCGTCGTCAACGACCTGGTGCGTGGTCGGCTGGCCTGGCTCGGGACATGGCTGGCGGTCCGCACCCTCGCCACCGGCCGCTACACCCGCCACGACGGGCCGTTGTCGGTTCGCCGCGCCTACAGCCGGCCGGAGCTGCTCGAGCTGCTCGCGGTCGCCGGACTCAGGCCGGTCGCGACGATCAGCGGGTTCGCCGGCCATCGCGTCGCGATCGCGGCTCGCTGACGATGAGCTCACCCGTCGAGCGCACGGACGTCCTCGTGGTCGGGGGTGGCCCGGCCGGCGCCGCGACCGCGATCGGTCTGGCCCGGCGCGGCCGGCGGGTCGTCGTCGTGGAGCGGGCACCCGCCTGGCGCTGGCGGGCGTGCGGTGTGTTCACC
>JBKJOK010000062.1:0-3625 GCA_046595595.1 Candidatus Limnocylindrales bacterium
AACTGGATCGTCCCCTTGCCGGCGAGGTATGGGGTGAGCTCGGCGCCGAGCGCCTCGACCACGGCCTCGCTCGCGGGGAACAGGCTGCAGTGCTTCTTGTACGCGGCGAACGACACGAGGAACTGGCCGCCGTGGCTGCGGAACGCCGGCATCTGGTAGGCGATCGTCTCGGTCGCCATGGGCGCCGCAGCGGCGATCGTCTCGCGGAGGGCCTGAACGGCCACCCGCTGAGCGTCGGTCAGGGTCGTGAGGTAGTCGTCAACGCTGGCGGGGGTCGGCATCCGGGTTCCTCGTGCGGGGCTCGGTCCGATCATGATCCCACTCGGCCGGTCGGTCCGCCGAGGCGCGCATCCGTTGCCGGATCGGCGACGCCGTCGAAGTAGCGAAGCAGGACCTGCTGGAACACCGCCTCGTCGGGCGCCGCCCGCTGAAACAGAGTCATCGACGAGCGGAGCTTCAGCGCGTCCGTTCCGCCGAAGATCCCGGTGGCCGTCCGTCCCTCGATCGAGAGGACCGCAGCCGCGCACTCGCGAAGACGGGCACCGAGAACCGGGTGGGCGAGGTACGCCCGCGCCTCGTCGAGCGAGGCGATCGCATAGAACCGCGACATCTCGCTCCACCCGAGCCCCGCGATCTGAGGGAAGATGAACCACACCCAGTGCCCGGTCTTGCGGCCGCTGCGGATCTCGCCGAGCGCGGCGCTGTAGGTCGGCGCCTGAGCGTCGAGGAAGCGATCGAGGTCGGGCTTCGTCATGACGCATGTCATCATGCCGCCGATGACCGGTCGATCGGGGCCCGTTTCTCATGTCGAGGATCACGGCAGCGGAACGGTGAAGCTGGCTCGATTGGCGAAGCATTCTCGCGTGCTCACCATGCCTCGGTCACCGGGTCGATCAGTACCAGGATTCAGACGGGCCCTTGAACTCCTGGATCGTGTTGCCGCCGTCGACGACGATCCCCTGACCGGTGACATAGCTCGCCGCATCGGAGGCGAGGAACGCGATCGCAGCGGCGACCTCGGCGGGCGTGCCTGACCGGCCGAGTGGCGTGTTGTCGCCGCCGATCGCCTCCTCGGGCATCTGCGAGCCCGTCGCGATCCAGCCGGGAAGCACGGCGTTGACGGTCACACCGGCCCGGCCAACCTCGATCGCCAGCCCGCGCATCAGCCCCAGGATGCCCGCTTTCGCCGCACCATAAGCTGCGGACTCTGGATTGCTCACGAGTGGCCCGGTGACGGACGACACATAGACGATGCGGCCATGGCCGCTCGCCACGAGGGGCGGAAGGGCCGCCTGCGTGACCGAAAACGCCGTCCGCAGATTGCGGGCGATGGCGCGGTCCCATTCGGCCGGGTCGATCTTCGCGACCGTGCTCGAGTCCTCTGGTGCGCCGATCGCGACCATGCCGGCGTTGTTCACCAAAATGTCCAGCCGTCCGCCGCTGGCCGCCAGGACCTCGTCGACGAGGCGGGCTGCGACCCCTTCGACCATCAGGTCGCCGACGTGTCCGCTCGCCTCGATGCCTTCGGCTGTCAGCTCGGCGACGCGCTCATGAATGCGATCCGTGGTCGAGGCAATCGCGACGTGGGCCCCACCCCGGCCAAGGACACGGGCGGCGGCGTATCCGATTCCGGTCGAGCTGCCGGATCCGGTGACGAGCGCAACCCGGCCAGCAAACAGCATCGAGTCGTGGGGCGGCATCGGATCATTGTCACCGAGTCCGGTGCGGCGAGCCGGCCTGATTACGCATCCCCTCAGCGTCCAGTCACTTGACAGCATTTCGGGAACTTCAGCCGGCAGCGATCTCCCGTTTGCGGCGCGCGACGAACTCGGCAATTCCGTCGGCGGCGCCCGGATCCAGCGGCGGCGCCACGAACTCGGCGAGGAGCTGTTTCCAGATCCGGTTCGCCCGCTGGGTCGCCGTCTGCGCCCCGTCATCGAGCCACGTCTCGTAGTTCCGCCAATCCGACAGGATCGGCCGGTAGAACGCCGTCTCGAAGCGCTCGAGCGTGTGGGCCGAGCCGAAGAAGTGGCCGCCCGGCCCGACCTCGGCGATCGCGTCGAGCCCAAGCGACGCCTCGTCGACAACCATCGGCTGGAGCACCTCGGACATCATCTGGAGGATCTCGGCGTCCACGATCAGCTTCTCGTACGACGCGGTCAGCCCACCCTCGAGCCAGCCGGCGCCCTGGTAGAGCAGGTTGACCCCGCCCATCATCGCGCCCCAGACGGCCATCTCCGACTCGTACGCGGCCTGGGCGTCGACCACCGACGACGCGGTCGCGTTCGACGACCGCCACGGCAGCCCGTAACGGCGCGCCATCTGGCCCGACGCGATCGCACCCTTGACGTACTCGGGCGTCCCGAAGGCCGGCGAGCCGGTCCGCATGTCGACGTTGGACGTGAACGCGCCATACACGACAGGCGCGCCACGTCGCACGATCTGGGTCAGCGCGACGCAGAACAGCGCCTCGGCGTTCTGCTGGGCGATCGCCGCCGCGAGCGTCACCGGCGTCATCGCCCCGGCCAAGGTGAACGGTGTTGCCACCACGGCCTGGCCGGCCTCGGCCATCGCGATCAGGCCGTCGCTCATCGGGCCGTCGAGACGGAGCGGCGAGTTCGTGTTGATGATCGTGATCAGCGACGGGTTGGCCGCCAACTCGTCGCGCGAGACCCCCCGTGCCAACCCGACGACCTCGAGCGCGTCCTCGACGACGGTCGCCCCGAAGCCCAGGCAGTGCCACGTCTTGTCGAGCGTCGTCGCAAGGCAGGCGTACATATCGAGGTGGCGGGTCTCGACCGGCAGGTCAGTCGGCTCGAGCGGCCCGCCGGCCTCCTGGTGAATGACGTTGAGCGTCGAGATCAGCGCGACGTAGTCCTGGAAGTCCTGCCACGTGCCGGGTCGCCGGCCGCGGTCGAGGTCGGTGACGAAGGCCGGACCGCCGACCGACGAGAAGACGAGGTTACGGCCGCCGAGAACGACGTCCCGCGCTGGGTTCCGGGCGTGGAGCGTGAACTCGGCGGGTGCCGTCGCGATCAGCTCCTCGACGAGGCCGCCGTCGAGTCGGACGCGCCGGTTCGATCGGTCGACGGTTGCGCCTGCCGCAGCCATGCGGTCGATCGCCCGGTCGCCGAGGACCTCGACGCCGACCTCCTCGAGGATCCGGAGCGACGTCCGATGGATGTCCTCGACGTGGTCGGCCGACAGGACCTCGAGCGGGGTGAACGGGTTGGTCAGGGTCCGGAACGGCAGCTGCGGGATGCCGCCGCCGGTCCGACGCGCGTGGCGACGATGGGCGACGGGCTCGATCGCGTCGGCTGTCACGCGCCGGGCCGGTCGCCGGTTGCGCCGGCCCCGTAGACCACGCTCGGGTCCGCCACCGTCCCCGGCGTCGGGAACATCGGCTCGACGATCCGCTGTCCGCTCCGGATGGCGCGACCGGCGTAGGAGAGCTCGAGTGCGGCCACGACGATGAACGCGGCGAACCCGATCATGACCAGGAAGGGGGCGAGAGGTACATCCCGGCTCGAGTGAAGCTCTCGTTCCAGGCGAGGCCGCGCGACGCGAGCAGGGACCAGTGCTCGGTCGAGAGGATCTGGAGCCGGACCTGGACGGGCGTTGGCTC
>JBKJOK010000155.1:0-2606 GCA_046595595.1 Candidatus Limnocylindrales bacterium
GAAGGGCCATCGGGCAGGATCCCGCCATGATCGATGACGACCTCGACGAGATCTGGCCGGTCGAGCGGACGCCAGCCCGCGACACCCGCGTCATCGCGGCCGTCCATGGAGCCAACCATGCCGTCACCAGACGTCTCGAGCTGTCGACCCGCGACCACGGTCTCGACGCCGCCGAGGCTCTCGTGCTGGCCACCCTGTTGTGGGAACCGGCGTGTCCGTCGTGGCTCCTGCGCCGTCGGATCGGCACGCACCGGTCGACGCTGTCGAGCATCCTCGATCGGCTCGAACGCGAGGACAGGATCGAACGGCGGCGCGGCTCGTTCGACGGGCGGCGATTCGAGATCCATCTGACGACCGCAGGAAGGATCTCGGCGAAGATTGCGGAGCTGATCCTTCGGGATGTCGAGGCCGAAATCGCCGGCTACGCCTCGCCGGCGGGACGACACGGCGCGGTCGCCGTGTTCGAGGCGTGCGTCGCGATCGGGCAGCACGACCGCGGATCCAGCGACTGAAGCGCGTCCGAGACGTCTGCGGCCCGCGACCCGGTGTCCGATTTCGGCGTCCGATTTCGGAGTCCGAATTTGCTCCGGTTTCGGAGTCCGAATTTGCTCCGGTCTCGAGTCCGAATTTGCTCCGGTCTCGGAGTCCGATCTCGGAGAAGGTCGCGGAACACAGGTGACTCCCGGCGGCGTTCGATTTCGGACGACTCACGATCTGCCGCAGCAGAGCGGCTCGCCGAGCTCGACCATGACGAGCATCGGCGGACCATCCTGGCATGTCTCATGGCCATCCTCAACGGCCGAACGATCCCGAAGACGGCGAGAACGCGGCTCGGTTCGCGGATGATCAATCGGGGCAGGATCTGCCCCTCGGCGGGCCGCCCATTGGTGCACGCGACCTCGAGATGAGGGCAACGAGGCTGAGCCCACGACAAGCGCGAGGCCCGGCCGCCGCCAAGGATCATCGCCCGGCGGCCAGCAGGCGCTGCTCGAGGGCCCGCATGGCCATCTCCTCCGAAGGTTCGGCGTGGTCCCAGCCGCAGATGTGGAGCGCGCCGTGGGTCACGAGCAGGCGGAGCTCGTCGGCGACGGACCAGCGGACGTCGCCTGTCTGGCCGCCACGGCCCTGCGCGGCCTGCTCGCGGGCCCGCTCCACCGAGACAACGATGTCGCCGAGGTGGATGCGCCGGCCGGGCGGCCCGGCGAAGAACGCGGCGTCGCCGGCTCGCGGCTCCCGGCCGCGATTCGGGTCGCCGTCGTGTGGCGGGAAGGCCTCCGGCGGCAGGAGCGGGAACGACAGGACATCGGTCGCACCCTCGTGGCCCAGGTGCGTCTCGTTGAGACCGGCCAGCTCCGCGTCGTCGGAGAGGATCAGGCCGACCGAGGCCGGCGCGGGCGCACCGGCGGCGTCGAGCGCGGCAGCGATGGCTCGGGCGAGGGGCGCCGTGGCGGTCGGTCGCCGGCCGCGGTGGGCGTCGGTGACGGCGTCGCGGATCATGATGTCGATCCGCCACGGCGTGACGTAGGTCGCCGTCACGCTCCGGTGCCGGGCCCCCCGGTGCCCGTCCCGCGCCGCGACTCGAGCTCGACCACCTTGTTCTGGGGATATGCGATCCGCTGGTGGTACATCCCGAGGAGCTGCTGGACGAACGCCTCCTTGATCTTCTCGACGTCGCGCAGGGTCAGGTCGCACTCGTCGAACTGGCCGTCACTCATTCGCTCCTCGATGATTCGGGCGACCATCGCCCGGATCGCCGGCTCGTCGCGCGACGCGAGCGAGCGGACCGACGCCTCGACGCCGTCGGCGAGCATGATCAGGGCGGCCTCGCGCGACTGCGGCTTGGGGCCGGAGTGGCGGAACTTGCGTTCGTCGACTGCGGCCGCGGCCTTGGCTCCCTCGGCGGTCTGGAGGCCACCGAACGGCTCGGCGGCCGCGCCCTTCGCCCGGGCGTAGAAGTAGCTCATCGTCGCGGTCCCGTGGTGCTGCGGGATGAACGCGATCAGGCTCTTCGGCAGCTTCGCCTTGTAGGCGATGTCGATCCCGTCGGCTGTGTGCTGCTTGAGGATCTGGGCCGACACGTCGGGGTCGAGGTGGTCGTGCACGTTCTCGCCACCGGCCTGGTTCTCGATGAACGCGAGCGGGTTCGAGAGCTTTCCGATGTCGTGGTAGTAGGCCGCCACGCGGGTCAGGAGCGGATCGGCGCCGATCGCCTCCGCCGCCCGCTCCGCGAGATTGCCGACCATCAGGGAGTGGTGGTACGTGCCCGGGGTCTCGACGAGCAACCGCCGGAGCAGGGGCTGGGACGGGTTGGCCAGCTCGAGCAGCTGGAAGACGGTCAGGATCCCGAACACGCTGCCGAGGACCGCGAACGTCCCGACCGCGGCCACGGCGGAGCCCGCCGCGTTCAGCAGCGACGCCGCCATCAGCTCCAGGACGCCGCGCGCATCGTGAAGCCCGAGGAAGCCGAACGTGGCGACCACCAGGACGTTGACGATCGCGACCGCGAGGCCGGCCTGGATGAAGACCTGGAACCGGTCGCCGCGGCGGATGGCGACGATCCCGGCCAGGCCGCCGAGGAAGATGTAGGCGGTCAGCTCGAGCGAGCC
>JBKJOK010000207.1:0-16205 GCA_046595595.1 Candidatus Limnocylindrales bacterium
TCGCCCAGGTGGACGTCTCGACGGTCATGTGCGTTGGCTCCGGTGTCATTGCGCGGGGTCTGCCGGCCGGGCTGGCCGCGGGGTCGTCGCCCGTTCGAGTCGGTCGGGCCGCCTCGCACGCTCAGGATTATGTCACGGCCTCCGGCGGAACCCCAACCGAGAGCAGGCCCACGCGTCGAGCGGCTCAGAATCCCGGGAAGACGACGCTCGGGTCTGCGGTGCTGCAATGGGCTGCGATTTCGGCGCCGTCGCGAGCGACGATGGCCCCCGCCGGATCGAGCACCTCCAGGAGCGGCGTGAACCGGGCGGTCCAGCCCGGTGCGAACGCGAGTTCCGCGCGCCGCCCATCCGGCTCAACCATCCAGGCGAGGCGCGGATCGTCTGCGGACCCGCGAAGCGTCCAGCCGGTCTGGACGTGGCCCCCACCCGCGCAGAGGAGTGTTCGGCCATCCGGCAGGATCCAGTTGGCCACGGGCAGGGCGCGGACCTCGCCCGGCCGGAGCGCCTGAGGCTGCAGCGACGGCGACGGCGACGGACCTTGCGGTTCGCAACCCGCGGTCACGATCGAGCCCAGGAGGGCCATGATGAGCATGAGGGCGAGCCGGTGCAGCACGAACCGAGGGTCGATCTTACGACGTCTGCGGTCAAGGCGATGAATCCTCTGAATCGGCGCCCTCAGCGAGAGATCGTCCGGACGACGCCCGACATCAGCTTCGTCGCCCGGCGGGCCGCCGTCGGCGAGAGGCGGCTGAGCGCCTCGATCAGCTCGAGCACGTCGTCGTCCGGCAGCGAGCCGAGCAGGTGGACAAGGCGCAGGACCGTTTCGTCCGAGACCTCGCCGAGGAGGCGCATCCCGCGCTCCAGCTCGCGCGGGGCCAGCTTCGGAATCAGCCCGACGGATCGATCGAACAGGCGTACGAAGGCGTTGAAGGTGGCCAGCCAGTCGTGGAGGGCGGCCAGCTCGACATCCCCGGGGTGAGCGGCGGCCAGCGAGCCGGCCTGGTCGGCGGTCCGGGCGATCACCTCGACGATCGGGTCGCCCTCCCGAATCTTGCGCTCGGCAATGACCCTGGTGAACCACTGCCAGTGATCGCCGACCGCGACGTAGGCCGTGCCGGCCGGTCCGCGCCGCCCGACCCGTCGCGGCTCCGACACGCGCTCCACGATCCCCCACGCCTCGGCGTCGGTCAGGGCGAGGCTGGCGGCCCGGTGTGACAGGCCCAGGGCTTCACGGATCTCGCGCTCGGTCAGCGGCTCGTTACGGACCATCAGGTAGGCGTGAACGCGGCCGATCGCCGGCGCGACGCCCCACGACGCGCTCATCTCGCCCCAGGCCCCGGCGAACTGGAGACGCAGGGTCTCGGCCGGTCCGGGCTCGTCACGATGCGCGCCGTTGCTCTCGGCAGAAACGTGCGACTTGACAGTAGCGAGTTCGGTCGTCATAACTTGCTATGTCAGGGTAGCACTGGAGGATCCGACGATGAACACGACAGCGGCCGCGGACATGAGGGTCGCGGTCACGGGTGGGACCGGCTTCGTCGGGCACCGCGTGGCGACGCAGATCCGCGCCGCCGGCCACGTCGCCGTCGTCCTCGGCCGGGTTGACGACCCCGGAACGGCCTTCGCCGGCTGCGACGCCGTGGTCCATTGCGCCGGGATCAATCGCGAGATCGGGTCGCAAACGTATCCGGTGGTCCACGTCGAGTACACGCGCTCGGTCGTCGCCGCGGCGCGGCAGGCTGGCGTGCGGCGGATCGTGATGCTGAGCTTCCTGCGGGCGAGGCCCGACTGCGGATCCGGCTACCACGAGTCGAAGTGGGCAGCCGAGGAGATCGTTCGCGGCTCTGGCCTGAACTGGACGATCCTCAAGGCGGGTGTGATCCATGGGCGCGGCGACCACATGCTCGATCACCTGAGCCGTGCGTTCCACACGTTCCCGATCTTTGGATTGGTCGGCTTCCGGAGCCGGCCCGTCCGACCGGTCGCGGTCGACGATGTCGCCCGAATCCTGATCGCGGCAGCGATCGGTGACGACCGGCTTTCGAGGCGCACGTTCGCGGTCCTCGGGCCGGAGGAGCTACCCCTGTCGGCGGCCATCCGTCGCGTCGCGGACGTGGCGGGGCGCCGCCCGTGGTTCGTCCCGCTGCCGATCGCCATGCAGCGCGGCGTCGCTGCCGTCGCCGAAGCCGTGATGACGATCCCGCTCCTCTCCCGTGCCCAGGTCCGGATCCTCGCCGAGGGGATCGTCGAACCGCTGCCGGCCGCCGACGGCCTGCCCGTCGACCTCCTGCCGACCACGCGTTTCGACGACGCGTCGATCCGGGCCGGGCTCCCCGCTCCCGGTGGATTTGGGCGACGGGACCTGCGTTGGTGTCGCGCATGATGATCGAGGTGCTGTTCGGCCTCGCCCTTGCCGGCGCCGTTCCGTTGGGACTGGTGATCGCGATCGGGCTCATGCTTGACGGTCCCACGCTCGGGCCGCGACGCATTGCGGCGATCGGGCTGGCGGCGTGCCTGGCGGTGCTCGCGCTCGTCGTCGGACGCGGGCCGGTCGCCACGATCCTCGCCACGCCGTGGTGGCTCGTTGTTGCCGGCGGAGCGCTCGTGGCGGCCCGCAGCTTCCTCCGCGACATTCTCCAGGGCCGCATCCTGGCTGAGCCCTGGCGCCTCGGGGCGGCCATCGCCACAGGGTTTCTCGCGGTCGGCGCCACGTGGCTCGTGCTCGATCGGGCGGCCGTTCAACCGTTCGGCTTCGATCGGACGATCGTGCTGCTCACCGCTGTCCACTTCCACGTCGCGGGGTTTGTCCTGACCCTGGCCGGATCGCTGGCGGCCCGGCGGCGGCCCGGCATCCGCCTGCATGCCCTCGTCGCTGGGCTGATCGCAGGCACGCCGCTGACCGCCCTCGGGTTCTTCGGCTTTCCGCTCATGAGCTGGATCGGCGCCCTGCTCGTTGCGATGGCTGGCATCGGGATCGGGCACGCCACGATTGCGATCTCGCGCGGCGTCGGCGATCGGTCGGCGCGCTCCGGGTTGGCGATCGCAGGCGCGACCCTCTTCGTGACCATGCCGCTCGCGGCGGGGTACGCCACGGGGACGACCTTCGGGATCCCATTCCTCGACATCCCGGCGATGGCGGCGATCCATGGCGGCTTGAACGTCGTCGGGTTCGCGATCCCTGCGATGGTCGGCTGGCAGCGAGCCGGTCGAACCGCCTCGTCCACATCGCCGACCGCCCGTGCGCCATCCGACGGAGGTGCCGGGCCGGTTCGGCCTGGTGACGTCATCTCGTTCAATCGTTCGTCGTTCGTCGCTGGCCCTGTGATCGGCGTCGTCGCCATCCTCAGCTCGGTCTCGATCGGCGGCCTGCCGGACGCCCTCCGGATCGGGGTCGGCTTGGCGGGCCTCGGAGCGCTCGTCGCCACGTCCGCGGCCGTGCTCGTGACCTGGCGAGTGTTCGGGCCGGAAGCCCCCGAACGGTGGGCCTGGATCCGGTCCGTCGGGACCGACTCGGCGCGCTGGTTGAACCTGACGACCGGGTTCGACGACTCGACGGCAACGTTGCGGGCCACACTCCCGGGACGGGGCAGCGCGACCGATGTCTTCGACTCGTCCCGGACCCACGCGGCCGCGCTCCGACTGGCTCGAGCCGCGTTTCCGCCGGCGAGCGAGAGCGTCCCCGTCGCCGGTCTTCCGGCGGTCGTCGACGCCGCTTCGGTTGACACGGTGTTCCTGCTGATGAGCGCCCACGAAACCCACGACCAGGAGCGCCGGTCCCTGTTCGCGGCGACGCGCTGCGCGCTGGCACCCGGGGGACGGCTGGTCCTGGTCGAGCACCTCCGCGACCGCGCGAACGTGCTGGCGTTCGGACCAGGGGCGTGGCACTTTTCCGATCGCGACGACTGGTTGCGGTCGGCGGACAGCGCGGGTCTGGAGCTCCTGGACGAGCGCGGCCTCGGGCCGTGGGTGAGGGGCTTCGTCTTTGGCCGCGCCGCCTCGTGATCCTCGGGAGCAGGGCGTGACCCGCCGGATCGTGATCGTTGGAGGCGCTGGACAGATCGGTCGGCGACTCGCTGCCGCGCTCGTCGAACGTGGCGATGACGTGGTTGTGCTCAGCCGCAACCCGGATCGAGCGCGCGGGCGCGGCCCGATTGCCGGGCGAGTCGTGGGCTGGTCGCTGGACGACTCCGCCGGGCTGGTTCGATGCCTCGAAGGCGTCGATGCGGTCATCGGCCTGACGGGCGTTCCGGTCGGGCCATGGCCCTGGACCGCCGGACGTCGACGCGCGATCCGGGCGAGCCGGCTGGGGCCGACGCGCGCGATCGTCGGCGCCATCCGGGCGCTCCCACCGGAGCGACGCCCGCGGGTCCTCGTGAGTGCGTCCGGCACCGACGGGTACGAGGGCCGCGATCAGGTCCCGGCGACCGAGGCCTCGGTCTCGACAGACGGGTTCCTCGGCCGGCTGTGCGCGGATTGGGAGGCGGCGGCCAGCGAGGCCGTTGGTCTCGACGTTCGTGTCGCGATCACCCGGATCGGCTTCGTGCTCGCCGCCAACAACATGACCATGCGCATGTTCGCCCTTCCGTTCCGTGTCGGCCTTGGAGGGCCGCTGGCATCCGGGCGGCAGTGGATGAGCTGGGTCCACGTCGACGACGTCGTGGGCCTCGTCACGCTGGCAATCGACGATGCGCGCGCGCACGGACCCCTCAATGCGGTCTCGCCGGCGCCCGTGCGCGAGACCGACGTCGCGGCGGCGATCGGGATGGCGCTCCGCCGGCCATCGTGGCTGCATGTCCCGGCCGCGCTGATCCGGCTCGTGATGCGGGACTCGTCGATCCTCGCCCTTGGCAGCCGCCGGATCGTGCCGTCGCGGGCACTCGAGCTCGGTTACCAGTTCCAATGGACCGATCTGCGAGCGGCCATTGCCGATGTCCTCGGCCGCTGAGGACGCCGGGCTCGCACCCGCGAACGTGGTGTCGGCCTCGCCTGGCGGCCGGGCTCAGCGGCGGCGGTCCAGCTCCTCGCGGAGGGCTCCGAGAATTTCCAGCTCGATCCGGTCCTTGGGCCGGCCGGCGGCGCGCTTCATCGCCATCAGGTCATCGAGGCCGGCGGCCAGGACGCGAGTTCCGCCGGAGACCGTCGGAATTGCCGCCCCCACGAGTCGGTCGTAATCGAACCCCGGGTCCGGATCTGCGAGGAGATCGAAGTCCCCGAACCGAGTGCTCAGCGTGAACAGGCCGCCGGCGCGAAGTGTTCGCGCATCGAGCGGCGGCATCCGCGGTGCGTCCGCGGGCAGCCCCCGCCGCACGGCCGCCAGATCGTCAAGCACGCGGGCCAACGCCTGAAGGTTGATCGCATCGCGGGCATAGCAGATGTCGAGGTCGCTGGTCAGCGACGCCGAGCCGTGCGCCTGGGCCGCGAGACCACCGACCAGAACGAACCGTACGTCCGCCGCGACGAGCCGCCGCAGGATCTCGTCAGGTCGGAAGATCGGAAGCTCGCTCACTCCGCGACCCGCCGGATCTGCCAGCGCTCGACCATCGCGCGATCGTTGGCCATGCCGAGTTCGAGGCGCTCGCCCGGGGTGAGCTCGATCAGCCGGCGGATGACCGTCCGGTCGATCCCGATCCCGAGGCGTGGCAGGTGCTCGAGGCCGAAGCCGCAGCCTTCGAGCAGCCGGTCCAGGGTGCCGACGCGCGGGTCCACCCGGCCCGACTCGATCCGGGCGATCGTCTCCTGAGGGATCCCGACCTTCGCCGCGAGCTGACGCTGGGTCAGGCCCGCGACCGCGCGAGAGTGCTTGAGCATCCGGCTCGCCATCGACATCGTTCCGCTCCGCGTGATGACAAGAACATCATCAGCCCCGGGTGCGGTCGCGGTCAAGGGTCGAGGAGGCGGTCGGATCCCGCGGTCATCGCCCGCCGGCGGCCGCCAGAGCCGCCGCCACCGCCAGGAACAGCGGATGGTTCGGGTCGATCGCCACCTTGCAGGAGGCGAACACCTCGTCGCCGGTCGTGGCGTGGAACGTGTAGATGGTCTCCTGGCCGTCGAAGGCCGTCGGGCACTCGCCCGTGAATGGCCTGCTCTGGAGGAGCGGGTAGTTGGCCTGCTCGATCTCGATCCGGAGGGCATCGAGGAGCGGCGCCGGCACGGTCCCGAGGACCCGATCCGTCGGGATCACCTCGTCGAGACTGCCGTCATCGTCGATGGCGACGAGCCGGCCGCAGGCGCCGTCGGGGCATTCCCCGCCGCGCGTCTCGATCGACACGATCGCAATCGGCTTGGCGCTCGGGATGGGCGCCCGCGATTCGAGCGGGATGAAGGCCGGAGCCTGCGAAGCGGATGGGGCGGCCGAAGAGCCCGACGGGACGTTCGATTGGCCGCAGCCGATCGCGACGAGGGCGACGACCGAGACGAGGAGCGCGCGCTCGATCATCATCGGCCGACGACGCCGGTCGGAGCGGCCCGGTTCCGACCTATCCTTGGCGCCATGCCCGTCCTCCGCAGCCGCCTCGATCCGGCAAGCGCCGAGACGCGCGCCAACCACGAGGCGATGGCCGCCCTCGTCGCGGACCTGCACGAGCGCCAGGCGGTGGTCGCGGGGCGCGGTGCCGGCGGTGACGACCGCTCGATCGCTCGCCACCGGGAGCGCGGCAAGATTCCGGTCCGCGAGCGGATCGATCGCCTCCTGGACCCCGGCGCGCCGTTCCTTGAGCTGAGCCCGCTCGCTGCCACAGGCCTGTACGACGACGACGCCCCGGGCGCCGGGATCGTCACCGGGATCGGCCGGATCGAGGGCACGACCTGCGTGATCGTTGCCAACGATGCGACGGTCAAGGGCGGGACCTACTACCCGATGACGGTGAAGAAGCACCTCCGGGCGCAGGAGGTCGCGCTCGAGAACCGGCTGCCGTGCGTCTACCTCGTCGATTCGGGCGGCGCCTTCCTGCCGCTCCAGGCCGATGTCTTCCCGGACCGCGACCACTTCGGCCGGATCTTCTACAACCAGGCCCGGATGTCGGGCGCAGGGATACCGCAGGTGGCCCTCGTCATGGGCTCGTCGACCGCCGGCGGCGCCTATGTTCCAGCGATGAGCGACGAGACCGTGATCGTCAAGGGAACCGGCACGATCTTCCTCGGCGGACCGCCGCTCGTGAAGGCCGCCACCGGCGAGGAGGTCAGCGCCGAGGATCTCGGCGGCGGCGACGTCCACACGGCGATCTCCGGGGTGGCCGACCATCTGGCGCTCGACGACGAGCACGCAATCGCGCTCGGCCGTTCGATCGTGGCGAACCTGAACCGCCGGCCGCCGCCGGCGCCATGGGAACGGCTCGCGCCGGAGCCGCCGGCGGTCGACCCGGCCGGAGGCGACGGCGCCGCGGCCGCCGGCCTGTACGCAGCCGTCTCGGCCGACCCGCGGCGGCCCGTCGAGGTCCGCGAGATCATCGCCCGGCTCGTCGACGGCTCGCGCTTCCACGACTTCAAGCCGCGCTACGGCGAGACCCTCGTCACCGGGTTCGCCCACATCGACGGCTGGCCGGTCGGGATCGTCGCCAACGACGGGATCCTGTTCAGCGCGTCGGCGTTGAAGGGCGCCCACTTCGTCGAGCTGTGCGCCCAGCGCAAGATCCCGCTCGTGTTCCTCCAGAACATCACCGGGTTCATGGTCGGGCGCGAGTACGAGCACGGCGGGATCGCCAAGGACGGCGCCAAGATGGTGACCGCGGTCGCCTGCGCCGAGGTCCCGAAGTTCACGATCCTGATCGGCGGCTCGTTCGGGGCCGGCAACTACGCGATGGCCGGCCGGGCCTACCAGCCGCGCTTCCTGTGGACCTGGCCGAACTCGCGCATCTCCGTCATGGGCGGAAGCCAGGCGGCGCGGGTCCTCTCGACCGTCGGCGGGCCGTTCGCCGACGACGCCGCGCGCGATGCGTTCGAAGCGCCGATCCTCGACACCTACGAGCGCGAGGGATCGCCCTATTTCGCGACCGCCCGGCTCTGGGACGACGGCGTGATCGACCCGCTCGACACGCGGCGGGTGCTCTCACTGGGCATCGAGGCGGCGCTCCATGCGCCGATCCCGGACACCCGGTTCGGGGTCTTCCGGATGTAGTTCCGTGGCCGTCCGATAGCGCTCTCGTAGACTGGCGCCCCCAAACGGAGAGCGCCGATGATCAGGTTCTGGAGCGAGGTCCGCGGGCAGCGGCTGCGTGAGGTCGGGGCGGACGTCGCGACCTGGATATGGGTCGCCTTCTGGGCCGTCGTCAGCTTCCGGATTCACGCCACGATCGCGGGCTTTGCCGATGCCGGGCGGGCTCTTCAGCAGGGGGGCGTGGCGATCCGCGATGCCGGCGGACAGGTCGGCAGCTCCCTGGACGGCATCCCGCTCGTCGGCCCGGGAGCGGGCGAGATCGTACGGCGGGCGCTTGGAGCGGCGGGCGAGCCCTTCGTGTTCGTCGGCGGCGAGCTCGTCGACCTGCTCGTCCTGATCGCTCGACTCCTGGCGCTCCTCGTCCTCGCGGTGGCCGTCGTCCCGTGGCTCATCAAGTACCTGCCCTGGCGCGCTCATCGGCTCGCCCAGCTCCGGGCGGCGGATCGGGCGATCCGGAAACGGCCCGGCGGGGCCGATCCGGAAGCGATCGACCACCTTCTCGCGAGCCGGGCGATCCACCGCCTCTCCTGGGAGGAGCTGCTCGACCACAGCAGCGATCCGGTCGGGGACTTCCTCGCCGGACGGAACCGGGAGCTGGCGCGGGCCGAGCTGGAGTCCGTCGGCCTGCGGCCGCGCTGAGCATCTCGCGCGGCCGCCACGGCAGGCTGGGTCGGGTAGCATCCGCGGCCCATGGATGGTCGCGTCGTCCACGTCAACGTCTCGCCCGGCGGCGTCCCGAAGCTTCCGGTCGCCCAGGCGCGGGCCGGGCGCGACGGCCTGGCCGGCGACGCTCACGACCACGACGCCGTCCACGGCGGGCCACACCGGGCGGTCTGTCTGTTCGCGAGCGAGGCGATCGAGCGCGTCCGGGCCGACGGCCATCCCGGCGTCGGGCCGGGAGCCGTTGGCGAGAACCTGACGACCGAGGGCATCGAGCTGTCCCGGCTGGCCGTCGGGACGCGCCTCGCGGTCGGTCCGGACGTCGTTCTCGAGATCTCAGGGCCTGCCAACCCGTGCGACGTGATCAAGGGCGCGTTCCAGGCGGGCAAGTCCGGCCGGATCTCGATCCTCCTCCATCCCGAGGACTCGCGGATGTACGCCCGGGTGCTCAGCGACGGCGTCGTCCGGCCGGGCGACGCGATCCGGGTCCTGCCGGCTTCGGCCGAATCGGACGCGACCATTCAGCGCGAGCTTGACCTGCTCGACAGCGTCGAGCGCGACGCATGGCTGGCAATGTGGCGCGCGGCGGCCGAGTCGGGCCTCGATGTCCGCGTCCTCGAGAGAGGCGATGCCGCCGGTGCCGCGTCGCGCGACCTGCCCGGGTCGGTCTTCAACCGGGCATTCGGGATGCGCCAGGTGCCGATCCTCCAGGCGCGCCTCGAGCAGCTCTTTCGCGACGCAGGGACCATCGGCTGGCTGGTCGCGGGAACCGACGACCCACTGTTCGCGGGACGAACGGGCGAGTGGCCGGTCGGCGTCCACGGGGCCACCACTGACGAGGTGCTCGCCCACGCCGCCGACGCCACGACCGGTCCGATCGCCGGCCTCGCCATCCGCCGTGTCGACCCCGACGACGACGCCGATATCGCACGCTGGGCGGAGATCTACATCGCCGGCTTCGGGATCACGGGGCAAATGGCGGACGCCTGGCGACGGTTCAATCCGTTCCTTGTCCGAGCGCGCGGCTACCAGCAGTTCATTGCCGCCCTCGACGGCCGCGACGTCGCGGCGTCCGCGGCCTTCAACCGGCGGCGGGTTGCGTGGCTCGGCGCCGGCACGGTCCTGCCCGAGGCGCGCGGGGCCGGGATCCAGCGCGCGATGATCGCGGATCGCGTCCGCCGGGCGGCGGAGGCGGGGTCGCGGACGGTCCTGTCCACGGCCGAGATCAACACGATCTCGGCCGGGAACCTGGAGTTCTTCGGCATCCGCAGGATCTGGACGCGCGCCCACTACCGGGTCGATCCGGCCTGAACCGCGCCGACATGGACTGGCCGTACCCAAGGTGACGCGTGTCCCCGACCAGCCGACGAGCAGGCCGCGCCGTCTTCGACATTTCTCGACCGGTAGGATGCGCCCGTGACCGATCTTCTTCGCCTCGAGCGCAGCGGGCCCAACGATTCAGTGGCCCGGGTGACGCTCGCCCGGCCGGACGTCCACAACGCGTTCAACGCAACCCTGATCGCGGAGTTGCGCCAGACGTTCACGGCCCTGTCCCGCGAGTCCGCCACGGACCTGCGCGTCGTGATCCTGGCCGGCGACGGGCCGTCGTTCTGCGCGGGGGCGGACATCGATTGGATGCGGGCCGCCCTCCAACTCGACGTCGAGGGCAACGAGCAGGACGCGATGGCGTTCGCCGACACGCTCGAGGCGATCGACACGTGCCCAGTGCCGGTGATCGCCCGGGTCCACGGGCCCGCCCTCGGGGGAGGCGCCGGGCTGTGCGCGGTTTCGGATCTCGTGATCGCCGAGGCCGGGGCGAAGTTCGGGTTCACCGAGACGCGCCTCGGGATCCTGCCGGCGGTGATCTCGCCGTTCGTGATCGCCAAGATCGGCGAGACGAACGCCCGGGCGTTGTTCCCCGGTGGCCGCCGCTTCGACGCGGTCCGGGCCCAGCGAATCGGGCTGGTCCACGAAGTGGTCGAGGGAGTCGAGGCGCTCGATGCGGCGGTCGATCAGGCCGTCGCGGACGTGCTCGCGTCCGGCCCGACCGCCGTCCGGGCCGCGAAGGCGATCGTCCGCGAGGTGCGCGGCCTGGGCCACGGGTCGTCGAAGTGGCACACGGCCCGGGTGATCGCCCGCCAGCGCGTGTCCGAGGAAGCGCAGGAGGGGTTCCGCTCGTTCGTCGAGAAGCGCCGGCCGGCGTGGGCGCCCGAGAAGGACTGACTCGGTGCTCCGTCCCAATCGCCAGCCGAACTGCCTGCTCGAGGCCGTCCGGGCGGCCGGGCCGACGCGCTGGTGGCTTGTCGCCGGAGCGCTGGTCAGCGTCGCGATCCTCGCCGTCATCGGCTTCGGGCTCCAGGTCTGGAACCCGGTGCTCGGACTCATGGTGGTCGCCGCGGTCTTCGTCGTCGTGGGCTTGATGGATCGCGACGCATTCACCGCCCGCTGCGCGATCTACCAGTACGGCGAGCTCCAGGCGGCGCGGATCGGGCCGACCTTCCCGATCAACGCGGCCGACACGGACGCCTGGCTCGCGGATCCGAGTCACGCGACGGAAACGGTCGCTCGAGCCTTCGTTCTGTTCAATGCAACGCGGCTCGACGACGCGCTGGCCGAGGTTGACGGAGCAACGCTGTCGAATCCGACCGACCAGGCGACCGCCGAGCGCCTGCGCCTCTCGGTGCAGCGCTCTCGCGGGGACGCGATCGACCCGGGCCGCTTTCTCGCCCTGCTCGACGCACTTCCGTCGGACGAGCAGCGCTGGCAACACCTGTCGCTGGCGGTCATGGAGCTGAGCGGCGACGTTGCCGACCGACTCCCGTGGCGCGATCGATTCGTCGCGGCCGTGCGCGACCTAGGACCGTGGCGTCTGCCGCGACGGGCGTGGTTCGTGATCGTGACCCAACAGTTCACGATGGCGATCACATTCGGCCTGCTCGCTCTCGTCATGCTCGGCGTGGCGACGCAATGGTGAGCGGTCTCGTTCGGCGCCAGATGCCACGTCGGGGGGCGTGCGAGGCCGTCGCCGGGGTGGATGTCATGCGGCGCGATCCCGAGCTGCCCGAGGTCGAGGTCCGCTACGGGATGAGCCTGGGGGTGATGTGCTGTACCGCGGCGCTCCACTCGCTGGCCATCCGCGTGCCGCTGGAGCCGCCCTTCGCGCCGTAGGCCGTGCGACAATCGCGCCACGATGGCTGAGGAACTGAGTCCGAGCGAGGCAGCGCGACGAGTCGGGGCGACGACGCGCTCCGTCCAGCGCTGGATCTCGACCGGACGCTTGCCGGCGCGTCGGGTCGGTGGCCGGTGGCGCGTCGCGATTGACGCGATTGACGCGTTCGCACCGAAGCCGGAACCGTCCGACCCGGCCGGTGCCGGCATCGCGAGGGTCTTCGTCGGGAACCGCGGCGAGATCGCCACCCGGATCACCCGGACCTGCGAGCGGCTCGGCATTGTCGCGATCGTGCCGGCCACCGACGGCCCCGCAGCCCTCGACCTGCTCGACATCGATGCCGTCGTCGCGGCCGCCCTGGCCGCCGACGCCGACGCCGTCCATCCGGGCTTCGGGTTCCTCGCCGAGAACGCCGCCTTTGCCGATGCCGTCCTCGCCGCCGGGATCCGCTGGATCGGGCCGCCGCCGGCCGCGATCCGGGCGATGGGCGACAAGGCCGCCGCCCGCCAACTGGCGCGCCACCTCGGAATCCCGACGATCGCCGGCTACGACGGCGCCGACCAGACCGACGCGGCGCTCATCCGGGCCGCGAAACGGATCGGCTATCCGGTCCTCGTCAAGCCCGCCGCCGGCGGCGGCGGCAAGGGGATGCGAACCGTCCGCGCCCCGGCCGATCTCTCCGCCCAGCTCGCCGCCGCCCGACGCGAGGCGACGGCCGCGTTCGGCGACGATCGCCTCGTCCTGGAACGGTTTCTCGAAGGCCCGCGCCACGTCGAGGTCCAGATCCTCGGTGACCGTCACGGCAGCGTCGTCCATCTCGGGGAGCGCGACTGCTCGCTCCAGCGCCGCCACCAGAAGGTCCTCGAGGAAACCCCGTCGCCGGCGGTGAAGCCCGCGACCCGGCGTCAACTGACCGACGCCGCTCTGGCCCTCGCCCGCGAGGTGGGCTACGAGAGCGCGGGCACCTGTGAGTTCCTGCTCGACGACACGGGCGCGGTCTTCTTCCTGGAGATGAACACCCGGCTCCAGGTGGAGCATCCGGTCACGGAGCTCGTCACCGGCCGCGACCTCGTCGCCGACCAGATCCGGATCGCGGCCGGTGAGCCCCTCGGGTTCGCGCAACGGGACATCCGGCCACGTGGCCACGCGATCGAGGTCCGCCTCTACGCCGAGGACGCCGAGGCCGGATTCCTGCCGGCGACCGGCCCGATCCTCGCCCTGCGCTGGCCAGCCGGCGACGGCGTCCGGATCGATGCCGGCGTCGTCGAGGGCGACACGGTGACCGGCCGGTTCGACCCGATGCTGGCCAAGGTGATCGCCCACGGCGCGACCCGCCGCGAGGCGCTCGCCCGGCTGACCACGGCGCTCGACGAGACCGTCGTTCTCGGCCTGACGACGAACCTGCGCTTCCTGCGCTGGCTCGTGCGGCGCCCCGAGGTCGTCGGGGGCGAGGCCCGGATCGACACGCTCGACGCGATCTGGACCGCGGCGACCGCGGAGGCTCCGAATGCCGCCTGGGCCGAGGCGGCGCGCCTGTTCGATGCAGGCGGCTGGCGGCTGAACGGTCCGGCGCGGGCGCGGCTGGCCATCGACGACGGCACGGAACGGTGGGTCGCCGCGGCCACGGCCCCTCCGGAACCCCCGATCGCCGCCGTCCGAGACGGTGACTCGGTCCATCTCGACGTCGGCGGTCGGTCGGTCGCGTTCCGGGTCGCCCCGCCGCCGGATGTCGACCGGGCGGCCCGGACGGCTGCCGCCCATCTCGTCGGCGGTGGTCCGACCGACGTCGTCGCGCCGATGCCCGGGGCTGTGATCGCGGTCCACGCCGCGATCGGCGACGTCGTCGAGGCCGGCGACCCGATCGTGACCCTCGAGGCGATGAAGATGGAGCACGTCGTCGTCGCGTCGGGCGCGGGCCGGCTGACCGAGCTCGAGGCGGTCGTCGGGCAGCAGGTCGTCCGCGGCCAGCGGCTCGCAACAATCGATCCGTAGCGGTGTCGCCGGCCGCGACCGCCCGAGGGACGACGCGCTACCCTGTCGCGACAGGAGGATCGATGGCCACGGACAAGCTGAAGGATCGCGATCAACCCGATGCGGCGAGGCAGGCCGGCGAGCGCGGCACGGCCGTCTCGGATGGCGCAGTCGGTCAATCGTCGTCGAGCGGCGGCGGCCAGCACCACACCGCGACGGCCCACGGCAAGCCGGCGACGGTCGACACGTCGCTGCCCGCGACGCGTCCGGAGCTGATGGAGCTGCATCGCGCGGCCCGCGCCCGCCGCAACGGCGCCCCGCTTGGCAGCGAGCCGTTCCGGGCCGCCGTCGACGAGATCGCCCGGATCGAAGTCCGGATCGCGGCGATCGACCGGGCGGCCGACCCGCCCCTCGGCTGATCGCCCGCCCGTGACCGCGGATCCGGCGCCGCCGGACGTGACCGGCGACCGAGTCCGGATCTACGAGGTCGGGCCGCGCGACGGGCTCCAGAACGAGGACCGGCCGATCCCGCTCGCGACGAAGCTCCGCTACCTGGAGCTCCTCGCCGACGCCGGCCTCCGCGAGATCGAATCCACCTCGTTTGTCGCGCCGTCGGCCATCCCCCAGCTCGCCGACGCCGACGAGCTGATGGCCGCCCTCCCCCGGCGGCCCGGCGTGCGCTACCCGGTCCTCGTCCCGAACCTGCGGGGCATGGCCCGAGCGGAAGCGGCCGGTGCCGACGCGATCGCCGTCTTCACCGCCGCCAGCGACGCCTTCACCACCCGCAACATCCGGATGACAATCGACGAGTCGCTCGCGGCGTTCGCGCCGGTCCTCGCCCGGGCCGGCGAGCTCGGCTGGTGGCGGCGGGGCTACGTTTCGACCGCGTTCGGCTGTCCGTACTCGGGCGCCGTCGAGCCGGCGGCCGCGGTCGACGTCGCCCTCCGGCTGCTCGAGCTCGGCGTCGACGAGGTCTGCCTCGGCGACACGATCGGCGTCGGGGTCCCGCCCCAGGTCCGGGAACTGACGGCGCGGGCCGTCGATGCGGGGATCCCCGAGATGCGGATCGCCTACCACTTCCACGACACGCGCGGCACGGCCCTCGCCAACGTCGCGGCGGCGATGTCCGCCGGCATTCGGACATTCGACGCCTCGACCGGCGGCACCGGCGGCTGCCCGTATGCCCCGGGCGCCGCGGGCAATCTCGCGACCGAGGATCTCGTCTACCTGCTCGACGCGATCGGCCTCGACCACGGGGTGTCGCTGGAAGGTGTCCTCGTCGCCGCCCGATTCATCGCCGACGCGCTCGGCACGCCGCTCGCGACAAAGGTCGGCCAGGCCGGCGGCTGGGATCGCGCGACCGGTGCGGCGACAGGTCGCGGCTGACGCGCCAAGGGTGACGCACCTCGGGCGGCTTCGGGCGGCTTCGGGCGGCTTCGGACGGCCGCGCCCGGCCGCGCCGCCGGCGATGTCGGTGGTGGATCAGGCTGCGATGAACGAAGGTGGGCCAATTCCCAGGCGGCTCCGATCGGGTCGATCGGGAGATTGGACGGTGCTCGTTCGTGAAGAATTGATCCGTACGGAACATCGGACAGACGATCCGCCCGGCGCGGCCGGCGAATATTCGCCGGGGCGCCGCGGCAGCGCGGCCCGTTCTTGGTATCGTGCGCCCACGATGAACGGAGTCGTGCTCGTGCTGAACCAGAACTACGAGCCGCTGAACGTCTGCAACCTGCCGCGGGCGTTCCGACTCGTATTCGGCGCGAAAGCCGAGGTCATCGAGTACGACCACCAGATCATCCGGACGCCCCGCGCCGAGTACCACGCGCCGTCCGTGATCCGGCTCCAGTACCAGGTCCGCCGGCCGCGGCCGCGGGTCAAGCTGAGCCGGCGCGAGATCTTCAGCCGCGACCGTCACACCTGCCAGTACTGCGGCCGCACAGGCCACGACCTGACCCTCGACCATATCGTTCCCCGCCATCGCGGCGGCGGTCATAGCTGGGAGAACCTCGTCGCCGCCTGCAAGTCGTGCAACCACCGCAAGGGCGGGAAGACCGTCGAGGAAGCCCGGTTCCGCCTGAGCCGGCCGCCGTTCGAGCCGCGCAGCGACATGTATTCGATGTTCACGCCGTACCTCGCCGACGAGAACAACGAGGCCTGGCGGTCGTACCTGTTCCTGGGCCGGAACTGAGCGATCCCGCGGCGGGCGGGACGGACGAGCCGGACGATTCCGCCGGGCAGCAACCCGGAAGT